>UQDI01000013.1 GCA_900539725.1 uncultured Eubacteriales bacterium | reverse complement strand
CCTTCTATGTCTTATATATACCCAACAAATGTGTATTTTAAGAGGTTTTAAGCAAAAAAAGTAGGCATAATTTTTAAAAAATATGCCTACTTTGTCAACAGTCTGTGGCTATGATTGATTTCATAGCCATTTATAATGCGAAATTATTTAATTTTTTCTAAAACGATATTTTTAATTCTATCTAATTCTTTTTTTGCCTCAGCTTCATTTTTCGTTCTTATCGAGAAATAAAACTTAATCTTTGGCTCAGTGCCCGATGGCCTAATCGCTATCCATGAGTAATCATCGATGTAGTATTTAAGCACATTTGACTTGTCAAGACCAGTATCATCATTTAAGTAGTCAACTCTCTTAATAAATTTAAGTCCATCGATCCCCGTCTTGTAATTTTTTCTGAACTTATCCATAATTTTAGCCATCTTCTCCTTGCCATCAAGGCCATCGAAGACTATGGACTCTTGCGCTTGAACGAAGTAGCCATACTTTTCGTAAAGACTATTTAAATGATCCAAGATATTTATATTTTGCTTTTTATAATAAGCAGTCATTTGAATAAGCACCATGAAGGCGTTAACAGCGTCTTTGTCTCTTACAAAATCTCTATAGACATAGCCGATGCTCTCTTCAAAGCCAAAGAAAAAGTGCTTGTCACTCACATTTTCAAAGTCATTAGCAAGCTTACAGATATTCTTAAAGCCAGTCAAAACGTCGGCGGACTCAAGACCATGATCCTCGGCAATGGCTTTTGCAAAATCCGATGTGACGATGGACTTAACTAGATACGAAGTCTTTGCGGGCTTGCTATGACTAAGAATGAAGTCAAGCATAAGCGCGCCAACTCTGTTGCCATCCAAAATCACATATTCATCATCTTTTCTAACAGCCATGTTAATTCTGTCGCAGTCAGGGTCGCTTGCAAATATCACGTCAGCATTTTTTTCTTTAGCAAGCTTTTTTGCCTCATTAAAAGCTTCTTTAAACTCTGGATTAGGGTAAGGGCAGCTAGTAAAGTCAGGATCAGGATGCTCTTGAATTTTAGGTATGTGATAATTTTTAAAGCCAAAGTCCTTAATCACTTTGACAATTGGTTTAAGACCAGTACCATTAAGAGGTGTGTAGACGAAATTCATATCTTTATCTACGTCTACATCCATTTTGATAGAGTAGAGGTCCTTGTAATATGAAGCAAAAAATTCATCGTCAATCATTTTTAGATATTTATCATCTTTTTCAGTAATAGAAATTTTATCGAAGTTTACAGACTTCATTTTGCTTTGCACAAGCTCAGCCATCTCCTCAAGTATTTGAGATCCGTGCTCATTGTAGACCTTGTAGCCGTTGTAATCCTTTGGATTGTGGCTCGCAGTCACCATAACCCCGGCGGAGGCCTTGTAATGCCTTATGCCGTAACTCACAAAAGGCGTTGGCAGAGCCTCATCAAAGAGGTATACCTTTATGCCTTCCTTTGTGAAGATATTTTTGCTAAGATGAGCAAAATCGTGTGACATATGCCTTGTATCGTAGCCAATGACTACAGATGGTGAATCAAATTTCTCTTTAAGGACTAGGGCAATGGCTTTTGCAGCGAGCTTTACTGTATAGACGTTCATCATATTAGTGCCAAGACCAAGCTTACCCCTTAGGCCAGCCGTTCCAAAGACAAGATCACTCGCAAAATTGTTTTTAATTTCATCTTCACTCATCTTTTTAAGAGCCGCATCATCCTCTGTGCTAATGCTAGAGTAACTTAGCCAGGAGATATATCTTTCGTTTGCGCTATTAATCTTAAGTTTCTTTTTATTTGATAATAGATAGTAATTAACGCCGCAAAGTTTGGCTAGCTCATCCATTAGCTTAAGCAGCTTTTTCGTTTCAAGCTTTGTTTCAATATAGACATTTATAAACTTATAAGGCCTAGTAAAGTCAGAGCTCTTAGCAGAACTTAAGGCATTTTCATCAAAATATTTTAATATAGCCTCACCATAATCATGAGAAAGAATCTTAAGCATAAGCTCATACGCTTCGTAATAGCTCTTCACCTCATAAGACTTGTCATTTATATATATATAAGAAAGGATAAGTCCACTCTTATAATTAGCGTAAGTGAAACTATAAGGCTTAGTAGCAATGGTTTTTGTATATGATTTATTTTCTTTTGCATTTTGATTGTCGTTTTTATTTTTAAAATTCAGTATTTTACTCATTGAATCACTCCTTCATATCTATATTATAATACATATGGGAGAGATAAACAATAAAAAAGATCAAACTAAAACTAGTTTGATCATATATGGCGGGAGTATGTGCGAATCGAACACACCTATGAAGCTACAAACCCCACATGCACGGTTTTGAAGACCGGAGAGCCCACCAGGACTCATCTACCCCCAGACTTATTTATTATAGCATAATTAAAGCTATTTTACAAGTATTTTATAATATTAAGACATTTTTTAGAAAAAATAAAGAAAATTTAAAAAAAGTCTTGCTATTTCTATAAATTTATGGTAAAATATCAATGTTATGAAATTTGGAGGTGAGATTATTGGCAAACATTAAATCTGCGAAGAAAAGAATATCAGTTAGTAAAAATAAAACTTTAGTAAATAAATCTAGAAAGACTGAGCTTAAGAACCTTATAAAGAGATTTGAATTATTGGTTAACGAAGGCAAAACAGATGAAGCTAGAGAAGTACTTAAAGTTATAGATAAAAAATTAAAGAAAGCAGAACAAAGAAACTTATTCCACAAGAATAAAGTAGCTAGAAAAATGAGTAGATTAACTCATAAGTTAAATAAGGCTGTTTAGTTAGAAGAGACCTTATTGTCTCTTTTAACTAAATTAAATTTTTTTAAGAATTTTTTAAAAAACCCTTTACAATTTAGAATTCTTGTTGTATAATAGTAAGGTAGTTTTGGACCATTAGCTCAGGTGGTAGAGCAACTGACTCTTAATCAGTGGGTCTAGGGTTCGAGTCCCTAATGGTCCACCACGAAGAAACGTGTTATTGCACGTTTCTTTTTTTATGCTCACAAGTATTAATAAGCTTATAAATCAATGTATTTGTGATTCTAATTAATTGACAAATACCTCATTTAATGTTAAGATATTAGCAGGTGATGATAGTGGAAAATTTTGTAATTATAGACGGTTCAAGCTTACTTAACAGAGCTTTTTATGCAATTAGATTATTGAGTAACAAGAAAGGCATATTTACTAACGGTATCTATGGCTTTTTAAACATGCTTGACAAGATTAAGGCTGACTACGATCCAAAATACATCTGCGTGGTCTTTGATAGAAAAGAAAAAACTTTTAGAAAAGATATCTATGATGATTATAAAGGCAATAGAATGAAGTTTCCTGATGAGCTAAGCGTTCAATTCCCAATACTTAAAGACATACTTACTAAGATGGGCATTAAGGTTTTGGACAAGGCTGGCTTTGAGGCGGACGACCTTGCAGGCACTTTAACTATGATTGATGATAAGAACGTTAAGAAAGTGCTTATAACAGGTGACAAGGACTACTTACAGCTAATTAAGGACGATACAGACGTTATCATCACTAAGAGGGGCGTAAGTGAGTTTGATACATATAATATAGAAAAGATGGACGAGGTTTATGGACTAAGCCCCGACGAATTTATCGACTTGAAGGCTCTTATGGGCGATCAATCTGATAATATCCCTGGTATTTATGGCATTGGGGAGAAGACTGCTTTAAAGATACTTAGTGAGTACAGAACTATAGAAAATCTTTATGAGCATATTGACGAGCTTAAAGACAATAAGACTAATCAAAGGATAAAAGATGGCAAGGACATGGCCTTTCTATCTAAAAAGCTTGCGACTATAGTTAAAGATGTTGATATATCTATGGATATCGATGATTATAAAATAAATGATGCTAACAATGATGCGCTTAGAGAAATTTTTGAAGAATTAGAACTAAATTCTAGACTTAACTCTTTAGAAGACAGTAAAAAAATTGAAGTAGCAGAAAATAATTTAGAAGTAGAAATACTTGATGAAGATAATTTAAAAGCTCTTGATAAAATAAAGGATGAATTCATCTTTAACATCACTACTGATACAGATAAATACTTCACTTCAGATATTTTATATATTAGTTTTATTCTAGACAAAATTTATATTATTAAAACTGATAATTTATCTTGCATTAAAAATATTTTAGAAGATGAAAATATTAAAAAGATTTCACACGATATCAAAAAGGCTTATGTCTTAGCGCAAAAAGAAGGTATATCGATTAAAAATTTTGCCTTTGACACAGCCATCGCCTACTATTTAATTGATTCAAACAAGTCAAACTATAGCATACAAAACATGGCTATGGACTATTTGCAAAGACAAATAAATTCATTTGACGATATATATAAGAAGGAAAAAATTAGGACTAAAGTGGTTTCAGCAATTGACATGGATGTGGCAAGCGAAGTCTTAAGTAATGAGATAAAGACTATAAAAGATGTTTATCCAATATTAAAGGAAAAGATTGACAATCTAGACGAAAAAACTCTTTTCTACGATATAGAGCTTCCGCTTAGTGAAGCTTTGGCAGATATGGAATTTACAGGCTTTAAGGTTGATAGAGATGAATTGATAAGGCTTGGAGAGGAATACGACGAATTTATTAAGGAAAAGGAAAGAATTATATTTAGCCTTGCAGGTGAAGAATTTAATGTAAATTCACCTAAGAAGCTAAGTGAAATACTATTTGATAAGCTTGGCATTAAGCCTATCAAAAAGACTAAGACAGGCTATTCGACTGATGCTGAGGTTTTGGAGAAGCTTTCAAATAAGCATCCAATTGCGGATCAAATCGTAGAGTACAGAACTTATCAAAAGCTTAAATCAACATATATTGACAGTCTTAAGGACCTAATTGACGAGACTGGCAGGATACACTCCTACTTTAATCAAACAAATACAGCTACTGGAAGGATTTCATCGCAAGATCCAAACCTTCAAAACATTCCTATAAGGACTGAGGCTGGTAGAAAGATTAGAAAAGCCTTTGTGAGCGAGGACGGCTACACACTGCTTGATAGCGACTACTCACAAATCGAGCTAAGGATACTTGCCTACATTGCCAATGATGAAAAGATGCTTCATGCTTTTGAAGAGGGCTTAGATATACACAGAAAGACAGCTTCGGAGGTCTTTGGTATTCCATTTGACGAGGTTGATAGTGAGCACAGAAGTAGAGCAAAGGCTGTTAACTTCGGCATTGTTTATGGTATAAGCGACTATTCATTGTCACAAGACTTAGGGATTTCAAGAAAAGAAGCAAAAGAATACATCGATAATTACTTTGAAAAGTTCTCAGGCGTTCACAAGTATATGAATGACGTGGTAGAAAAAGCTAAAGAAGATGGCTATGTAAAGACGCTTTTCAATAGAAGAAGAAATATACCAGAGCTTCAAAATTCAAATTACAATATAAGAGCTTTTGGCGAGAGAGTTGCGCTTAATATGCCTATACAAGGCACTAGTGCGGACATAATTAAGATTGCCATAGTTAAGATATTCAATAAATTTAGAGAAGAAGATATAGATGCTCATATAATTGTAACTGTTCACGACGAAATCGTTGTTGAAGTAAAGAAAAAAGAATCGGATAGAGTTAAAGACATAATCAAGGATCTAATGGAAAATATTGATGGCCTTGATATGGATCTAAAAGTTGATATCAATCAAGCGGATAATTGGTACGATGCAAAATAATTATATTTTGACTGGCTCCATTGCTTCAGGAAAGTCATCTGTATTACAAATCATTGCTGATGAAGGATACATGACGATCAGCGCGGATGATGTTGTGAAGGAGCTATATAAGGATGAAGAATTTTTAAAGAGCTTTAAAGAGCTACTAGGTGAAGAATATTTTGCCGATGGCTTAAAGCTTGATAAAGACAAGATTAGATGCGCTATATTTACAGATGCTGCCTTTAAAGAAAAGGTGGAAGCCTTTGTGCATCCTCTTGTTTATAAAAAAATCAAAGATATGCTTGTAGATGGCATTAATTTTATTGAAGTGCCGCTATTTTTTGAAGCGCAAAAATATTTTATTGATGCAAATATTGAGATAAAAGGCATTATCTTTGTAGATATTGATAAAGATATACAAGTTGAAAGACTTATGAATAGAAACAAAATTGCTAAAGAAGAGGCTGTGTCAAGGATAGACACGCGCGTTACGAATGATGAGAAGGCTAAATTAGCTGATTACATTATAGTGAACAATTCTACTCATTTTAAGCTAAAAAAAGAGGTCTTGAAAACTTTGGAGAGAATAAATGAAGAAGCTAATTAAATTTTTAATAAAACTATTCTTAATAATTTTTGTTATTGAACTAGTTTATCTACATTTTATACCTAGAAAGTATGATGATATCATAGAAAAGTATTCGACTGAATACGGCGTTGATAAATCTCTTGTCAAGGCGGTTATATTTAAGGAGTCACGCTTTAAGGAGACGGCGGTTTCATCAAAAGGTGCTATAGGTCTTATGCAGCTTATGCCATCGACAGCCATGTGGCTTATGGACAAGCTAAACATAGACGATTACAGGATAGAGGCTGCTGATAACAATATAAGGCTAGGGACATATTATTTGTCATACTTAATGAAGGTCATGGACACAGATGAAGAGCATGCGCTCCTAGCATACAACGCTGGCCCTGAAAATGCTAAGCGCTGGATCAATGCCGAAGGCTACAATAAAAAAGAAATGGAAAATTATGTAGATTTCGAAGAGACAAGGAAATATGTTAGAGAAATTAAATTAACGAGAAATATCATTAACTTTATGGATAAGTACGGAATTTTTCTAGATGGGCTTTCAAGTATCTTGGAGGATTTTAGCAAATGAAGAAGAAAATATTATTAATATTAGTATTAGTGCTTTGCTTAAGTCTAATTTCTTGCAAGAAAACTGATGATAATGAAGGCGCACAAAACGAGGCGAGTGAAGCTTATCTAGTGTCACAAGGGGGCAATATCAATCTGCCTTTAACACCATTTAAGACATTTAATCCTATACTTAATGACAACCTATACTATTATTACTTTAAAGACCTTATTTACTCAAGCCTTTTAGAGATCAATGATGATTCTTCATTAAACAATCTGCTAGCAAGCTCAGTAGAAAAAGTAGATGAGAGGACTTATAGAATCAAGTTAAGAGAGGGCGTTAAATTTCATAACGGCAAAGTTTTAAGCGCGGATGATGTTATCTTTTCATATAATTATATCTTAAATAATAAGGATAGGTCCTTTTATTATAATTTGATAAATGATGAAGGAAATAAAATTTTTAATGGATCAGCAAATTTTACTATCAATAGACTTGATAATAATAGTGTAGAAGTTAAATTTGCAAGTGCAAGTCAAAATAATTTGTATAAATTAACTTTTCCTATCATATCAGCAACAGATGACTACAACAATTACACGCCTAATGGCACAGGACCATTCAAATTTAAGTCATATGAAAACAATAAATTGCTTATCTTAGAGAAAAACAAGTCTTATTTCAATGGTCAAGCATCCATTGACACAGTTACAGGCATAGTTATAGAGAACCCTGCTAATATTGAGGGCATATTCGAAACGGGTAAGCTTGATATATATACGGCTTTTGATTCAAATTACTCAGCATTTTTAAACAGCTCAAAGTATTCTGTAATCGAATTTCCATCGAATAAGCTTTATTATATTGGCTTTAACCATAAGAAGAAGCCATCAATTGACTTAAGAAAGCTAGTTGAAGCTAGCATAAATAAGGAACTGATCAATAAAGAGGTTTTCTCAAGCAATTTAGCTTTATGCCAAGGCTTTTATCCTGAAGAATCAATTTTTGGTCTTCACGATATAAAAGAAAAAGAGGATCTATCTAAGCTAAGTATAAAGAAGAACGAAAATCATCAGTACGTCGATGAAAATAATAAGCTTATTAAGCTAAGCATACTATATAATAAAAATGACGCGAAGAAAAGAGCGATTGCAAATATTATTTACACACAGCTTGACAATGCTGGTTTTAAAGTAGAGATGCTTGCAAAGGATGCGAGCGAGATTAGCTTTAATGAGAACTATGACATCTATGTGGGTGAGTACCTAGTTAACAACGCCTTTGATCTAAGCTATATGTTTTCAAATAGGTCCGCTAATAACTTTATGGGCTACGCTGACGATAGATATGAAGAATTAATTAACAGGCTATATACTAATAAGGTAGAATACAAAGAATTAAACAACTATCTTCAAGACGAGAAGATATATATACCACTTGGTTATGAGAAGAATGCTTTAATATTTAAAGAGAATATGATATTTGATGGCAAGATTAATTTTCAAAACCTTTATTCGAAGATAAAAGATTTAATTATTGTGAGCGCAAAGTCTTGATATTATTCGAATTTAATGTTATAATATTTATTTGTGAAATGGGGTGATTTTATGTCAATACTTAAAACCTTTACTGGAGGCGTTCATATGCCTGAGTATAAGGAATTATCAGAAAAACAAGCTATTGAAGAGCAAAAAGAGCCTACTAAAGTTGTTATACCACTAAATCAACACGTTGGTGCTGAATGTACGACGCTTGTTAAAAAAGGCGACTTCGTTAGAGAAGGCCAAAAGATTGGTGATAGCGATGCATCTTTATTTGCTCCTGTTCATGCAAGTATTTCTGGTATAGTTAGAGATATTGGCAAAGTTTACACTACAGGAGGTTGGTTAGTTAATTCAATCACTATTGAAAAAGCAAGTGATGAAGAATTAGAAGCTCTAGGCAATCCAAACAGTAGTGAACTTTTAATGGAAGGTTACGGTGACTTTAGAAACTTATCTAAAGAAAAAATCATCGAACTAATTAAAGAAGCAGGAATTATAGGCATGGGTGGAGGAGCGTTCCCATCATTTGCAAAATTACAATCGTCTGATGATGGCACCATAGACACTATAATCATCAATGCTGCTGAATGCGAGCCGTTCTTGACATGTGACCACAGAATGATGCTTGAATATTCAGACAGAATGATAGGCGGCCTTAGGATAGTTATGAAATATCTTAATGTTAGCAGTGCTTACATAGGAATTGAAGATAATAAACAAGACGCTATTGACCTACTAGAAGAAAAATTAAAAGATGACAAGTTCATCAAAGTAGCAGTACTTAAAACTAAATTCCCTCAAGGGGACGCTTATAGAATGGTTGACTCTATCTTAGGTAGAAAAGTTCCTCAAGGAGGAAGAACTAAGAATGTTAATACATTTGTAAGTAATGTTGGTACCTTCGTAGCTATCTACGATGCAGTAACATTTGGTCACGTATCACATAAGAGAGTAGTTACAGTTACAGGTAACGGAGTAAAAACACCTAAGAACATCAACGCATATGTTGGAACATCTATTAGAGATCTAGTTGAACAAGCTGGCGGTTTTAATGGCGATGTTACAAAAGTTATTGTTGGTGGACCAATGACAGGTGTTGCTCAATATTCATTAGATACACCTATATCAAAGAATACATCAGGTATAATCCTATTAACTGATAACGACTACAAAGATGAAGAAGAAAGCCAATGCATAAAATGCGGTAAGTGCGTAGAAGCTTGTCCAGTACACTTAATGCCACTTTATATTTCAAGATATCAAGAGCTAGGCAACCTTAAGATGTGCGACAAATACAACGCTCAAAGCTGTATTGTATGCGGATCTTGTTCATATGTTTGTCCTGCAAAGAGATTCTTAGCTGAAAGA
This sequence comes from uncultured Eubacteriales bacterium, assembly GCA_900539725.1. Taxonomy (GTDB): domain Bacteria; phylum Bacillota; class Clostridia; order Tissierellales; family Peptoniphilaceae; genus Fenollaria. Next base: position 36,860 of record UQDI01000013.1, on the reverse strand, counting down.
ATTTCAGTAGCAAAGAGAGAGATAAAACAATCTCTAAGAAGATCTAGATAGGAGGGAAATATGGAAACAAATAAAAATTTACAAGAAGAAAAGCTTTACAGAGTAAGCTTAGCTCCATATTTGCGTTCTAAGGATACTACTCAAAAGATGATGCTAGACGTTATCATAGCATTACTACCAGCTTTAGCAGCAAGTATCTACTTTTTCGGTATGAACGCTTTAATGCTAACAGTAGTATCAGTAGCTTCATGCGTTGTAGCAGAAGTACTTATGCAAAAGCTATTTAAAAAGAAAGTTACAGTTAGCGATTTATCAGCTGTAATCACAGGAATTTTATTAGCATTTAACTTACCAGCAAGTGCACCATGGTGGATGCCAGTATTTGGCGGTTTCTTTGCTATATGCATAGTAAAACAAATCTTCGGTGGAATCGGTTCAAACTTTATGAACCCAGCACTTGGAGCAAGAGCTGCTATCATGGCATCTTGGCCAGGACTTATAACTAATTACATCACACCTGACGGAGTAGCATCAGCTACACCACTTCAACTAATGAAGGCAGGTACAACAGCTGAATTGCCATCACTTATGGACATGGCAATTGGTAACATCGGTGGAGTTATAGGTGAAACATGTTCTATACTATTGATTCTTGGCGGAATCTACTTAATAGTAAAGAAAGTTATTGATTGGAAAATACCTTGCTTATATATTTTAACTACAGCAATATTATTACTAGCATTTGGTGTCGACATAAGCTTATTGCCATACCATATACTTGGTGGAGGACTTATACTAGGAGCCTTCTTCATGGCAACAGACTTCGTTACATGTCCTGTAACACCTAATGGTAGAATCATATTTGCTATAGGCTGCGGTCTAATCACTGCTATAATCAGAATATATGGCGGTATGGCAGAAGGTGTTTCATATGCAATCATACTTATGAACACTGCAACACCATTAATCGAGTCATTAACTACACCTAAGGTATTTGGGGAGGTTAAGAGCAAATGAAAGAAACATTAAAACTTGGTTTAATATTATTCATCATTGCAGCTTTCTCTGGCGGAGTTTTATCTTACACAAACAGCTTGACTAAGCCTATCATAGACCAAAGGGAATATGAAGAAACTCAAGCTGCTTTCAAAGAATTAATTCCAGATGCTGATAGCTTTGATCAGCTTGATGCAGCAAAACTTGAAAGCTTAAAGAGTGAAAATAAAAAGATTCAAGATATATACGAAGCGAAAAAAGATGGTTCAGTTATAGGATACACATTCAAAACTGCTGGATCAGGTTATGGCGGAGACGTTGTTATATTAACAGGCATTGCAGAAGATAAAATTACAAAGATACTTGTTTTATCACACAAAGAAACACCATCACTAGGAGATAGAATCGAACATGATGAGTTTAAAGATCAATTTGGTGATAAAGATGCAAGCAAAGAACTAGTTTTATCAAAGAGCGCTTCTGGAGAAGAGATACAAGCTATATCAGGCTCAACAATTTCTTCAAGAGCAACTGTAGAAGCTGTTAATCAAGCAATTGACACTTTGAGTAAGTTAAAGTAGAGGTGCGAGATGAAAATATCAAAAATATTTAAAAACGGTATGATTGATAATAATACAATATTATCACAATTAGTTGGTCTATGCTCAGTACTTGCCATCTCTAGTACTCTAAAAAACTCAGTTACAATGGCAGCTGCAGTTTTAATAGTTACAATTCTTTCGAACTTTTTCATATCCTTATTAAGAAAGGTAATACCTTCAAAGATAAGAATACCTATATATATAGTTATCATAGCAACATTTGTTACTATCATTGACTTAGTATTGCATGCATATTTACCAGATATGTACAAGCAATTGGGCTTGTTTATCCCACTTATAGTAGTAAACTGTATGATACTTGCTAGAGCTGAAAGCTTTGCATCAAAGAACAATGTTTTTTACTCGATAATTGACGGCTTAGCATCGGGCTTAGGTTATGCTATTGCAATATGTGCATTAGGTTTTGTTAGAGAGTTAATAGGCGCAGGTTCTATATGGGGTAATCAAATATTCCATGGAGCTTCTCTATTCGTACTACCTCCAGGAGCATTCATTGTTCTAGGTATATTTGTAGCAATCTTTAACATATACTTATTGAAAAAGAAGAAGGAGGAAAACTAGATGGGAACAATATTTAAGATTTTGATTTCTACAATCTTTGTAAACAACTACGTTTTCGCTCAATTCTTAGGAATTTGTCCGTTTTTAGGTGTTTCAAGTAAAGTAGAAACAGCGACAGGTATGAGTGTAGCCGTTACATTCGTAGTAACACTTGCTTCAATCATTACTTATTATGTACAAAAATTATTATTAGATCCATTTAATTTAGGATATTTACAAACAATAGTTTTTATACTTATCATAGCATCACTAGTACAATTTGTTGAAATGGTTATAAAGAAAATTTCTCCAGCTCTTTATGGAGCGATGGGTGTTTTCCTACCACTTATTACAACAAACTGTATGGTACTAGGTGTTGCAATACTTAACATACAAAGTGAATACAACATCTTTGAAGTAATAACAAACGCTATTGGCGCATCACTAGGTTTTGGTTTAGCACTAATACTACTTTCATCATTAAGAGAAAAACTAGAACTTGTTGATGTACCAGAACCTCTTAAGGGAATGCCTCTTGCATTAATCGCAGCAGGACTTATGTCTATTGCGTTCATGGGCTTCTCTGGCTTAGTATAGGAGGTACACTATGGAAGTATATTTAATACCTATAGCAGTCTGTGGTATCATAGGCTTGATTTTCGCTGTTTTACTATCAATAGCTTCAAGAGTTTTTGAAGTAAAACTAGATCCAACTGTAGATAAAGTATTATCTGCGCTACCAGGAGCTAACTGTGGCGCTTGCGGTTTTCCTGGCTGCGAGGGCTGTGCTAATGCAATTGCTAAGGGCGATGCACCAGTTACTGCTTGTCCAGTAGGTGGAGCAACATGCGCTAATAAGATAGCTGAAATACTTGGCGTTGATGCAGGTAGCTCTGAAAAGATGGTTGCCAATGTATTGTGCCAAGGCGATTGCGATAAAACAAAAATTAAATACGATTATAAAGGTATAGAAAGCTGTTCATTTGCATCACAAATATCAGGCGGACCAAAGTCATGTGAGTTTGGCTGCGTTGGATGTGCATCTTGTGTTAAAGCATGTCCATTCGATGCTATAGAGATGAGAAATGGTGTTGCATTTGTTCTAAAGGATAAATGTAAGGCTTGTAAAATCTGTGTTGGAGTATGTCCAAAGAAAATTATCGAGATGGTTCCATACAAGAGCAAGGTATTTGTTAAGTGTAAAAACACTAATATGGGCAAGAAAGTTAAAGAAGCATGCAGCGTAGGTTGTATCGGCTGTAAGATATGCGTTAAGAACTGTCCAAAGGATACTATAGCTTTTGAAAATAATTTAGCTCACATTGTTTACGAAGGATGTATCAACTGTACTATATGTGCACAAAAATGTCCTACAAAGGCAATTTATGCTGAGAACTTAAAACCAAAGCCAGTAGCTCCAAAGGTTGAAGCACCTAAGGCAGAGGCTCCAAAAGTAGAAGCGCCTGCAAAGGAAGAAGCAAAGGTAGCTGAAACTATTAGCAAAGAAGAAAATTAATCAATATTATCTTTAAGGGTATGGTAGAGCCATACCCTTAAAACGATAAATAAGAAGGTTATTATATGAAAAAATTAGACGTCGTTTTAATAATATCTTTAATATTATTTTCATTTATCTTTATCATTAAAGATAAATTTTTCGCGCCTAATACAAATGATACATACATCGCCATCTCAGTTGATGGCAAAGACTATAAGAGATTAGAATTTAAAGATGAGACATATACATATCCTTTAAAAACGAAGTATGGCTTTAACAAAATCGAAGTAGCTAAAGACTACGTAAGAGTCTTGGAGGCGGACTGTCCTAACAAGCTAGACGTTTTGCAGGGAAAGATACGTAGTACAAATCAAAGTATAGTTTGTATACCAAATAGGATGATTATTGAGATAAGATCAAAAACTGATCAAAAAGATGATGATGAAATGGATGCAGTGATTAAATGATGAAGACTAAAGATTTTATATACATCGCTTTATTCACTGTATTTGCAGTTGTTTTAAGCATCATAGAAAACTTCATACCACTTTCGTTTAGTATACCAGGGCTTAGAATAGGGCTTGCAAACATCGCTGTTTTAGCAGTTTTGTATCTCTACTCATTTAAGTACGCAATATTTATTATCATTATAAAGAACTTATTAGTATTTCTTCAATTTGGTAACATCATCGCATTTTTGATGTCAATGACTGGGGGCTTACTTAGCGTAATCTTTATGTATATATTTAAGCGCTACTTCGATAAGTACTTTAGCATATATGGCGTAAGTGCAGTCGGCGCATTCTTTCACAATTTTGGTCAAATATTATGCGCATCGATATTATTATCAAATAAGGTTATCTTCGGATACCTGCCAATACTTGTGATTATCGGCACATTTACATCCGTACTTATAGCTAAAATTGCAGAACTTTTTATCAATAGATTTAAGAATATCAGAGGTTTTATCAATGAATGATTTTGAAGAGAAAAAATTAATGATGCAAGACATAAAGCTTGACGAAAGGCCAAGAGAAAAGCTCATCAGCCGCGGAAGAGAAGCACTTGAACTAGCTGAGATCCTTGCTATAATCATAGGTACAGGCACAACAAGCTATAGTGCGATAGAGCTATCTAAACAAATTTTAAAGAGATTCAATAACCTCAATGGCTATGCCTCACTAAAGGTAGAGGACCTTACTGAGATAAAAGGCATTGGCAAGGCAAAGGCCTGTCAAATAATTGCCGCACTTGAATTAGCTAGGAGACTTACAGGACCATCGAGCCTATATGAAGCAGAAAGCTTAAACGATCCTAAAAAGGTTTACAAAGCCTATAGAAATGAGTTTATGAACGAGCCTCAAGAAAAGTTTATAGTTCTTGCACTTGATACAAAACTTAAACTTATTAAGATAATCGAAGTCTCCAAAGGCACTGTAAACTCAACACAAGTACATCCAAGAGATGTATTTAGAGACCTTGTAAAGTGCAATGCAAGCAGCTGCATACTTATTCACAACCACCCAAGCGGTGACTCAAGCCCATCAAACGAGGATAAATTATTAACAGATAGACTCGTTGAGTGCTCGAAAATTATTGGTATATCTATATTAGATCATTTAATTATTGGAGATACATTCTTTAGTTTTAAAGAACACAATCTCATGGAGTGATAGAATGAATTTTATTAAAAAACATAAAGTATTTTTCACAATTTTAATTTTATTATTAGCCATAGTCTTGATTATTAGCCTTAACAATAAAAAGAAAGGGCTTAATAGTCTTGAGTCTGCTCCTAGCGATATTATGAGTAAGGTATCGGCTTTCTTCTATGATGGAGCAAACAGAATTTCTAATGGCTTTAAAAATTTATTTTCAAAAGATGATACAAGTAGCAAGATTAAAGAGCTTGAAGACAAAGTAACTGTGCTTGAAGACAAGAACAGAGAGCTCGAAACTGTTATTATGAAGTCATCTTATCTTAAAAAAGAATACAATTTACTACAAAACACAAAATATGATTTAACAAAGGCCAAGATAGCGTCCATGGATCCTGATGAATGGTATAAGAGATTTACCATAAACAAAGGAACGAAGGACGGTATTAAAGATGGTGACATAGTTATAGGCGCTTCTGAGATACAAAACAATGTATATATCGAAGGCCTATTAGGTAAGGTTACTGACGCATCAAAGGATTCATCCAGAGTTATTTCGCTTAACGACGATAAGTTTAAAGTAAGCTTTAATATACTTAGAAACAACGAGTCGGGCGTTATGGGAGGCACTTTTGACTCTAGTATCGAAGGCTACATGTTTGACTCAAATGCCGATGTCCTTGTTGGCGACAAGCTAATCACATCTAGTTCATCTGATGAGTATCCAGCAAACATCTACCTAGGAGAAGTAGTTGAAGTAATTAACGATGAATCCAATCTTAAGAAGATCATTAAAATAAAAGCGGCAGTTGATATAAAAGATGTTTCTAATGTATTTATAATAAAAAGGTAGCAAGATGAAAATATTAGCGTTTTTAATTTTTTTATTTATAAACTACATATTAAAAGCAGCGATTTTGCCAAACTTTTTGCCGCCGAACTTTGTCTTTAACTTGACGCTTTGTATAATAGTTTCACTTGCCTTACTTGCGAAGGAGAGAGAAGGCTTAGTTTGGACTGTGCTAGTAGCCACTCTAAACGATTTACTTGCGCATGAGGTATTGTTTGTAAATTTATTTCTATTTACAATAATCTATCTAATGATATATTTTATTAGAGACAACATTAATATGGAGAATTTATTAAGCATAGCATTAATTAATATAGTAGTTTATATATTCTATGTGCTCGCTACATATATACTTCTAAGCTTTATGAGTGTAAATGTAGTTATAGCGCAGCTTGCAAGAAATATTTTCTCTATAAAGATAGTATTCGTAGCTCTATATGGGGTACTTTCATATCTAATATCAAAGAGGATATTCAGGTATAAGAATTATGATATCTAGGTGATTTCATGAATAATATTGAGAAGAACAAGAGATATACCTTTATAAATCTAGTAGTCATCGTTGTCTTGGGCATATTAGTGCTTAAACTTGCTCATTTGACTTTAGTTGAAGGCGATCACTACAGATATATCTCGGACAATTCTAAAATTAGGACAATAACTGTTACAGCTCCAAGAGGCGAGATTAGAGACAGGTATGGAAGGTTAGTAGCTGGAAATCTTCCTTCTTTTACTGTGCAAATTTATAAGGACGATATGCTAAATTTGGAGGCTGAAGATAGGAACAAAGCGCTTCTTGAGCTTGCCACAAGCCTTGAAGAGGACGGCGTTATCTATCAAAATGATTTCCCGATAGACTTTAACTACTTTGCTTATAAAGATGAGGCTGATTACATAAGTAGTGATAAGTCACCTCTTAAAACTGTTATTGACTTTATGAAGAATAAAGAAGTTTTAGACAGCTGTCTTGATATGTCCATGACATTTAAAAACGAAGAAAAAGAATATGTTGTAAGGTTAGCAAACAGAGCACTTTATGCGATAAAATCAAAGTTTGTTGACTTTCCAGTTGAATATAAAAACACTGGAGAAAGGTATGAATTCGTTGCTAATGACAAGTTCTTAGACTTTAAGCAAAAGAATGAGTTTAATGAAGGCTTAAGTCCAAGAGCTTTAGTTACTGAGATTATAGTTAGTGATGACACAGTGCTTAATAGGATATTCTCGCATCCTATGATTAGAAAATTAGTTTATGAAAAGTATAAGAATGATGGTCTTGAAAAGATTGCACTTAAAGACTGCGTAAACACTTTGTATGAGTCATATCTTGAGCAAAAGAGATCACTTATGAAAGAGTACCCAGACTATGTTACTTATGATACGAGTGCTAAGGAAGACTTTATTAATATATTTAAGAACACATCGCTTAAAAATATGCTTGGCAAAGCTTATAAGAACGAAGATGATGAAGTAATCGCACCAGGCAAGATACTTATAGATCTAATTAGATCAAAGAATATTGAGACAAAAGTCGAAGCTATAATCAATCCAGACACATTAGACGTTTTATATAGATACAAAGACCAAAATCTAGATCCTGAGATTCCAGCTATAGATGAGCTAATTAGAGAAGCGGACAATAAAGAGATTATGGACCAATTTATCAGCAATAACAAGATTAGACCATATGCCCAAAAATGCATGCTAGAGGATGAAATCCAAACAAGGATATCCATAGCAGGTGACTTCGAGTACGTAGACTTAATTCAGTACAGGACTTTCCTAGACAGAATTTTCAAATTTAAGGATGATTTTGAAGAAAAAACTCCAGAGGAAACTCTTCAAAAAGCAATGGAAAAATACAGCATAGATGAAGATTATGCTCGTTATGAAGCAAAAACACTTTTAAGCATATACGAATTATTCTTAAAGCAAGGTCAACTTGCTTATCAGCCAATCAACTTTGCTTATGGTATAAAGCCACAAACAGTTGCTAAGATTGAAGAGAAGCTTTATTTAAATACTGGCATAAACATATCCATAGAGCCAATTAGGTATTATCCTATGGGCTCAGTTATGTGCCACGTTATTGGTTCCCTAGGAAAGATCTCGACAGATGCTGAGATAGAAAAGTATATAAATCAAAAGAAATATTTACCTGACTCCATTATTGGTAAGACTGGTATAGAAGAGGCTTATGAAGATCTACTTAAGGGTAAAGATGGGGAGATGGTTGTAGAAGTCGACAGAATCGGTAATAAAACTAGAGTTATTTCTGAGACAAAACCTGTCAGAGGCAATACCATCTACCTAAGTATTGACGCTGAATTACAAAAGAATTGTGAAAAACTTCTTGAAAGAACTATAAAGACCATACCAAAGAGCGGCACTTTTGCTAGTAAGTACGGCGATTTTAAGATGGAGTGGGATAGAAAGAGAAAGAGGACTTACGATAATACTACTTCAGGCTCAATCGTTTTAAACAATCCAAACACGGGTGAAGTCTTGACTATGGCAAGCTACCCAGGCTACAATCTAAACTTATTTGCAACTGGTATAAGCAAGAATGATTGGGACAGCTTAGAGCCTACTGAGGTCAAAAACTCGCTTGCAGCAAGACCACTACTAAACGTTTCAACACAAACTGCCGTACAACCGGGTTCTATATTTAAGATGTGTACAGGACTTGCGGCTCTTGAGAAAGGCTTAAGTCCTGAGACAAGGATAACTGATATGGGATACGCAGAGCTTGGCGCTAAGAAGTTTAGATGTCTTTTGTGGACGGACTATCATAGGACTCATGGCTCAGTCAACTTAAGCGACGCATTAAAGGTATCTTGTAACTACTTCTTCTATTCTTTGGCAATGGGCGAAAACCAAAGATTAGGCAAGAAACTTGAAGTAAAGCTATCTATTGACGACATAGTTGATATGGCGAAGAGATTTGGTCTTAACGACAAGACTGGTATAGAGATAAACGTGCCAAATGAATTCTCAGGCGGAGTTCCAAACCCAGAAAAGAAACTTCAAAACATGAGATTCTACTTAAGAAACTATTTGAACGACAATCTTCATAATTATGTAAAAGAAGATGTAAGATATGATGAAGTATTTAAGGACAAGGCTATAAACGAAATATTATCATGGCTTGAAGAAGGACCGAATATGACTAGAAATCAAGTTATCGAAGGCCTTGACAAGCTTGGACTTGACACAGAAAAGAAGCTTCCAGGTAAGCGTGAGGGATTAGCTGATATAATCAAATACACTTATCTAAATCAAGCTACGTGGAATCTTGCCGACACGCTATATGTAACTATCGGTCAAGGTGACTCAGCATATACGCCAATACAGATGTCAAACTATGTTGCCACTATTGCCAATGGAGGTTTTAGAAACAAATTAACACTAATCGATTCAATAAAATCATATGACGGTTTAGAAGAAATTTATAAATTTGAAAGACAAGGCGAAGACATTGGTCTTAAGAGCAAAGACGAATTAGATGTTATTAAAAATGGTATGCATAAGGTAAGTAAACTTGGCTCGGCAAAAGCTGTTTTCAAAGATTTCCCTATAAATATTGGATGTAAAACTGGTACAGCAGAAAAAAATGGTGTTAATCCATATACAGGAAGAACATATGATCCATTTGCATGGTTTGTTGCCTTTGCACCATATGAAAAGCCTGAAATTGCTGTGAGCGCGCTAATATTCCAAGGGGGAACTGGTATAAACGCTGGACCTATGGTTAGAGAAGCCATAGCCGAGTACCTTGGCATGAACAAAGAAAATATTTCGAACGATTTACCGCTTGTAACAAAGGTATTAAAGTAAGGAGAATATATTGATAAATAGAAAGAAATTAGAAAAGATACTAAAACTTGTAGAGAAACCTGCAAGATATATTGGCATGGAGAAGAATTCTATTGTCAAAGATTTTGATAAAACAAAGGTAAAGTTTGCTTTTTGCTTTCCTGACACATATGAGCTAGCAATGAGCTACTTGGGGCTTCATATACTTTACTTTTTGATCAATCAAAACGAGGACTACTTATGCGAGAGAGCCTTTTTGCCTAATTATGATATGGGAAAAAAGATGAGGGAAGAGGGTTTAGAATTATTTTCACTTGAAAATAAAGAAGAGCTTAAGAACTTTGACGCAATAGGCTTTACTTTGCAATATGAATTAAGCTTTCCTAATATACTTAGGATGCTTGACTTAGCTAATATTGAATATAAAAGCGCAGACAGAAAAGAAAGTGACCCTATCATAGTAGCAGGAGGTCCCTGTGCAGTTAACCCTGAACCAATTGCAGAAATCATTGACGTCTTCCAAATAGGCGAGGGCGAAGAGATGATGCTAAGGTTTTTGGAGCTATTAAAGATTAAAAAAGAAACAAATCAAACTAAAGATGAGTTCCTTGAAGCACTTGCCAAGGAAGATGGCTTTTATGTGCCAAAATTTTACAAGCCTCATTACAATGAAGACGGCACTGTAAAAAATTATGAAAAATTAAATCCAAACTGTAAAGATAGAGTTAAGAGAAATTACATCTCAAGCGTTGATAAGATGTTCCAAATCGATAGGATGATAGTCCCATACATTGATGTGGTTCATAAAAGAGCTGTAGTTGAGATATTTAGAGGCTGCACAAAGGGCTGCAGATTCTGTCAAGCGGGTATGCTATATAGACCTATAAGAGAAAAGTCTGATGAGAATATTAAAAATATTGCAAAGACTATGATAGATAATACTGGCTACGACGATGTTAGTTTATTTTCACTAAGTACTTGCGACTACACAAACCTTAGAGAAGTGGCTGGGGAGATGAAAGAGTACTTTGTTAAGAACAATGTAAGCGTCTCGCTGCCATCCTTAAGACTTGATTCGCCAAGTATAGACGTTTTAAAGGACCTTTCAGACGTGAGGAAGTCTTCACTCACATTCGCTCCAGAAGCAGGTAGCCAAAGGCTTAGAGATGTTATCAATAAAAACGTAACAGAAGAAAATTTAATTGACGTAATGAATTATGTTTTTGGTGAGGGCTGGTCAAAGATTAAACTATATTTTATGATAGGCCTTCCTACAGAGACAGAAGAGGACGTTAAAGGTATTCAAGAGCTTGCTTATTTGGTTCGTGACCTATTCTTCAAGAGAGATAGGGAAGATATTAAAGGAGATTTTAGATTAGTTGTTAGTACATCATGCTTTGTACCTAAGCCGTTTACACCATTCCAATGGTTTAAGCAAGATAGCATTGATGAATTTTATGAAAAGATAGGCATACTTCGCTCAGCTATTAAGGATAAAAAGGTCGAGTACAACTACCACGACCCAGAGCTTAGTTACATCGAAGCGGTCTTAGCAAGGGGCGATAGAAGGCTTAATGACGCGCTTATCTACGCTTATAAAGAAGAGGCAAAGGCCGAGAAACTTGATAATGAATTCATTTATGAAAATTATTTGAATGCGTTTAAAGAATTTGATCTTGATCCAGACTTTTATGCAAGACGTGAAAGATCTTATGATGAGGTCTTGCCATGGGATATAATCGATGTGGGCGTAAGTAAAGAATTTTTGATTAGAGAGTATGAAAAGTCAATGAAGGCTGAAACTACTAAGGACTGTAGAATCTCATGCAACGCTTGCGGCATAGAGAACTGTGAAATGAGGGGTAAGCATGAAAATTTTGTGTAAATTTACAAAACTAGGCTACTTGAAATTCATATCGCACTTGGACCTAGTAGACCTATTCCAAAGAACACTCTTTCAAAATAAGGTTGATGTGAAATTTTCAGAAGGCTTCAACCCGCATCCAAGGATGTCAATCGCTTATCCACTACCTTTGGGCATTGAATCGAATAGTGAGTACATGGAGATATATCTTAACTCAAAGATTGATTTAAAAGATTTTTTGATTAAGATGAACGAGAGACTTCCTCAGGGAATCAAGATTGTAGAAGCAAAGTACGATGACGACGAGTCCATATCCAATAAGGTAAAATCAGTTGTTTATGCATTTAAACTATTAAATACCTTTTACGATAAGAACAAAGATATAGACCTTGCAAAAGAACTTAACAAGATCAACGACATGGACATAGTTGAGATAGAGAGAAAAAGAAAAAAGGGTAAAAAAAGGATTTTTGTTAAAGAAAATGCTAAAGATTATCTCAATAGACTTGAGCTTAAGGATGGCGCCATATACGCTTACATCAAGATGAGCGAGCAGGGCTCTTTAAAGCCGGCACTTGTCTTTGATATACTTAATAACTACACAGACATAGTTATGGATGAGCTTGATATTGACCTTGAACGCATTGGTCTATATCAAGATGAAGAAGGACTTAAGGAAATATTCTTATAAGTATAAAAAATATCTATAAAAGACTTGTAAATTATAAAGATTAATGATATAATATGAAATACAGAGTAGAGGAAATGCGCTAGTGTTAAAAGATGGGATGTAGCTTTTAAACGAATGGCATTGAGCCGCGGTGTTTCTTCGCTTCCGCTGTATAAATATTATATTATTTAGAACAGCCTCTGAAATTTTATTTTAGGAGGATTTTTTTATGCAAAAAGGAAGGACTAATACTAAAAAATTAGTATTAAGTGCATTGTTCGTTACCTTAGCTCTTTTAATGTCAAGATTCTTGAAATTAAAATTAGCTCCAGGTTTATCACTATCGTTTGGTGGCTATCCGCTAATGTTCGGAGGTATGGTCCTTGGACCTTATTACGGCTTTATGATGGGGATTGTTACAGACGTTCTTAACTACGCTTTAGCACCAAGCTCTTTTGGTTTCAACGCTTTCTTTACTATCTCAGAAGGCTTACTAGCTTGGTTCCCAGGCTTTATCTTGTGGAAGTTATCAAAGGGCGAAGGCTTTGCAGCTATGCAAAACGATAGAAAGCTTCAAAACAAAGTAATTATTTCAACAAGTTTATTTAGAGCAATATTTTTAAATATCTTCTTGAACACAGTTCTTTTATATCCTTACATGGGCAAGGGTGTTCTAGCACTACTACCAGCAAGAGCAACAAAGAATGCAATAGAAATATTCACAGTATACTTTGCTTTAACAGCTATGGTTGAAGCTTTAAGAGCAAGAAAAGTAAGTTTCGAAATGTAATTAAATCAATATAGACAAATGCCTCACTACATTCCAGTGAGGTATTTATTTTGTGTAAACTAAAAGGGCAGAACTTAAATGTTCTGCCCTTAGTCTTATTTATCTTGTCTATCTTTTATAATTTCCTCAATAGCTTCGTTAATTACCTCTTCATTAGTCTTTCTGAAGTTACCATCGACAATGTAGATGTCATCTTTGAATCTAAATACAAGCGAGGATATGTGATGTTTGCTCGCGATGTAGGATTCTACAAAGTCATCATCAAATTTATTATCAAAGCTTAAGTATTCAATATCTCCTTGATTGTTAAAGATGTTTCTGTCTTTAATAACCTTGTAAATATAATCAAGTATGTGAGTCTTTTTGCCGTGATAGTGCTCACTAGTCATAATGAGCAGCTCGCCGACCTTATGTTTATCAGTAGTAAAGCTATAGTTCTTAGTGTATTCATCGATGAAAAAGTTTCTGCTTCTGTATTTGTTATTGTTGTAGTACTTGTTATTACTTATATTGCTATCGACTTGGAAAATCTCTTGATTGATAGCATTGTTTATAGGCATATCAAGTAGTTTTGTTTGCAAGTTCGTTACCATAAACAAAGATATCGCTATAAATAGAAATCTTGGGAAGAACTTATCAAAAACCTTTTCGATTAATAGCTTATATATTAAAAATGTTAGTGCTGCTCCGATTAGGAAGAAGTATGAGGAGAATAGCTTGATCAGTGTAATATTGCCTACTGAAAAATTATATATATCTAAAGCCACATATGAAAGCGCCATAAGTATTAGTAGGGCGATTAAAACTATCATCAAAACTCTACCAAACTTAAAAGCCTTCTCGCTCGCAAATTTTTTACGTAAAGCTTTTGAGTAGAAGAAAATAATTCTTCTTAAGTACATAATTGAAAGCGTCAAGAATATAAGCGGTATGAAGACCATAAACATGAACTGTTTTAAATTAATAAACTTGTCAATATTTGGCCAAAATAAAAATACGCTGCTCGCTAAAAATATCATAAAGAATGATATAAAAACTGAGATAGAAAAGAATCTTATATTTGAGATGTTCTTCCAGCTTTTTTCATCTGCATCACGTATAGCTTTTTTGCTCGCACTGTGATTTTCAAAGATGTTTATGTCCTTAAAGCCGCAGACAAACTCAAAGCCTTCACTCTCCATATCATAAAGGTGAGTGGAGAAGGCACCGAATTTGTTTTTTCTTGACTTTGTAAATGGATAGCTCTCACAAAAATACTCAAAATTATTAGCATCGACAGCTTTCTCCAAGCTAATCGATGCTTTTTTAATATCTTTGATCTTGTATCCTTCTTTTCTTAATTTATTTAGATGCTCTTCAAGACCTTTGTAATCAATGTTTTGAAAGAGCATTATCTCTTTTATTTCTGTTTTTTCTTGCATAAGTATTCACCCTTTTTATATAGTAGTATGCCGAATGGAACAAGTAGTATCGATATCCATTGTGATGTTGAGAAAAATAAGAAGTGTCCTCTTACGTCATCGTATCTTAAAAATTCAACTAAAAATCTTGCTATGCCGTATAAAATTATATACAGACCAGTTACTTTTCCTTTTTCTCTATCCTTCTTTGAGTAGATGAATAGAATGATAAATATGATTATATTGCCTAGTGCACTCAATAGCTGAACAGGGAAGAGTTTTACTCCACTAAGTCCAACGCTCTCCTTTGGGAAGATTACAGAAAGTTTGCTGTCGCAAGGCATGCCATAGCAGCAGCCTGCCATAAAACAGCCGATTCTACCAAAGGCATGTGCAAGTGGCACTTCTGGTGCTAGTGAGTCAACTATATCTAGGTAGCTCATATTGTATCTCTTTGCGTAGAAGTATATCGCTATAAGCGCTCCTATGATACCTCCGTAAAATACATAGCCGCCTGCTAATATATTTTTAAGCGTTGTAAGTGTATCAGTAGAGTTCTTAAAGCTATCTACAACGAAATTAAAATCTGTAATTAGGTAGAGAAGCTTGGCTCCGATGAAGCCGCCTATCATACCATAAACAATGGAGTAAAATATAGTTTCTTTATCGCCTGGGTAATCCTTTTTTCTATACCAATAGACAAGGCTCGCTACAATTATGCCAAGCGCTATAAGTGAGCCGTAGCTAGCTAGTCTTATTCCGAATATTGTGTAAAATGGTTTCATATATTCACCTAAAAGCGACCAACGTAGTTAAACATAGAGCAGCCTATGCAAGATAGACATGCTATGCAAGCGATAGTTACTAATAATGTAGCAGCAAGACCTATAGTGTTAAGTATTATGCCTGTTTTGGCATAAGTTCTGTCACCGTTGTTTCTTGCGTCGACACCCATAATCAAGCCAACTATAGCAAGTATACTTCCTATGAATGAAGCTTGTCCTAAGAATATACAAAATAGTGATATAATGCCTAGAACTAGTGATGTCATACCTTTGTTAGTGGCATTACTATTGCCATTGCTATACTTATTGTTATTTGAGCCGTTATAATAATCATTCTTATTATAGTTATAGTATTGGCCCTTAGCTCTTTTCTTTTCTTGTCTTTCTTTTATTTCATCTTCACTTAAGACTTCTTGGTCTTTGAAGTCATTGTCTTCATAATTGTTTGTCATATTATCCCTCCTATGATGTATATACCCCATTTAAGAATATTATACATAAAAGAACGAAAAATTACAAGAAAAATTAGAATATTAAAATCACTTAATATATGGTATAATAAATATTAGAGGTGATTTTATGAGTTTTACGCATCTACATTTACACACTGAGTACTCTTTGCTTGATGGTTCAAACAAGATAAATGAGCTAATTGACAGAGTTAAAGAGCTTGGCATGGACGCATGTGCCATCACTGACCATGGCAATATGTATGGCGTAATCAAATTTTATAAGGAAGCGAAGGCAAAGGGCATCAAGCCAATCATTGGCTGTGAGGTCTATGTTTGCGAGGACAAACTTGTTAAAGACAAGGAAACGCCTTACTATCACTTGATACTTTTATGTGAGAATGAAAAAGGATACAAAAACCTTATAAAGATAGTTTCTGACGCCTCTATTAACGGCTACTATTACAAGCCAAGAACTGATTTTAAATACCTTTATGAGCACAGCGAAGGACTCATAGCCTTGTCAGCCTGCTTAGGCGGCGAAGTGCAAAAGATGATACTAGATCAAAACCTTGATGGAGCGAAGAAAGCGGCTCTTAGGTATAAGGATATATTTGGAGAAAATAATTTCTTCTTAGAGCTTCAAGACCATGGCATTAAGGAGCAAGCTTATGTGAACAATTATCTTATGGAGCTTTCTAAAGAGCTTGATATTGGCCTAGTCGCTACAAACGACTGCCATTACCTAAGGAAAGAAGACGCCAAGGTTCATGATGTGCTTTTATGTATACAAACTCTTTCAAAGATTGACGACGAGAACAGAATGCGTTTCCCAAGCGAAGAGTTTTATGTGAAGAGTCCTGAGGAGATGGCTAAGCTATTTGCATATGCGCCAGAAGCCATAAAAAATACTGAAATTATTAAAGATAGATGCAATATAGAAATTGAATTTCATCAAAAACACTTACCAAACTTTGAGATAGAAGAGGACATGACTCACGCTGAGTACTTACACAAACTTTGTGAAGAGGGCTTAGTAAAGAGATATGGAAATGTAAGTGATGATATAAAGGACAGGATGGAGAAGGAGTTTAACATCATTAAGTCCATGGGTTATGTTGACTACTTTTTGGTTGTTAGGGACTTTATTATGTATGCTAAAGAAAATGGTATACCAGTCGGACCAGGAAGGGGCTCGGCGGCAGGAAGTGTTGTTTCCTACGCTTTAGGCATAGTTGACGTTGATCCATTAAAATACGATTTACTTTTTGAAAGATTTTTAAATCCTGAAAGGGTTTCCATGCCCGATATAGACGTTGACTTTGGTTACGAAAGAAGATCTGAAGTTATTGACTATGTTATTAGGAAATATGGCGAAGATAAAGTTAGCCAGATAATTACTTTCGGTACACTAGCGGCAAGAGCTGTTATTCGTGACGTTGCCAGAGCCTTAGATGTGCCACTTAATAAGGCAGATGCACTTGCTAAGATGGTTCCAAGGGACCTAGATATCACCATCGACAAAGCATTGGAGAGAAATCCTGAATTTAAAAAAGCTTACGATGAGGATGAAGAAGCAAAGAAGATTATAGATATATCAAGGCAATTAGAGGGCCTACCTAGAAATATTGGTACACATGCGGCCGGCATATTGATTACGGAAGAGACTATTACAAATCACTTGCCACTGGTTAAAAATAAAGAATCGATATCAACGCAATTCACAATGACTGAGCTTGAAGAGCTTGGCTTTTTAAAGATGGACTTCCTTGGACTAAGGAACTTAACTGTGATTCAAGACGCTCTTGATATGATAGAACAAAACTATGGCAAAAAAGTTGATTTTGACCATATGGAATGCGATGATAAGAACATTATAGGCCTATTTACAGAGGCTGAAACTATAGGTATATTTCAATTTGAGTCGGTCGGCATGAGAAGGTTCTTAAAAGATTTAAGAGCACAAAAGTTCGAAGACCTTATAGCCGCTAACTCATTATTCAGGCCGGGACCAATGCAATCGATACCAAAGTTTGTTGAGGCAAGGCACGACCCATCGAAGATCACTTACCTTGATCCGCATCTTGAACCTATCTTGAAAGAGACATACGGCTGCATCGTATATCAAGAGCAGGTAATGAGGATATTTAGAAATCTCGCTGGTTACTCACTTGGCGGCGCTGATATAGTTAGAAGAGCTATGAGTAAGAAGAAGATGAAGGTTTTGGAGCAAGAGAGAAAGAACTTTATCTACGGCAAGGACGATGGCGATGAAGTGATTATCAAGGGCGCTGTGAGAAACGGTATTAAAGAAGAGGTCGCGAACGAGATTTTTGACTATATGCTTGATTTTGCAAACTACGCTTTCAACAAATCTCACTCGGCGGCTTACTCAGTCGTTGCTTATAGAACTGCTTATCTTAAATATTACTATCCAAAAGAGTATATGGCGAGCCTACTTAGCTCAGTTATGGGCAATACTACAGATGTAATCAAGTACCTTGAAGAGTGTAAGAGACTTGGCATAGAAGTTTTAAGACCAGATATAAATAAATCATTTAGAAAGTTCACGACTGAAGGAGATGGAATCAGGTTTGGCCTATCAGCTATTAAAAACGTTGGAACTAACGTGATTGATTCAATACTTAAGGCGAGAGGCGAGGTTGATGGCTTTACTTCCTTCGAAGACTTTTTAACAAAGACACATAGAGTTGATTCGACTGCCATGAACAAAAAGTCGGTTGAGTCCTTGATTATGGCGGGAGCACTCGATTCACTAGGCCTTAATAGAAGCCAAATGCTTGGTTCATATGACTACATGCTAAAGAGCATACAAAAGGACGCGAAGAACAACGCTCAAGGACAGATGGGACTATTTGGACTTGGTGAAGAAAGTTCTTCGAATGTTCAGTACAAGATACCAGAAGCTACAGAGCTATCGAAGTTCATGCTACTTGAAGGCGAAAAAGAGATGACGGGCATATATTTCTCAGGTCATCCACTTGAAGAGTTCACTGAAGAACTTAGACGAAGTAGCGACTATAGTTCAATTGAGATGAAAGAAAAAGTTCTTGATGAGACAGACGCAGATCTTAGAGACAATATGTTTATTTCATATGCGGGCATGGTCTCAGCAGTAACTAAGAAGGTTACTAAAAACAATCAAATGATGGCCTTTATTGAGCTTGAAGACCTTTATGATAGCATAAGAGTTGTGATTTTCCCGAGAGTTTACGAAAACTATAGAAATCTTATTAAAGAAGGGGAAAATATTGTAGTTAAGGGAAGACTGCAAATAAGTGCTAATGATGAGATCAACATCATTGCAGATAGAGTTAAGAGGCTTGAAAAGCGTAAGGAAACTCTATATATAAGGATAAAAAATGGCTTAGGCGAAGATGATAAAAGAAAAATTTTAGATATATTAAAGAAATACAAGGGAGATAACCCTGTAGTTGTATACTTTGAAGAGACAAACTCAAGTATTGAATCGAATGATAGCACAGCCATTGACATAGATAATGAAAAGCTATATGAAGATTTGAAAGTTTATTTAGATGAAGACGATATAGTTATTAAATAGGAGGAGCTATGAAGACTATTGCTATATTAACAAGTGGTGGCGACGCGCCAGGGATGAACGCCGTAATCAGGTCTGTTGTAAGAACTGCTATATATAACGATTTGAAGGTTTTAGCGATAAAGGAAGGCTACAACGGACTGATTAAGGGAGACATCGAAACAATGACTTTGTCAAGCGTTGCTGACATTATTCACAGAGGCGGAACTATACTTCGAACTGCTAGAAGCGATGAATTTATGAGTGAAGAAGGCATTAATCAAGCGCTTGAAGTGATAAAGAAGTTTAAAATAGATGCTATAGTGGCTCTTGGTGGCGATGGAACTTTAAGAGGAGCTAGGGAGCTAGCTAGAAGAGGCGTTAAAGTTATAGGAGTGCCATGCACTATAGATAATGACCTTGGCTATACTGACTACACTATCGGCTTTTTGACAGCGGTTGAGACGGCTGTCTCTGCTATAAGTAAGCTTAGAGATACATCTGAGTCACATGGTAGAGCCATAGTCCTTCAGGTAATGGGCAGAAACTGCGGCGACATTGCACTTTACTCTGGTATAGCTGGCGGAGCTGAATCGATAGTCATACCAGAAGTAAAATTAGATACAGACGCTATTATAAAAAAGATACAAAACGGTAGAAAGAGGGGCAAAAAGCACCACATAATCGTTGCAGCTGAAGGAGCGCTTGATGCTTATGAACTTGCGAAGATTATTGAAGAGAAGGGCGCTATAGAAACGCGTGTTACTGTTCTTGGCTACGTTCAAAGAGGTGGCGTGCCAACAGTTCAAGACAGGATACTAGCAAGTGATTTTGGATACGAAGCGGTAAATTTATTATTAAGTGGCAAATCAGGCTTAGCTTTAGGTTATAGGAGCGGCAAGATTATAGAAGTAGATATAGACGAAGCACTTGAAACGAAGAAAGCTTTTGACAAAGATCAGCTTAAGATGGTGGATATTCTATCGATATAGGAGAATTAAGATGAAAAAAACTAAGATAGTATGTACAATTGGACCTAGTTCGGACTCATACGAAGTGCTAAAGGCGCTTATTAATGAAGGAATGAATGTTGCTAGACTAAACTTTTCACACGGCACTCATTCAGAGCATAAAAAAAGGATAGACACTATAAAGAAGCTTAGGGATGATCTTGATGAGCCTATAGCAATAATGCTTGACACAAAGGGACCTGAGATAAGGATAAAGACCTTCAAAGACGGCATGATTAGGATAGAGCAAGGACAAGACTTTACTCTCACAAGTGAAGATGTAGAAGGCGACGAGACAAAGGTCTCTGTCACATATAAGGACATTGCTAAGGATTTAAAAGCAGATGATAGAGTGCTTATTGACGATGGTCTTGTAGAGTTCGCTGTAATATCAGTTGATGAGAAGAACGTTTATATGAAGGCTGTTAATAGCGGTGAGCTAAGCGATAGGAAGGGAGTTAATCTTCCTTCAGTTAAAGTTAATTTACCAACGCTCACTGAAAAAGATATTGAAGACTTAATCTTTGGCATTGAAAATGATGTAGACTTTATCGCGGCCTCTTTTATTAGAAGTGCAAAAGATGTTTTAGAGATAAGAAAGATTCTTGAGAGCAATGGTGGAGACGATATCAAAATCATTTCTAAGATAGAAAATTTGGAAGGCGTTCAAAATATTGATGAGATAATCGAAGTATCTGATGGAATTATGGTTGCCAGAGGAGATATGGGTGTTGAACTTGATGAAGAGGACATACCATTAGTGCAAAAGGACATAATCAGAAAGTGCAATCTAAAAGGCAAATTCGTAATTACAGCGACTCAGATGCTTGACTCAATGATAAGAAACCCAAGACCAACCAGAGCAGAGGTAACTGATGTTGCTAACGCCATCTTAGATGGTTCGAGCGCAATAATGCTATCTGGCGAGACGGCAGCGGGCGCTTATCCAGTCAAGGCATGTGAGATGATGAGAAAAATTGCAGTAAAGATTGAGGACAGCCTTGATTATAAAATAGTTGTTGATAGCACAAACGATGAACACGAGATTAACATAACAAACTCTATTGCCAAAGCGACGAGAGAAGCAGCACTTGATTTGGATGCGAAAGTGATTATAGCCGCAACAACATCGGGGCTTACTGCGAGAAACATTTCAAAATTCAAGCCGAAGTCACCAATCATCGCAGCTACAACTAATGAAAAAGTGAGAAGGCAATTAGCAATTGAGTGGGGCGTCTACGCAATCAGAGCGACTCTTGCATCAAGTATAGATGATTTATTCTACGAATCTATAAATATATTAAAGAATATAAAATTTGTAAAGGAGGGAGAACTGGTTATTTTAACAGCGGGCATGCCGCTTGGAAAGGCTGGTTCAACAAACATTATGATGGTAAAGACAGTTGGCAAACTTTTATGCAAAGGCATGGGCATAGGCAAACATAAAATAAGTGCAAGAGCCTGTGTCGCTAAAAATGCTAAGGAATTAGAAGAAACTTTTTCAGATGGCGATATTATAGTAACTATTGGGGTATATAAAGATATGCTTCCATATATACAAAAGTCATCGGGCATAATAACAGTTGAAGGTGGTCTAACTAGTCAAGGCGCTATAGTTGGCATTAATTACCATCTAGCAACAGTTGTTGGTGTGGGAGAAGCAATGAATAGTATAAAAACTGGAGACATCATAAGCATCGATGCAACAACTGGAGAAATTTACGAAGGTAAAATATTTGATGAAGAGGAAGTGATTTAATGGCTGATACAAGAAGCTCATGGCAAGAGTATTTCATGTCAATTGCTCACATGATAGCGAAGAGATCTACCTGCGACAGGGCCTATGTGGGCTGCTTACTCGTTAATAAGGACAACAGGATAGTATCAAGCGGCTACAACGGCAGTATAAAAGGTAATCCACACTGCTCGGAGATAGGCCACACAATGAGGGACGGCCACTGTATAGCGACCATACACGCAGAGATGAACGCGCTTTTATATTGTGCAAAAGAAGGCATCAAGGTCGATGGCTGTGTGTGCTACGTAACACACTTCCCGTGTTTAAACTGCACAAAAGCTTTGATACAAGCAGGAATAAGTAAGATTTATTATTCAAATGCATACAGAGTAGACGATTATGCACTAGAACTACTCGATAAAAATCACATTGAACACATTCAATTAAATGTGGATATAGATTAAAAAATTTAAAAAACAGGGGGAGAAAAAAATGTTAAAAGAATTCAAAGAATTCATTTCAAGAGGCAATGTTATGGACCTAGCAGTAGGTGTTATCATTGGCGGAGCTTTCGGAAAGATTGTTAGCTCACTTGTAGATGACATAATCATGCCACTTATTGGACTATTACTTGGCGGAGCTGACATTAGCAATTATTTCATTACACTTGATGGCGGCAAATACGCAACACTTGCAGAAGCACAAGAAGCTGGTGCAGCTACACTAAACTATGGATTGTTCTTAAACAGAATTATTGACTTTTTAATTATAGCTTTTGTATTATTCTTAATAATTAAAGCAATGAACAAAGCTAGAGCACTTACTAAGAAGCCTGAAGCAGAAGCAGCACCTACAACAAAAGTATGCCCATATTGTAAATCAACAATAGACATTAACGCAACAAGATGCCCTAACTGCACATCAGAACTTAAATAATAGAGGTGTATTATGACAATATTAAACAGAAGTGAAGTTGATAAGAATTTAACTTGGGATACATCGGCTATATTTAAATCAAAAGAAGAAGCTAGAAAAGAAGCAAATGATTTGTTAGAAGCATCTTTAAAGCTAAAAGAAAACTATGAAGGAAAATTAAATGACTTTGATACTATAGTCAAAGCTTTTAAAGAATATGAAGAGATTATTAAAAGATTCTCCTTAGTTATAGATTATGCATATCTAAACAAGGACGTCGACATGACAAACTCAGCTGAACTAGCCTTTTTCAATGAGCTACTAAATATGTATAACAAGCTAGATGAAAACACATTGTTCGTTGAGCTTGAGATAGCAAAGCTAGATATTCCAATACTTGAAAAGCTAGAAAAGGTAGATGGCTTAAAGGTATATTTCCACAGCGTTATTTTAAAGAAGAAAACTTATTTAAGTGATGCTGAAGAAAAAGTTATTCAAGCCTTTACACCATTAAGAATGGCGCCTGAACAATTGTATAACACAATTAAGTTACAAGACTTGACATTTGAACCATTTGAGGTCAATGGCAAGAAATATAATAACTCATACGCCTTATTCGAAGAAAAGTATGAGTATGATGAAGATAAAGACTTAAGAAGAGAATCATTTAATCATTTCTATAAAGATTTATCAAAGACTGTCAATAGTACAGCGATGGCGTTTAATTTGAATATGCAAAAAGATAAGATTATGTCAAAGCTTAGAGGCTACGATAGTGTAACAGATTATCTGCTTGCTGAACAAGAAGTGCCTAGAGAGATCTATGAAAATCATCTAGACACAATAATGAAAGAGCTTTCACCAGTAATGAGAAAGTTTGCGAGAGTATTAAAAGATGGACTTGGTTTAGAAAAGATTAATTACTACGATTTAAAAGCAAATATAGATCCAGAATTTGATCCGGAAATAACACTTGATGGAGCTAAGGACTATATCTATAGTGCTTTAAACGTATTAGGTGATGAATATCTAGAACAAATTAAGAAAGTTCTTGAAGGCAAAAACATTGACTACGTTGAAAACAAAGGTAAATATACTGGAGCATATTGCTCTACGCCAGCTGGCTTCCCATCATATATACTTATGATATGGACTGGAAAGATGGACAGCGTATTTACCATGATACACGAACTTGGTCATGCAGGTAACTTTATGTTATCGCAAAAGTATCAATCATACTTTGACTGTAACCCATCTATGTTCTATTCAGAATCACCATCGACAATGAATGAGATGATGCTTGCTAATTACTTGATGAAGAAGACCGAAGACCCTAGAATGCTTAGATGGATTTACTTCTCAATCATTGCCAAGACTTATTACCATAACTTTGTTACACATTTCTTAGAAGCTTATTTCCAAAGAAAAGCATATAACTTAGTTGATGAAGGACAAAATCTAGATGCAGATACATTAAACAGACTATATAAGGAAACACTTGAAGAGTTCTGGCAAGGTGAAGTAGAATTAAATGATGGCTGTAAAATGACTTGGATGAGACAACCTCATTACTACTCAGGTTTATACTCATACACATACTCAGCTGGTTTATCAATTGCAACAAACGTATCAAGAAAGATACTTGAAGGCGATGAAGAAGCTGTAAGTAATTGGCTAAACGCAATTAAACAAGGTGGTCTATATAACCCAGTAGAGTGGGCTAAACTATCAGGTGTTGACATCACTACTACTGATTCACTAAAGAACACAATCAGCTATATTTCATCAATAGTTGATAAAATTGAAGAATTAAGCAAAAATTTATAAAAAATTAACGAAAATACTTGACAATTAGAGTATTTTGTATTAAAATGTTTGTTAGTGTTTTAGAAAAGACCCGGAAACTTTTTTAAAAACAATGTTTTTTAAAGGAGGAAAAAAATGAGTTCATTTATGGCCAACGCTCAAAATATTGAGAGAAAATGGTTAGTTATAGACGCTGAAGGCAAAGTCCTAGGTAGACTAGCAAGCGAAGTTGCTAAGATCTTAAGAGGAAAACACAAAGCAACTTTTACACCACACGTAGATACAGGTGATTACGTTATCATCGTAAACGCTGATAAGGTAAAATTAACAGGAAAGAAATTATTACAAAAGAAACACTACTACCACACAGGATATCCTGGAGGACTTAGAGAAATCAGTTACCAAGATATGATGCAAAACAATCCTGAAATGGCAATCAGATTAGCTGTTAAAGGTATGCTTCCAAAGAACAGATTAGGAAGACAAATGTTTAGAAAATTAAAAGTATATTCTGGCCCAGAACACAATCACGAAGCACAAAAGCCAGAAAAGTATGAGTTTTAGAAAGGAGGACGAATAGATGGAAAAACTTATTCAAGGAACAGGCAGAAGAAAATCTTCAGTAGCAAGAGTAAGATTAGTGCCTGGAGATGGTAAATTTACTATCAACCACAGAGATATTGATCAATATTTAAAAGAAGAATTGTTAAAAAACATTGTTCGTGAACCTCTTAACTTAACTGATACACTTGGCAAATTTGATGTATACGTTTTAGTTAACGGTGGCGGATTTACAGGCCAAGCAGGAGCTATAAGACATGGCTTATCAAGAGCTTTACTTGAAGTTGATCCTGAGTACAGATCAATCTTAAAGAAAGCTGGATTCTTAACTAGAGATCCACGTATGAAAGAAAGAAAGAAATACGGATTTAAGAAAGCTAGAAAGAGTTCACAATTCTCAAAGAGATAGTTTTATTACTATATATAGAAGTAAGACCTTGCAGATGCAAGGTCTTACTTTTTGTGCAAATTTATATTTTATCTACTTTACTTAGGCCGTTTTCATCTAGTTCATATACCTCATCAGCTACGTGATTAATAAAGTACCTATCGTGCGAAACGAAGAAGATGGCTCCACCAAAGTTTTTCATCTCATCACTTATAGCTGGCAATGACAAAGGCGAGATGTTCCTCGTCGGTTCATCCAAAACTAAAACATCGGGCTCCATAAGCTGCATCTTTGCAAAGAAAAGCTTTGCCTTTTGCCCGCCACTTAGTTCAGAAATCTTATTAATCACTTCATCTCTTGTAAATTTAAGAGATGCCAAATAAGTTCTTATTTTAGTTTCTTCTTCCTTAGTATAGTCCACTTTTAAATATTCAATAGCGTTATTATGAGTGATTAATTCATCCTCATAATTTTGCGGCATGTATGATACTTTTAAATCTTTACTAATATTATTCTTTATAATACTTAGTAGAGTAGTCTTGCCGGCGCCATTCTTTCCGACTATGGCAATTTTATTCTTGCCATATGACTCTAAATCAATATTATCAGCAAGTTTTTTATCGCTGGCTTTTAATTCATCCAAATCCAAATTTAACACACACTTGCCATTCTCAATAAGCTTTTCCTTATTATAATTAACAAAAATTTGTTCTTCAAAGTCTGGCGTTTGCGTCATATTTTCTTTTTCCCACTCAATAAGTTTCTCGTGTGCTTTTACTTCGTGCATGGTCTTTTTAAGATATCTACCTAATCTGTCATTCTTTTCTTTTCGTAAATCGTGTTCAACACTGTCGTGAACACGTCTCCAGCGCTCTTCCTTCTCTTCAATACGAGCCTTGTCATTTTTAGCTCTTTGCGTCTGAGTAAGAATTTGATCCTCTCTAAGCTTAATATAGCTATCGTAATCATTGCCGCTCACAGTGATACGAGATTTTGTCTTGTTTTGTACTAGCTCAAAGTGCATAATCTTAGTAGCGATGTTTTGGATGAAGTAAGTATCGTGACTTGCAAAAATGATTTTGCCGTTAAAGTCTTTAAGAATTTTTTCAAGCACTTCCATCGATTTAAAATCGATATCATTTGTAGGCTCATCTAGAACAAGTAGGGAAGGGCTCTTTGCAATTGCAAGAGAAATTAAAATTTTCATTCTTTCTCCGCCAGAGTAAGTCTCAAGCTTTCTTTCCAAATTGCTCATATCGACATTAAAAGCGTTTATTGCTTTATAAAAATCACTTATGTCGACAGCAAGTCCATCGCTACTGTATATAAGATCACTCAAGCTTTTATCAAGCACATCACTTGTAGCTATCTGTGGAACCATGGCTATGGATTCGTCACGGCTGATTTCGCCACTTATTTCTGCGTAGCTAAGGAAATCATCTGCGTCTGTAATTGCCTTAAGCAGAGTAGACTTTCCATTGCCTTCTTCACCAATAAGAGCAAGCCTATCACCATCATTTATCGAAAATGTTAAATTGTCAATTATAGTTCTTCCATCTTTTTTTAGTCTGATTGTTAAATTTTTTATCTGCATAGCGTGCTCCTTTACTATTTATTATACTAATTATACTACAATCACTCACTGAATACAATTATTTGCAAATTAGTAAAAATAAAAGCTATTTTAATAGTAAAAAAACGATTTATATGGTATAATAATAGTGATGGTTTGTCTATGAACTATAGTAAAGTATTTTTATAGGCATTACCACTTAAACGATAAATAGCAATATTGCTTTTATAAGGAGGCCTTATATTTTGTATCTAAGCCATATAGGCATATTTCAAAATATTCCTTGTAAAAAGATAAGAAATATTGTATATTATAATTGTAGATTAAGGAGGATGAAAAATGGAAGGCAAAAAAACTGCTTTATACGATGAACATGTTAAACTAGGCGGCAAAATTGTTAATTATGCTGGATGGTTACTACCTGTTCAATACTCAGGATTAATCGAAGAACACAATGCAGTAAGACAAAAACTTGGTGTATTTGACGTTTCTCACATGGGTGAAGTATGGGTTACAGGTAAGGATGCATTTGATTTTGTAAATCATCTAATTACTAATGATCTAACTGTTATTGAAGATGGTCAAGTACAATACAACATTATGTGTTACGAAGACGGTGGTGCAGTAGATGACTTACTTGTTTACAGATTTAATCAAGAAAAGTTCTACCTAGTAATTAATGCTGCAAACGTTGAAAAAGACGTTGAATGGATTACAAAACAAGCTAAAAACTTTGATGTTAAGGTTGAAAACGTTTCTGATCAAACATCTCAAATAGCTGTTCAAGGACCTCTTGCTCAAAAAGCTGTACAAAAATTAACTGATGTTGATTTAGACACAATCAAATTCTTCCACTTTATTGATGGATTTGAACTAGCTGGTAAAAAGGTTTTAATCTCAAGAACTGGTTACACTGGCGAAGACGGATTTGAAATTTATACTGACAACGAATCCATAGTACATCTTTATGAAGAAGTAATGAAAGCTGGGGAAGAGTTTGGTATCGAACCATGCGGACTAGGATGTAGAGATACACTTAGATTTGAAGCAATGCTACCATTATACGGTCATGAAATATCACAAGATATTTCACCAGTAGAAGGCGGATTAAACTTCTTTGTAAAACTTGATCAAGAAGCTGACTTTATTGGTAAAGAAGCTCTTAAGAAGATCAAAGAAGAAAAGAAGAGAACACTTGTAGGCTTCGAAATGATTGACAAGCCTATACCAAGAGAAGGTTATGAAATTGAAAAAGATGGCAAGAAGATTGGCTATGTAACAACAGGATATCTTTCTCCAACACTTGGCAAGAAGATTGGTAACGCTCTAATTGATGCATCTTACAAGGAAATGGGTGCTGAATTTGATGTAATTATCAGAGGTAAGGCTCAAAAAGCTAAACAAATTAGCAGAAAATTCTTAAAAGACGTAAAATAATATTATAAAAATATAGGAGGAAATTATTATGGAAATTAAAAAAGGTTTACTTTACACAGAAGATCATGAATGGGTTAAAGTCGATGGAAACATCGCTACTATCGGTTTAGCAGACTATGCTCAACACAACTTAGGTGACATAGTTTACGTTGAACTTCCTGAAATCGATGATGAATTCGAAAAAGGTGACGCAGCAGCTTCAGTTGAATCAGTAAAAGCAGCTTCAGAAGTATTTACAGCAGCTAGCGGAAAGATAGTTGAAGTTAACGAAGAACTTGATGACGAACCAGCTCTAATCAACGAAGGACCTTACGATGCTTGGATATTCAAGATTGAAATGAGTGACCCATCAGAATTAGACGACTTAATGGACGACGAAAAATACGCTGAATTCGCTAAGGAGGACTAGTATGTATCCATATCTTAGTCAAACTCCCGAAAATATAAAAGAGATGCTTGACAAGATAGGTGTAAAGTCTGAAGAAGATTTATTTGACTGTATTCCTGAAAGTGTTAGATTTAAAGGTGAATTAAATTTACCTAAACACAAATCAGAACTAGAAGTTAGAAAGATTATGGGCGAACTTGCAGATATGAACTGCTCAACAAATAAGAAAGTTTGTTTCTTAGGAGCAGGCGCATATGACCATTATATCCCATCAGTAATTGGAGCTATCGCTTCAAGAAGTGAATTCTATACTTCATATACACCTTATCAACCAGAAGTATCTCAAGGAACTCTTCAAATGATATTTGAGTTCCAAACAATGATGTCTAATTTAGTAGGACTTCCTATTACAAATGCTTCACTATATGATAATTCTAATGGTGTTGTTGAATCAGCTCTTATGTGCTGCAACACAACTCGTAAGAAACAAGTTATAGTATCAAAAGCGCTAAGCCCTTCAGCTAGAATGGTTTTAGACACATATACACATAGCCACAACATAGAAGTAGTTGAAGTTGATATTAAAGACGGTGCTACTGATTTAGACGATTTAAAGAAGAAACTAAGTGATGATGCAGCATGTGTAATTATGCAAAATCCAAACTTCTTCGGCGTTATCGAAGATATGAAGGCTGCTTGCGACTTAACACATGAGTTAAAGAAGACTTACTTCATCGCTGACGTTGACACTAACTCACTAGGTATACTTCAAAGACCTGGTGACTACGGCGCAGATATTGTTGTTGGCGAAGCACAACCATTTGGTATACCACTATCTTATGGTGGACCATACCTTGGATTTATCTCATCAACTGATAAGTTTATGAGAAAATTACCTGGTAGAATCGCTGGTCAAACAGTTGATAGAAACGGTAAGAGATCTTGGGTACTAACACTAACAGCTAGAGAACAACATATCAGAAGAGATAAAGCTACTTCAAACATCTGCTCAAACCAAGGTTTAAACGTACTTTGCGCAACAATTTACATGGCACTTATGGGTAAGAAGGGCTTAAGAGAAGTTTCTGAACAATGCGCTAAAAAAGCTCATTATCTACAAAAAGAACTTTGCAAGTCTGGTAAATTTAAATTATTATATAATAAACCATTCTATAAAGAATTTGTTATCACAAGTGATATATGCGTAGATAAGATTAATGATGCTCTTAAAGCTAACGGTTTCATGGACGCATTTAAGCTTTCATGGTTCTATGGCGATGAATACAAGAACACATTTATGCTTGCTGTTACTGAAAAGAGAACAAAAGAAGAAATGGATAAATTAGTTAAGGTATTGGAGGGTGTTGAATGTTAGATAGATATGACAAAATAATATTTGAAATTTCAAGACCCGGTAGAACTGGATACAATTTACCAGATCTTGACGTTGATGATTTAAAATTAGATAGCGTAATTCCAAGTGAGTATTTAAACAATGAAGAACTTGATTTACCTGAATTATCTGAGGTTGACGTAGTAAGACACTATACAAATCTTTCAATGAAAAACTACGGACTTGATACTGGCATGTATCCACTTGGATCATGTACTATGAAGTACAACCCTAAGATAAACGAAGAAATGGCTGGACTTGAAGGCTTTAGAGATCTTCATCCATACCAAGGAGACGGATGCACACAAGGCGCTTTAAAACTAATGTATGACCTTGCTAATGATTTAGCTGAAATCTCAGGCATGGACGGAGCAACACTACAACCAGCTGCTGGTGCTCACGGAGAGTTAACAGGTGTTCTACTAATTAGAGCTTACCATGAAGCAAGAGGCGATATGAACAGAAACAAGATGATTATCCCTGACTCTGCTCACGGAACAAACCCTGCAACTTGCTCTATGGGTGGATTTACTCCTATAGAAATTAAATCAGATGAAAACGGTTTAGTTGATCTTGAGGCACTAGAAGCAGCTATGACTGAAGAAGTTGCTGGTTTAATGCTTACAAATCCAAACACATTAGGTTTATTTGATAAAAATATTGAAAAGATAGCTGAGATAGTTCATAGAAAGGGCGGTCTATTATACTACGACGGAGCTAATATGAACGCAGTTATGGGTCACTCAAGACCTGGAGACATGGGTTTTGACGTTGTTCACTACAACGTTCACAAAACATTCTCTACACCACACGGCGGTGGAGGACCAGGCGGTGGACCAGTTGGTTGTAAGAAAGAATTACTTCCATTCTTACCAAAGCCAGTTATAGCTAAGAACGGCGATAAGTACTTCCTAGATTATGACAGACCACAAAGTATAGGTAAGGTTAAGGACTTCTACGGACACTTTGGTATCCTAGTAAGAGCTTACACTTACATCTTAACAATGGGTTCAGATGGCTTAAGAAAGGCATCTACAAATGCTGTTTTAAACGCAAATTACTTGCTAAGCCAATTAAAAGAAAATTACAATGTTCCATACGATACAATTTGTATGCATGAATTTGTATTAGGTGGACTTAAGAATGCTGAAACTGGTGTAACAACACTTGATGTTGCTAAGGGACTAATCGACAGAGGATTCCACCCACCAACAGTATACTTCCCATTAATCGTTCACGAAGCATTAATGATCGAACCAACTGAAACAGAAAGTAAAGAAACATTAGATGCTTATGCAGCTGCTCTTAACGATATTGCTAAAGTAGCTAAAGAAAATCCAGAAGACTTACTAAATGCACCATTAACAACAATGGTATCTAGACCAGATGAAACATTGGCAGCTAGAAAGCCAGTATTAACATACAGTAAAGAAGAAGAACAATAGTAAGTAATATATGGGGGCACAAAGAAGTGCCCCTAATACATAATTATTTTGTAGGAAGGTATAAAATGAACGCAAAATTAAAGTCTAATTTATTAATAGTTTTGGGAGCCTTTATGGTTGCCATAGCAGTTTATTTCTTTTTGACTCCAACTAATATGACTATAGGTGGAGCAACAGGCATAGCCATAGTCTTGTCATACTTATTAAATTTGCCAATGAGCTATGTTTTATTTGCAACTAACATAGTTTTGTTCGCGCTAGGTTTTTTATTTATAGGTAATAAATTTGGTATAAAGACAGTACTTACATCACTTGGTATTTCGTTTATAATATTTATTTTAGAAAAAGTAATTCCGCTAGATGGTCCGATAGTTGATGACATGCTCTTACAAATGATCATTGCAGTTATAGTTTCTGCAGTAGGTATGGCCATCATACTTAATCAATATGCATCTATTGGTGGAACAGATATATTATCAAAGATTATAAATAAATTCACGGGACTTGATCTAGGTAAGGGCGTTTTGCTATGTGACCTAGTAATCACGCTATTTGTTGGCATTGTATTTGGCCTAGAGATAGGACTTTATTCCTTGCTTGGAATAATAATGAACGGACTAATCATAGATTTTACTATAGATGGTTTGAACACATCTAAAAACATCATCATAAATACTGAAGATCCAGAACTTGTTAAGAATTACATCGTTAAGGACCTTAATCACTCAGCTAACCTTTATAAAGCTGTTGGAGCTTATACTGGCGAAGAGCGTACGGTTATTATGACTGTTTGTTCAAGAAGGGATTACTTGCTTCTTAAGAGATTTATTCAAAAGAATGCACCTAATTCATTCTTGGTTGTAATGAACGCAAGTGAAGTATATGGATTTAGATGGAGAAATATTTTAGACTTATAATTTACTTTTGGAGGTACTATGTTTGATTTTGATGAAATAATTGATAGAAGATCTTTATCAAGCGCCAAGTATGAACATTCGCGCTTATCTGGTAACGACGAGACTGTAATACCATTTACAATAGCTGACATGGATTTTAAAACTGCTCCAGAGGTTAAAGCTGCCTGCCTAAAGAGAGCTGATAGAGATTTTTACAGCTACACAATACCAAGCGATGATGATTATGAAGCAATAATCAATTGGCAAAAGGATATGCATGAGCTTGATATTAAGAAAGAGTGGATAGTATTTACACCAGGTACTGTTCCTGGTCTGGATCTTCTTATTAGAAGTATAATAGAAGATGGCGAGAAGATCATTATACAGACACCGGTTTATCCACCATTCTTTAAGTTCTCTAACTTAAAGAATATGGAGATTCTTGAAAATAAACTACTTTTTGAAGATGGCAAATACAAGATAGATTTTGAAGATTTAGAAGAAAAAGCTAAAGAAGCAAAAGCACTAGTCCTTTGCAATCCACACAATCCAGTTGGCAGAGTATGGACTAAGCCTGAACTTGAAAAGATATCTGAAATTGCTTACAAACACAATCTATATATATTAAGCGACGAAATGCATCAAGATTTTACTTTTAATGGCAATTTTTATACGCCTATGATGAGAGTGTTCAAAAATTATGAAAAAGTGGTTTCCTTCATGGCACCGTCAAAAACATTTAACATAGCTGGTCTAACGACTTCATATGCTATAATCCCTGATGATGATTTAAGAGCAAAGGTTAATGATGTAGCTAGTAAGTCCTTAATGGGCGGAGTAAATCCATTTGGCTTATGTGCTCTTAAAGCTGCCTACAATGACAGCAGAGACTGGTATAAAGAGATGATAAAGTACTTAGAAGGAAATATAAACTATGTTTCAGAAGAATTTTCTAAGATAGATGGCATTAAATTTCAAAAGCCTGAAGGAACTTATTTAATCTGGGTAGATTTATCTGATTTAAATTGTGATCCAAAGGAAATGCATGAGGTATTTATTAAGAACAAGATATTCTTATCAGACGGAACAACATTTGGTGATAAGTATTCTGTCAGAATAAATCTAGCCTATCCAAGAAAAATAATTGAGTTCTTAGTAGAACGTTTCAAAAAATCTATTGAAGAGATAAAAGCATTAAGTTAATATAAAGAAAAATATAGAGAGCCTGAGCCCTCTATATTTTTTTATATTCACTAGCTAAATTGTCTATATATTTAATTACTATATCTTTAATATTTTCCTCGATGAATGGATTTTTAAGACCACTAAGCTCAATACTTTTTAAGAAATCTTCTTTGCTGGCGTTTTCCATAAGCGTAGTCATCTTTTTTAAAGCATTTTCTCTGTCATCTGTGAAATTATTATAATAATCAAGGCCACTTAAAGCGCCTAAAGCGTAGTTAATTGACAGCATCGGCGTGTTGAATAAGGTGTGGTAGTTAAGCCACCACATGCCGACATCGAAAACATCTTGCTCAATTTTTAAAAAAGGAAAATACTCTGAGTGAAGCTGTCTAAAGATTTCATATCTTTCGTCTACATCAGTCTTTATATCTAGGTAGAGACTTTCTTCAAACTCATTTATCAAGCAGTAGAAGAGTATGTCATACAAAACTTTTATCTTATATGCAAGAGCATACTTTTTGGCGTCTTTAGTAAATAGTTCATCTGCAAAGCTTAAGATTATGAAGGAAAAGGCAGTTGAGTAAGCGCGAACTATATCGTCCTGCGGATTGGTATACTCAATAAGCTCGTTATAGGAGCTCACGTAGTTAATCAAAGTGTAGCTAAGACAAGTGATAAAATTCGAAAAGTCTTTGTCGCTTCCTTTATAATTTGTAAAGATGTATGAGATATCATAGTTATGAAGGTATGAGGCATAGGTCATATTGACCTTATTAGCTCTCGGTTCTAAGTCTAGACTATTCTCATCAAAGATCTTATTAATTATTTTTGAAAGGTATGGATTGTATCTCTCTAAATTTTTAGCTATAGTCTTTAATAATAGGTAAGGATCCTTTA
This sequence comes from uncultured Eubacteriales bacterium, assembly GCA_900539725.1. Taxonomy (GTDB): domain Bacteria; phylum Bacillota; class Clostridia; order Tissierellales; family Peptoniphilaceae; genus Fenollaria. Next base: position 1,730 of record UQDI01000013.1, on the reverse strand, counting down.
ATGGCATTGGATTGTAGTCTTTAAAGTAGACTCTTAAGTCATAGGTATATAAAGCATCTATGCCAAGCTTATCCTTTTGTATATCCGAAATGGTGTGAGCGTTAGAAGCAAGATACTTCTTAATCGCATTTCTAAATCCAATTATGTCATTGTGGTCGTAATCAATTCTGCACCTGTCCTTATCAGAGAAGTCAAGGTAGCCATCAAAGCCAAGCCTCTTTGCAATTTTATGCCTAATAACAACAAGATCTCTATACTTTTCAGCGTAATACTCTTTGTTCTGAGCATTATTATTGTTCATGGCAATCATAAGCTTCTTTCGTTTTTCTCTATCGGGAAGCGAAATATATTTAGCTAAATTTTTATTAGTTATTTTTTCATCATCGCAATAGATTTCTTGTGAATCTCTATAGTCAATAATCTCTTTTAGTATTTTATTCTCATTAATATTTAGGCCGATTACGTCTTTCGAGTAAAGGTTTTGCATTATTTCAAGCTTATCAAAGAAATATTTGCCCCATCTTTTTTTAAGCCTATCCAAGTCATCATCATCTAATAAAGTCTGAGCAAATTTAACGCAGGCCTTATTAAACTCATCCTCATTAGCTTCAAAATAATTAAACTCATCACTAAAGAACTTGTTTGAACTATCCTGTGTATATCTTATAAACACATACTCGTAGAAGTTATCGTAGCGCCTTTTAATTATGTCTACAGCTCTGATTAAGCTGTTCTTCTCATCAAAATTTTTAGTTCTTGCTAGGCGAGTGGCATAAAAATTAATAAGGTTAGCTTCGCTTAGTATATCTATTCTTTTGTAATACTTTTCTATATCTTCAAATTTCATTTTATTCATCCTTTATATTTATATAAATAATTATATATCATTATTAAAGCTTTTTCAATCAAATATGAATATTTACAGAAAAATTAAAAAAAGTAGTTGACAAGGCTTATCATATGTGATAGAATGTGAATGTTAAAAATATACCGCGGCAAATATATTTTTAGAGGTGTTTTAATGTCAAGTTTAAACGGACCAAGAGTAAGAACGGTCAGAAGATTAGGCTTAAATGTCTATGGATTAGCGAAAGCTAATAAAGGTATGAAAAAAGGAGCTGCACGTTCAGATAAGAAATTATCTAACTACGGACTTCAATTACTAGAAAAGCAAAGATTAAGAGCTTACTACGGAGTGCCAGAAGTTCAATTAAAGAAGGCGTTCTTAAAAGCTAAGAAATCTAAGGACCAAACAGGTCACGCTCTTATCAAATTACTAGAAACAAGATTAGATGCATTTGTTCTTAGAGCAGGCTTTGCTCAATCAATCAGACAAGCAAGACAAATGGTTGTTCACGGACACATCCTTGTTGATGGTAAGAGAGTAGATAAACCAGCTTATCAATTACAAGTTGGACAAAAGATTAGCTTAAAAGAAAAATCAAGATCAAACGAAATGTTCAAGGAAAACTTCCAAACAGTTGTTGGAAACTCATATCCTTACATCGAAAAAGATATTGATAAGTTCGAAGCTGTTCTAGCAAGATTACCAGAAAGAGAAGAAATTCCAATAGAAATCGAAGACGTTTACGTAGTAGAATATTATTCTCATTAATAAATTAGCTCTCAGTACATATGTGCTGAGAGCTTTTTCATGTATATACTTATTTTATTTGGCTCTATGTCAAATATTGGGGAGACTTATTGATTTAAGTCTCTCTTTTTACGTT
>UQDI01000012.1 GCA_900539725.1 uncultured Eubacteriales bacterium | reverse complement strand
TCGTTCTTTTCACTTTTATTCAGTTTTGCTTGTCATATGGTTTTTCCAGATGACTTATCCATTCTACCATTTAAAAAGTTATTTGTCAAGGGTTTTTTTGAAGTTTTTTAAAAATTTTTTAAAAAATTTTTACAATTGTGTAGTGCGGCAAGTATCACTACTACAAGTAGTGTATAATACTTACTTATATATAACTCGTCAAATATTGATTATGCAAATATCGTTTCACGCGCGAATCGTATTTATATTATTTATAAGTTTGCCCCCTATATATATATATATATATAAGATTGCCCTTTATATATAATAGAAGAGAAATAAAAATTCTGCTTATCGTCTGCCGCGCGTTATATATAGTAAAATTACTAAGCGTATGACGGGCGTTTGAATAATTGATTTTACTAAGCATGTGACAAGCATTATCCTTATGACGAGCGCTATTGAAATGTCGGGCGTTTGACATACGCCGAGCGATAGACATAGAAAAATGGATATAGAAGTGAATCTATATCCATTGTTTTTTGCTTTTAATCTATTTATTTATCTCATCTGTTTAAATTTTTTATCTATAATTTCTAGTTATCTACCATTTCGGAAGCCTTGTAAGAGCTCCTTACAAATGGTCCCGAAGCTATCTTCTTTATTCCAATACTTAAAGCGTATTCTTCATACTCCTTAAACTCATCCGGATGGACGTATCTCTTGACTTCATAGTGCTTCAAACTTGGTCTCAAATATTGTCCTATGGTAACATAATCGCAGCCTGCTTCATAAAGCTCTTTGATTAAATCCAAAACTTCTTCTTTTGTCTCGCCTAGCCCAACCATAAATCCGCTCTTTGTCTTAAGTCCCTTTGCTTTGGCGTACTTAATGACTTCGATGGAGTCCTTGAAGTTACCTTCTTTACGCACTTCTGGGAAGAGTCTCTCTATGGTCTCGATATTGTGGTTTAGTATATCTGGCTTCTCGTCCATGACTATGTCTAATAAATCCTTTTTCGCGTGCATATCTGGTATCAAGACTTCGACTGTTGTGTCTGGATTTAGCTTTCTCACCCATCTGATGACGTCTCTAAACTGAGTAGCGCCCTCGTCAGCTAGGTCATCTCTTGTAACTGAGGTAATAACTGCGTGCTTAAGCCCAAGTATCTTGACCGCTTCTGCCAAATTCTCTGGCTCATGTGGGTCAACCTCTTCTGGCCTCTTCGTAGTGACGTTACAGTACCTGCAATTGCGGGTACAATTCTCCCCAAGTATCATGAATGTCGCTGTTCTCGATTTGTAGCACTCCATCTTGTTCGGGCAGTTTGCCTCTTTACAAACGGTGTTGAGCTTCAAATCCTTTAGCATGTGCTCGATCTCGTCGTTGTTCTTGTCGCCTGTAACCTTTATTCTTAGCCAATCTGGCTTTTTAATATAGTTTTTCTCTTGCATTTAATCACCTGATTTCGTCTTTAAAATATTTTCTGCAAGTTCATCTTTTGTGATGCCCTCGATGTATTCACTCATATCAATACCCGAGAGTGCCCTAATTAAATCATCTTTTTCAAGTTTTACGCCCTTGAATAGTCCTTCTAAGTCCTCTTTTGCTTTTTCTCCAAAGTAGTCGCCGTCTATACGGATGTCTTCTATGACACCATCTTGGTCTTTCAAATAGATATCCACGACGCAGGCGTCACTCGCAAATGAGTGCACTTTATCGAATTTGCCGTAGCGGCCGTATGTCCACTCATCGTTTGCGTACTTATTTTTCCTTATCTCATCTATTTTTTTTAATTCGTCATCACTTAAAATATATTCTTCATCTATATGATAATAGTCCTTGATATAGCTCTTTAGCTCTTCTATAAACATGGATATATCCATATTCATCATGGACTTAAGGCTTGTGATGCGGCTCTTTACGCTTGTTAATGACTTTTTCGCAAGCTTTAATTTGGCCGGCGTAAGTAGCCTTCCTATGTCGATGGGACTGTCCTGATAAATGATGCTTCCGTGGTGTATCATGAGCTCTCTGTCCTTGTACTGAGCGTTGCCTGAGATTTTTCTGCCATCAACGATGATGTCGTTTCTGCCGGTAAACTCTGCCTTAACGCCTTTGCCATTCAGATAGCGAACGACTGGCTCCGTAAACTTTCTTAAGGAATTTTCTTCCTTCTTCGTGATTATTGTGTACTGCACTATATTTCGGTCGGTGTAGATGCAGCCGCCGCCTGATGGGCGTCTCACTAGCTTTGCGCCGACTTCGTTCATGTAATCTATATTTATTTCCTTATAAGGATTTTGGTTTCTGCCTAAAAGTACTGTGTTTTCGTTTTGCCAAATCATGAAGAGCTCTCTCTTCACATTTTTGATCAGGTACTCTTCGAGAGCGTGATTATACGCGCCATCTCGGGATTTGTTGTCTACGAATATCAATAAAAGTCCTCCCTTTTCGCATGCTTTTTGATCTCTTTAATCGCTTTTTTCTCTATACGCGAAACGCTCATCTGCGATAGACCCATCTCTTTCGCTATCTCAAGCTGAGTTTTTTGCTCGAAGAATCTCTTTCTCACTATTTCCTTTTCGGTGTTTGAAAGATTTTTCATCCAGCTATCGAGCTGCTCTCTATCTTCAAAGTCCTTAAAGCTTTGGTCGTCGTCACCTATGATGTCAGCGAGTGCGGTTTTCTTATCATCAGTTCCTATCTCAAAGTCTATTGACTGAGGCGTATAAACTTTGCCCGCGTCCATCGCAAGCAAAACCTCGTCGGTCTCAATGCCTAGGTACTCCGCTATCTCCTTAACTGTGGGCACTTCGCCATTAACCATGCTTAAGTGGTGGTAGGCGTCTTTGACCTTCTTCGTGTTCTCTTGAACGCGGCGCGGCACCTTGATTGTCCAGCCTTTATCTCTGAAGTAACGCTTGATCTCGCCCAAGATTGTAGGCGTAGCAAAGCTAGAGAACTTAAACCCGCGCTCTGGCTCGTATCTTTCAACTGCCAGTATCAGGCCCAGTGACGCTATCTGAAAGATGTCGTCGTAATCGATGCCCTTGCCGACGAATTTCTTCGCAAGTATCTCGGCAATGTAGAGGTTCCTCTCGATTAGCTCATCTCTAAGCGCTTGGTCGCCAGTTTTTCTGTACTCTTCAAAAAGCTTTTGTACGTCGTCCTTCTTCTTCGCCTTTGTCATGGTCTCTTCCTTATAATTTCAATCCTATCGTCTTGAACGAGCATTGCTTCGGAAAGTGCATTGATGATGTCTATGTTCATCTCGAAGGCATCGCCCTCGGGATATTTATCTAGGTAGATGGTGATGATCATCGACTTTTCTTTGAATTTGATATCCATTTTGACTCTGTCTTTGTTAATGGCATGAGCCACCAAAGCCATCTCTCCGACGGCGACTTTGGTGTCTTCTATATCGTCAAACTTGTAATTTTCCTCTGCCATGACCTTACTGACCATGAGTCTGAAGATTGAAAGGTAATTCTCCTTATTTTCAATATCTAGTGTAAATATCATTCGTCGTCTCCTAGGTTAAATAATTTATCTAAATCAGTAATTTTGAAGACTTTCTTGATGTTCTTCTTTAAATTTTTTACTGTGATCTCTTTTTCTTCGTCTCTTGTCAATTTTAGTAGACTTATAAAACTTCCAAGGCCTGTAGAGTCGATGTATTCAAGACGCGAGCAATCTACGACTAGGTCCTTATCAAGCTCTTCGTAGATGTCGGCTAGCTTTTCTTTGAATTTTTTGTTATTGTAAATGTCGAGGTCCCCTATCAGCTCGATAAGGTAGTGATCCCCTTGGTCGATTAAGTTTAAATCAAACATATGGCCCTCCTATATTTATTCTTCAACTGAGGAGACAAACTTTGATGCGCTGGCAACTTTGTCGTCGGCTTGCTTCATAAGTATAACTCCTTGTGTGTTTCTTCCTAATTCATTTATACTGTCACTGTCTATCCTGATTATAACGCCTTTAAGTGAGATGATCATGATCTCATCTTCCTCTTCTACAGCTTTTGCAACGACTATAGGTCCCGTCTTTCCTGTGACTTTGTAGCAGATCATGCCCTTGCCGTTTCTTGCTTGTACCTTAAATTCATCAAAGGCTGTCTTCTTGCCATAACCATTCTCAGTAATCATCAAAAGGCTTGTCTTCTTGTCAGCTACTTCGATTGAGACTATGCAGTCGTCCTTATTTAGCTTCATCGCAATAACGCCCATCGCTGTCCTTGACATGGCTCTAGTAGTTTTTTCGTCGAAGATCAGTATCTTACCCATCTTAGTAACGCAGGCAATCTTCTCGTCTCCAGCAGTTCTTCTAACGCCTATAACCTTGTCGTCGTCCTTAAGATTTATCGCCTTAAGGCCTCTCTTCTTGATGTTTTTGAACTCGTCAAGGCTAGTTCTCTTGTATATACCTTGCTCTGTAAGCATTGATAGGTAGCCACCTTCTTCATCTCTCTTTATTGGGATGATGGCTGAGATCTTCTCGTCTTTTTCAAGCTGAACTAGGTTTACTATGGCAAGTCCCCTCGCTTGACGCGAACTTTCTGGTATTTCATAGGCTTTGATGGCGTAGACCCTGCCCTTATCTGTGAAGAATAGTAAATCATCGTGAGTCGATACAACGTAGATGTCCTCAACGAAGTCCTCGTCACGTCTTTGCATGCCTTGAACACCCTTGCCGCCTCTCTTTTGCATCTTGTATGCGCCTTCTGGCATACGTTTGATGTAACCAAAGTGTGTTAGAGTGATTACAACGTCTTCGTCCTCTATCATGTCTATGGTATCAATCTCGCCTGGGTCTGGCATGATTCTTGTTCTTCTTAAGTCTTGGTACTTGTCTCTGATCTCTATAAGCTCATCTTTGATTATGCCGTAGATAAGTCTTTCTGAGCCAAGTATTTCCTTATATTGATTAATTAATTTTATCAGTTCAAGATATTCTTCTTCAAGCTTGTCTCTTTCAAGTCCTGTTAATCTCTTAAGTCTCATCTCTAAGATGGCACTTGCTTGAATTTCACTTAGCTTAAATCTAGTCATCAGCTCATTAGCGGCAGTCTTGTCGTCCTTTGAGCCTCTGATTACCTTGATTATCTCATCGATATGGTCAAGTGCAATTCGAAGTCCTTCGACGATATGTGCTCTAGCCTCAGCTTTTGCAAGATCATAACGTGTTCTTCTAGTTATTATCTCATATTGATGCATAATGTAGTATTCAATTAACTCTTTTAGCGTAAGTACCTTTGGCTCGCCATTTACAAGTGCTAGGTTGATTATACCAAAAGTGTTTTGCATTTGAGTTTGCTTATATAAATTGTTTAGGACAATGTTGGCGCTTTGATCACGCTTTATGTCTATAACTACTCTTAAACCATCTCTATCGGACTCGTCTCTGATGTCTGATATGCCTTCAATCTTCTTATCTCTTACGAGTTCGGCTATCTTTTGTATAAGTTTTGCTTTATTTACTTGATAAGGCAGCTCTCTAACTATTATTTTTTCTCTGCCCTTTTTCTCTTCTATCTCACAAAGTGCTCTTTGTAAAATACGGCCCCTGCCTGTGCTGTAGGCCTCTTTGATGCCGTCTTTACCCATAATCAAGGCGCCTGTAGGAAAGTCTGGTCCCTTGATGTACTTCATAAGTCCTTCGACATCTATGTCCTTATCATCGATGTAGGCAATGCAAGCGTCTATAACTTCTTTTAGATTGTGTGGCGCCATATTTGTCGCCATACCAACAGCTATACCTGCTGAACCATTGACAAGTAAATTCGGGAAACGTGATGGAAGCACAACTGGCTCCTTCGTTGTCTCGTCGAAGTTTAGCATGTAATCGACTGTATCTTTGTTTATGTCACGAAGCATCTCCATGGCAATCTTTGTCATCTTTACTTCAGTGTAACGCATCGCAGCAGCGCCATCGCCATCGACACTGCCGAAGTTACCATGGCCATCAACAAGTAAATATCTAGTGTTGAAGTCTTGCGCAAGTCTAACCATAGCGTCGTAAACGGCCAAGTCACCGTGTGGGTGGTACTTACCAAGCACGTCACCGACTACTCTGGCGGACTTTCTGTACTGACCTTGCGGTGTGATGCCTAGTTCGTTCATCGAGTAAAGTATCCTTCTGTGAACCGGTTTTAGTCCGTCTCTTACGTCAGGAAGCGCTCTTGAGACTATAACGCTCATCGCATAGCTCAAGTAGCTATTCTTCATCTCGTGCTCGACATTGACATCCTTAAGTTGTGTATCTTTTAAAATTACTTCATCTGTCATCTTTTTACCTCATTATATATCTAAGTTCGACGCGTATTTTGCGTTCTTTTCAATAAATTCTCTTCTCGGCTCGACCTTGTCACCCATAAGCATGGAGAATATCTCGTCGGCGTTAACAGCGTCATCAACATTAACCCTTAGTAAAATTCTATGTTCTGGGTCCATGGTAGTCTCCCAAAGCTGTTCAGGGTTCATCTCACCAAGACCTTTGTAACGCTGAATAGTGTAGTTGTCTCTGCCTATCTCTTTAAGTAAATCTTCAAGCTCGTCATCGTCGTAAACGTAGTACTCTTTTCTGTTTTTGCTAACCATGTATAGTGGTGGCTGAGCGATGTAGATGTGTCCTTCGTCAACAAGCTCCCTCATGTGTCTAAAGAAGAATGTTAGTAGAAGTGTCCTTATGTGAGCGCCGTCGACGTCGGCATCGGTCATGATGATGATCTTGCCATATCTAAGCTTTTCTATGTTAAATTCTGTGTCGATACCTGTACCAAAGGCAGTTATCATCGCCTTTATCTCTTCATAAGCCAAAATTTTGTCAAGTCTCGCCTTTTCTACGTTAAGTATCTTACCTCTAAGTGGCAGAATTGCTTGGAACTTCCTGTCCCTGCCTTGCTTAGCAGATCCGCCGGCTGAGTCCCCTTCGACTATGAAGATCTCTGTCTCAGTATTGTCGTTCGATTGGCAGTCCGCCAATTTGCCCGGTAAAGTAGTGTTATCCAAGACACTTCTTTTGCCTCTAGATAGATCACGCGCCTTTCTAGCCGCTTCCCTCGCTCTTTGCGCCGATATCGCCTTTTCGATAATCTTCTTTCCTTCTTGCGGATGAAGTTCGAAGTAGTCATTAAGCTCTTGGTACGCTACCGAGTTCACTATGCCTTGAACCTCGCTATTACCAAGCTTTGACTTAGTTTGTCCCTCAAATTGTGGCTCTTTTAATTTAACCGAGACAATGGCTGTCAGACCCTCTCTCGCGTCATCGCCAGAAAGATTTTCTTCTTTTTCCTTTATAATATTGGCTTTCCTACCATAATCATTAAGCGCCCTTGTTAAAGCGTTTCTAAAACCAGTCAAATGGTAGCCGCCTTCTGTTGTGTGTATGTTATTTGCGAAGGTTAAAACGTTTTCCGAATAACCGTCAGTGTATTGCATTGCAATTTCTAGCTCGCAGTCGTCCATGGACTTGTCGAAGTAGATGATATCGTTTGTGATGGCGTTTTTGCTACGGTTGATGTACTCAACAAAGCTCTTGATCCCGCCTTCGTAGTGAAAAACTTCCTCAGATAGCTCTTCTTCTCTTTCATCAATTAGAGTGATGCGAACGCCTTTATTAAGGAAGGCAGTTTCTCTAAACTTATTAACAAGGACTTCCTTTGAAAATTCAGTCGTGTCAAAAATTTCCTCATCCGGCATAAATTGTATAGTAGTACCCGATTCCTTAGTATCGCCAACAACCTCGATGTCGCCTTGCGCCTTGCCTCTAGCAAAGTGTTGTTCATATATGTGGCCGCCACGCTTAACAGTCGCTATCAGCCATTCGCTAAGAGCGTTAACGCATGAAACACCAACACCGTGAAGACCGCCTGATACCTTGTATGCGTCGTTATTGAACTTACCGCCCGCATGAAGCACAGTAAGAACTGTCTCCAAAGTCGATTTGCCAGTCTTAGGATGCACTTCAACCGGTATACCCGAGCCGTTGTCCTCAACAGAGATGCTTCCGTCTTTGTATATAACTACCTTGACAGTATCTGCTCTGCCAGCCAAAACTTCGTCGATGGAGTTGTCCATAACCTCCATAACGCAGTGGTGTAGACCCTTTGTGCCAGTTGAGCCGATGTACATACCCGGTCTTTTTCTAACGGGTTCTAGTCCCTCAAGAACCTGAATACTACCCGCATTATAATTCTTATCTTCCATTTCTTCCTCCGTAAATCATTTCATTCGTTTCTAACTTTATAAGTAAATAATCATCGTCAATTAAATCTTTTATATCATCCATGTCTTGAAGCGTGAATATTACTTGCATATCACCCACCGCATCAAGAAGGTATTGCTTTCTTTTTTTGTCAAGCTCTGAAAAAACATCGTCAAGTAAAAGTGTCACATCCTTATTAAATGCGCTTATCATCTTGAGTTCAGCAATCTTCATCGCGAGCATCACAGTTCTTAATTGGCCTTGCGAAGCGAATTTCCTCGCCTCATTGCCCCCTATGCTTATGGGATAATCATCTCTATGAGGGCCCAGCGCAGTCGTCTTCCTCTCGATATCCTTGTCAAGATTGGCTGTGAAAGCATTTTCGTAAGCCGTTTTAATATCATTATCTATGTCAATGTTAGTCTTGTACTCGATCAGTAATTCGTCTCCGCCGCTTAAGTCCATATGTATGGCTTTGCAAATGGCGTTAAAGTTCTCGGTAAATGTTTTTCTCTTCTCTACGAGAGCCGCGCCAAGCGTGATGAGCTGTGTATCGTAGGACTTTAAAACTGCTTTTAAAGAATTTTTATCCTTGTACATTTTTAAAGCCTTATTTCTGTTCATAAGCACTTTATTGTAGCTAAGTAGTTCGTCGCGATACGAGGGCGATAGCCTTGTTAATATGCTGTCAATGTACTTACGCCTAAGTCCTGGAGCGCCTTTTAAGATGTTTAAGTCGAATGGCTCAAAGAGAACCGCCTCAAAGCGTTGATTGTACTCCTTGGCATTCTTGATCATCTTGTCATTTTGCTTGACAAGCTTACCCTTAGGCTCGATTGTGATCTCAATTCTATTTAAAATATCCTTGTAAAGGTACTCGAAAGAGGCATAGGCTGATGCATTGCCAAACTTGATCAGCTCCGCATTTCGCTCAGTTCTAAAGCTCTTCAAAAAGCTGAGCATATATATCGACTCAATCACATTTGATTTGCCCTTGGCATTGTTCGCCAAAATTATGTTCTTTTTTGGATGAAACTTCAAATATAATTTTGAGAAGCTTCTGTAATTTACAAGCTTTAAACTCTTTAACATATCTCGATACTTTCGTCAAATACAGTGACCACGTCGCCTTGCCTAATCTTTTTGCCCCTGCGAGTCTCGACCTCGCCATTGACCTTGACTAGACCATCTTGAATGATGTTTTTCGCCATGGCACCGCTATCAACAATAGCGCAAACTTTTAAAACATTTTGCAACTGAATGTATTCGTCTTCTAGCTTAAACTTCATAATTCTCACCTAATCTTTACTATTATTATATATACTCACTTATGCTTGCATTTTTACAGGTAAAACAAGGTAGCGATACTCCTCACCCTCGTAAATCTTCATAGGTCTGATGCTTTCAGAAAGCTTCAAAGTCAGCTTATCCGCGCTCATGGCCTTGAGACCTTCAAGAACGTAGCGGCCGTTGAAGCCAATCTTGATGTCGTCACCAGTTTTTTCTACCATTATGTCGTCAGTCGCGTTACCAAGCTCGTTTGACGCGGCAATGTTAAGGTTATTGTCCTTAAAGTCCATGACAATAAGACTGATTCTGTCCTCAAAACCTATCAAGGAAACCCTTTCTATTGCGTTCACTAGATCCATCCTATTGATCTCTACAGTAGTGTAGTCCTCGCTTGCAAAGACTTCTTCGTAGTTAAAGAAGTCGCCTTCTATTAACCTTGTATATAGAAGTGCACTGTCTATTTTAAAGACAGCCTTGTCCCTTGCGTAAGATATTTCCACGATATCGTCTGTGTCGTCAAGCATCTTTTGTATTTCAGCTAAAGTTCTGTAAGGCACTATAAATGAGCTATTCTCCTCAACTGCCGCCTTGAACTTTAAAGAGCTAATTCTGTAGCCATCAAGACTTGCCGCGCTTAAAAGGCCATCTTCAAACTTGAAGTAAACACCGCAAAGCGTTGGTCTCGCTTGATCTTGACTAGTTGAGAACAGTGTTTTCTTGATAATCTTGTTAAGCTCTTTCATAGTTAATTTCACAGACTTGTCCAAGCTGTAGTGCGTGTCAATCTCTGGATAATCGTCGTGCGGCATGCTCTTTAGATTGAATTTCGAGAACTTTGCCTTGATCTCAACGTCGTCTCCGTTTGATGTAAAGCTGATCTCGCCAGATGGCACCTTTCTAACTATATCAGAAAGAAGTTTGTTTGAGAAGCAGCAAGTGCCCTCTTCGACCACAGTGCATTCACATTCACTGATGATAGTCAGTTCAGTGTCAGTCGAAACAAGCCTGATTCTGTTATTTGCTGCAGTTATCTTAATCGCTTCAAGAATTTCTAGAGGACTTCTTTGAGAGATAGCCCTTTGAGCGATTGTAATATGTTTTAAAAATTGATCTTTGTCGATTATAAACTTCATCTTTTCACCTCTTTTATTTCTGGTTAAAACAAGCCCTTTCGCTAGTTTCGAATTCTTTTGTCGCTACAGAGTGCGCTAAGCACACATCGCTCCAAAAAATTCTGCACAACGCGAAATCATCTTGTTTTTCCTGCGAACTAAAATATAATTATAAATTATAAATTTTAGTTCTTTTCAAATTTTCTATTTTTCTCTTCAATATATATATAGTAAATAATCAAAATTTTTCCACTTATATCATAGAAGATATTTTTCTTGTATAAATATATTTTGTAATACAATTTTTCTTTTTAAAGATTTTTCAGAACCATTTTTCTTATTAATAAAAGCTATTTATTCGCTTAAGATTTTTTCTCAGTACTATTTCCCTATAATAAGATTAATAAAGAGTAATAGTAGTAGGTCCTGTATAATTGTGGATAAGTTTATCAAATCCATATTTATCATCAATATTTATCCACAGGTCTTCTGAATTAAATGTTCAGTAAAGAGGACTTATCCACAGATGATCTTTTCCAAAGCCTCAACTGCGTCCCTAATATTCGCCTTAGTCTTCTTTTCCTTCAAAATCTTTTCATAGGCATATATCACAGTAGAGTGATCGCGTCCACCAAAAGCCTCCCCAATCTTCGGGTACGATAAATCAGTATTGACACGCGCGAAATACATCGCTATCTGCCTTGGAATTGCTATATCAGAGTGCTTCCTCTTCGAATTTATATCCTCAATCGAAATGTTAAAATACTTAGCAACCGCTTCCTTAATCGAGTCGATAGTGATCTCCTTTTCCTCACTTTGACTCATAAAATCAAGCGCACTCTTCGCCAAAGGTACAGTAATTTCAAGCTTTGTACCGTCTTCTTGCTCCGAAGCAGCCTTCACACCCATAAGGGCACCCTCAAGCTGACGAATGTTTTGCTTAGCACGTTTCGCGATGTATTCAAGCACATCATCAGAGACATCCAAGTTCTCTTCATCCGCCTTCGCCTTTAAGATGGCTATACGCGTTTCCAAAGGTGGCTGCTTAACCTCAATAGTTAAGCCACTTTCAAAACGGCTAATAATTCTGTCCTGAATATTCTTAATGTCACTAGGTGACCTATCAGATGCTATAATTATCTGCTTGTTCATAGAGTAAAGCGCGTTAAAAGTGTGGAAAAACTCCTCTTGCGTTTGATCCTTGTATGACAAAAACTGAATATCGTCAATAATTAAGCAGTCCAAAGAGCGATACTTCTCCTTAAATTCGCGCATCGTTCTGTTCTGTAAGCAGCTAATAAGCTCATTTGTGAAGTCCTCACTCGTGATATATAATAGCCTAAAATCCTTGTGGTCCTTTAGCATCTTATTGCCTATCGCATTAATTAAATGCGTCTTTCCAAGACCAGTCTTACCAAAAAGGAAGAATGGATTGTATAAAAGGCCAGGATTTTCCGCTATTCTCTTAGAATTTTCAAAAACATAAAGGTTCGCATCCCCCGGAATAAACCTGTTAAACGTGAAATATCGATTCAAATTCGGAATTATATCCCCAGTTTTTTTCGACGTTTCCTCAACACTTTGCTTGTAATCGTAGCCTTGAGAAGGGTCCAAAACCTTGACATCACTCACACCATCATCCATCGACACAAGTTTTTTCTTGATAGTGTCCTTGTAATTGAACTCAACTATACTCTTTATGAATATATTTGGAGCCAAAAGTACCAAAACACCATCCTCCAAGCCGACCGGCTCTAAAACACTGATCCACAAGTCGATATTATTGATAGGAATGTCTTCCTTAAGCGCCTCCACACACGATGCAAATAGAGACTTTGCGTTGTTCATAATTTTACCTCCGTCCTATGTGGATAGTTTATCCACAGGCATCTGTCTATATATGTATATTTACTCAAATCGCATTGTGCATAGAATAATAGCCCTTTTCTGTGGATAAGTAAGTAATTTTATCAACATTTCCACAGGATATCCACAGTTTATTAACAAATACTAGGATAATATCTTCGCTATTTTCTATGTCTTTTATATTATATCAACAAATAAAAAAATTATCAACATTTATTTTTTTTAATTGTGGAAAACTTGTGAATGGATTTGCCACGATAATGGTTTTGCTCTTCTACTTATTCGATATAAAAAATGAATTTAACAGACAGTGTCTGGCAAATATTTATAGTTTTGCCACGATAATAGTTTTGCCCTTTTAAATAAATTCCAGACAGCGTCTGGAAAATGTTTTGTTTTTTCTTCTTATAAAGAAAAGTGATTTGATTTCGATACTTAACGAAAAGTGATTAACTCACTTGCTCGTCTACTAAAACTGATAATTTCTAAGCTCGTTCACCTGTGGTCTCATATCCGTTCGCTTCGCTCAGCTAGATGAGCCCACGGGCGGCTCACTTCGCCAAGAAATTAAAGCAGTTTTCTCCGAATGCTTCGCTCATTAATACACTTTTCTGTCGTTTGATAGTGAATACAAAATTTTCATCTTAAATATAAAATTAGAGAAGAAAAATCACTTTTCTTAATTTTGCTAAGAATAGTTATTTTGCTTTGATAATTGATTTCACTTCCCCTATTAGCCTTGAAATATATGACAAAATAAAAAATCATAAGAATTTTGAAATATATTTCAAGGAGCAATTATTTATTAAATTTACTTGGAATATTTATTTTGCTATTAAAAGTAATTTACTTAATCAAGCGGAAAATTTTATAAAGTGACTCGATCAAGTATAAGCACCCCACCATTATCCCCGCTAAACTATAATCCCCGCTAAAATTTCTTGAACAATTGTCGGGTTTGTGGTATAATTAAGAAAAACAATTGTCGGGTTTGCAGAAAAAGTACGAAAAAGAATTGTCGGGTTTGTGGTAAAAACGCAAAAAACAATTGTCGGGTTTGAGGTGAAACTATGTTTAAAAGAAAAATTTATGCTAAGATGCTTGAGTGGAAAAGAAGGTCCAAAGGCAGCACTGCTCTACTTATTGAGGGTGCAAGACGTATCGGAAAATCAACTATAGTCGAAGAATTTGCAAAGAATGAATATGACAGCTATATCCTTATAGATTTTTCAAGAGCTGGTAAAGATTTGAAAGATTTATTTGAGGACTTAAGTAGCACTGACTATTTATTCATGCAGCTCCAACTATTGTTCAATACTAAGCTTATTGAGAGAAAATCTTTAATTATATTTGACGAAGTGCAATTTTGTCCAAAGGCTAGACAAGCTATAAAACTATTAGTTGAAGACGGTAAATACGATTATATCGAGACTGGCTCGCTTATTTCTATCAGGAAGAATGTTGAGAACATCCTAATACCGAGTGAGGAAGAAAAGCTAAGCATGTATCCTATGGACTTTGAAGAATTTTTGTGGGCTACGGGTGATACGGCTAGCAACGACATTTTAAGGGAGTGCTTTTTGAATGGCACTAGTCTAGGTGAAGCTGCAAGCCGCAAGATGCTTCTAAAATTTAGGCTTTATATGCTTGTTGGAGGCATGCCTCAAGCTGTTGCTAAATACATTGAGAGCAATAATCTTGAAGAAGTTGACATGGTGAAGAGAAATATAATTACTTTGTACCTAGATGATTTTTACAAACTTGACATGAGAGGCTTTACATCTGATCTATATAGAAACATCCCGTCAGAATTATCAAGGCACACAAGCTCATATAAGATTTCATCAGTTTTGAAAAATGAAAGGCCAAGCACGGTTCAAGACGAGATCAGAGAGCTTATTGAGTCAAAAACGGTACTAGCCTCATACAACAGCACCGATCCAGGCGCCTCGCTTGCCTTGACTAAAGATATAAACAAATTCAAGCTCTATCTTTCAGATACTGGCCTCTTTGTTACGCTAATGTTTATGGATAAGCCATTTACAAAGAATGAAATATATAAAAAATTGCTCTCTAATAAATCAGAGGTTAATCTTGGCATGCTTTATGAAAATGCTGTGGCAACAGCGCTTAGAGCCTTAGGCTACGATCTTTACTTCAATACTTGCTATGATGAAGATATTAAAAAGACTTATGAACTTGACTTTCTTATCTCAAGCGGCAATAAAATCTACCCTATAGAAGTGAAGTCATCAGGCTACAAGGCGCATAAATCCTTGGATGTGTTTATCGACAAATATAGGTCAAGGATAGGAAAAAGTTTTGTTATATACACAAAAGATTATCTTAAAGAGGGAGATATAGTGTATTTGCCGGTGTATTACACTCAGTTTTTGGATGAAATATAAATTTGCATTGAATCAAGCCTTTTCGCTAGTTTCGAATTATTTTGTCGCTGCGGAGTGCATTTAGCACACGTTAATTTCATACACCAAGAGAACAAGCGAAGCGAAGTTCGATTGGTAATGTATGATTTATGCCAGAGTTTACAAAGAGACGGAACGAAGTGAACGTCGATTTGATTAAACTTACGGCCTCTCCAAAAAATTCTGCACAAAAGCGTAGCGTAAAGGTTCTCGTCCATTTATGGACGAGGTTCTTCAATCATCTTGATTCCTCTGCAAATTTTAAAATTAATGGATTAACTAAAAGCGCCCAAGCATTATCCCCACTAAAATCATCTTGAACTACTTCCCCTGCTGTGTTATAATAAAGTTATAATCAAAGGAGGTTTATCATGAACAACAAGAAGAAGATGACGTTTTTGGATTACTTTATACTAAAGATCATCGTGGCTGGGACTTTCTTTTTATTATATTTGAAGCCGGCTGCTTTTAAAATCCCTGGTGTTGAAACTTATCCAGACGCTCTAATCATCTGTAGAGGCGCTGCTCTACTTATGAGTATATTCACAATGAGTCAAGTTTTCGACGCTATTTATAAGGTGTCACAACAATAGTTCTTTTACATAGAAGTCTTTTTTAAGGCTTCTTTTTTTTATGAAATGGCCCGGCCATTCGCATAATTTATCTATTATATTAATATTTTCATAATTTTCTCTTGACAAAGGCCTCTTAATTAATTATAATTACTATAGGAGTTTATGTACTATAGGAGGTGTATATAAATGAAGAGAACTTATCAACCTAAGAAAAGACAAAGAAAAGTTGAACATGGTTTCAGAAAGAGAATGTCAACTAAGTCTGGTAGAAATGTCTTAAAGAGAAGAAGATTAAAAGGAAGAAAGAGACTAACTGCATAATTTATGCAAAGGTATTTGAGTTTAAGAAAGAAAGTAGATATTAACAGGGTTTTCTTGTCGAAGAAGAAGGCCTTTAACGAGTCTTTTACGGTATATTACCGCTATAATAACCTAGATCACCCTAGGTTTTGTTTTGCTATTAGTAAAAAGTACGGCAAGGCGAATAAGAGGAATTTACTAAAGAGAAGGCTCAAGGCCATCATCGAGGCGCACGCAGGGGATTTTGATAAGCCTTATGACATTGTGATTTCGGTTAAGCCTACGGTTATTGACTACGATTTCTACAAGATTCGAAAAAGATTTCTTTCTTTGTTAAGAAAAATAAATGTTTTAAAGGATAAAGCTTATGAGTAGGATTATGGTTATGGTGGTGAAGTTTTACCGCTTTGTGGCACATAAGATTTTTCACAAGAGGCCCAGCTGTATTTTCACGCCAACTTGCTCTGAGTATGCTACCCAAGCTTTTGAGAAATATGGTTTTTTCAAAGGCTTGTATTTATCTGTGAAGCGTGTGCTTCGCTGCAATCCATGGTCAAAGGGCGGCTATGACCCGCTTGTATAGTTTTCCTTTAGGCTTTATTTATCGTAAGGAGGATTTATATGTTAGGTAAAATTTTAGGTTACCTTTTTAATTTCATATATGATCAGCTTGCTAGCATGGGCGCTGAGCCTGCAAACTTCTCGTTTTTGGCAATGACTATCATTATCTCGACTATTATCGTGAAATTATTGGTTTTGCCACTTCAAATTTCTTCTACTAAGAAGATGAAGAAGACTGCGGACTTACAGCCTAAGGTTAAGGAAATTCAAGAGAAGTACGGCTACGATCAACAGATTGCCTCTCAAAAGGTTATGGAGCTTTACAGACAAGAGGGCGCGTCAATAACTGGCGGCTGCCTACCACTACTTGTTCAGTTCCCTATCTTGATTGCCTTCTTCCAAGTGTGCCAAAATCCAGCTATCAACGCATTCGGCGAAGCAAAATATGCTGCTATGTCAAAAACATTTTTCTGGATTAAGGATTTATCGGTGGCTGACCCATATTGGTACGGACTTCCTTTAATTGCAACGCTTGTAACGCTTCTAATGAGTGTTACTACGCCAAAGGTCGGTATGACTGACCAGCAGCAAGCGAAGTCGATGAATATGATGCAGTATTTTATGCCGTTAATGACATTTTTCTTTACAGTTAAATATCCAGCTGGCCTAGCTTTGTACTGGGCTGTATCAAGCCTATTTGCTGCTATTCAGCAATTTGTACAAAATAGGATCATTAAGAAAGAGGAGGTAATTGTAAGTGAAAAGTAGATTTGAAGCGAAGACTATTGAAGACGCTATAATCAAGGCAGAGACTGAACTTGGCATGAGTAGAGACGCCTTCACTGTTGATGTAATAAATGAAGATAGTAAAGGTTTTTTAGGTATCGGCGCGAAGGACGCTGTGATTGAGGTTACTTATGAAGAGGTAGCGGAATGTCACTGCGGCTGCGAGGACCATGAACATGGACATGAACACCACCATAATCATGAAGAACACGAAGACCATGACCATGACCATGAAAATGAAAATGCTAATGCTAATGATGAAGAGCATATAAGTATATTGAAAAATTTCTTGGACGAGTTCTTTAGGCTATTTGAGGTAAAGGCTTCGTACAAGATTGATGAGTCTGACGATATGATCAAGGTTTTGATCGATGGGGACTCATCTGAAGACACGTCGAAATTAATCGGTAAGAAGGGTGCGGTTTTGGACTCTTTGAACACGATAGCGCAAATTCAGCTAAACAAGTCGCTTGCTGAGTTTAAGAGGCTTTACATCGACGTAGGCGACTACAGAAAGAAAAGACAAGAGAAAGTTAGAGAGCTTGCTATACAAGGTTGTGAAAGGGCTAGAAAGTATGGTACTAAGGTTTCATTAGAGTACATGACTAGCTATGACAGACGTATCGTTCACGAAACCTTAGCAGGTATTGAAGGCGTAAAAACATTTTCTGAGGGCAACGAGCCTCACAGAAGAGTTTGTATCATAGCGAAGTAATTAGGAGGCTTTTATAGCCTCTTTTTTATTTATCTTTATGATTATGGTAATGGAAATGCTTATGCGAATGGCCTTGCCACGATAACTGAAAATGCTATGGTAAGTGAAATTGCTTAAGAAAGTTATTTTACTAGAGAAGGTAAAATTGATGGAGAAAGTGATTTTACTAGAGAGGGCAAAATTGATGGAGAAAGTGATTTTACTAAAGAAGGTAAAAATGCTAGAGATATTGATTTTACTTGACATAGCAAAGATGCTAGCCTAATTGAAAATACATATATATAAAGGAAAATAGTATACAAAGGAGAAGAAATGAGAACGATTTGTGCAATATCAACTGCTATGCAGCCGGGCGCCATCGCCATCATCAGGATGAGCGGGGCAAATTGTTTTGCTATTGCGAAGAAAATTTTTCGCTCGGCAAGCGGCAAAGATGATTTTAAAAATAAATACATGTACTTCGGCAGGATCTACGACGGGGATGACTTTGTCGACGAAGTCTTGATATGCTTTATGAAGGCGCCAAATACCTACACTACAGAGGACATGGTCGAAATTTATTCGCACGGCAGTGTAATTAGTCAAAGAAGGATACTTAATCTACTTTTGAAAAATGGCGCGGAACTTGCTGAGCGCGGCGAATTTACGAAGAAGGCCTTTATTGGCGGCAGAATCGACATCACACAGGCTGAGGCTGTTGCTGACATGATCAACGCCAAGACGGACATGAGCTACAATCTGTCTTTAAAAGCTTTTGATGGATTAGTTCGTGACTTTATTAATGGCCTTGCAGATAGCCTTAAGATGCTCATTGCAAATATCGAGGTAGCCATCGACTATCCAGAAGAAGACATAGAAGAGATTAGCTACGAGCGCATCACAAATACTTTGGAAAGCGTTAAAAATAGCTTAGCAGAGCACATTAGGCGCGCATCAACATCGACGCTTATCAAGGACGGCATCAAAACGTCCATAGTCGGCGTACCAAACGTAGGTAAATCCTCGCTTCTAAACACATTTACCCGCGAAGAAACCGCCATCGTCTCAAATATCGAGGGCACTACAAGGGACATGATCACTGAGTACATCGACCTTGAGGGCATCAGCCTTAAACTTATGGACACGGCCGGCATTCGTGAGGCCTCGGACGAGATTGAGCGCATGGGCGTCGCCATATCCAAGAAGGCAATCAAAGACGCTGACCTCGTTCTAGCAGTTTTTGATTATTCAAAGCCTATTACGGATGGCGACAAAGAGATCATTAATATGGTTCAAGATAAAAAACACATATATATACTAAATAAGGTAGACGAGGGTGAGAATGGCGAGTACTTAGACCATTTCGAGCAAAATGCAAAATACATTTTAACGAGCCTAAAGACTGGCGAAGGCTTCGAAGCGCTTAAGGACATGATTAAGGAGATGTTCTTAGGCGGAGAGATCTCGCAAGATGACCTAGTTTACGCCAATCTCAGAGAGATGGATCTACTTAATAAGGCGCACTCTGCCATAAGCGAGGCGCTAAATGATGCAGAGCACAAACAAGTCTACGATCTACTCATAGTCAACATCAGAGCCGCTCTCGATAGCCTTCTTGAAATACTTGGCGAGAAGCTCGACAGCGAGATACTTGATAAGATATTCCAAAACTTTTGCATCGGCAAATAGACTAAAGGAAGTGATTTTATGCAAAGAAGAGAAAAAACATATATAAGAGGCACGTTTGATGCAGTCGTAGTCGGCGCTGGACACGCTGGCTGCGAGGCGGCTCTAGCACTTGCCCGCCTTGGTAAGAAAACTGCCGTCATCACCATCAGCCTCGACGCAATCGCTGCGATGAGCTGCAATCCTAACATTGGCGGCACTGGCAAGGGTCACCTCGTTCGTGAGGTCGACGCACTTGGCGGCGAGATGGCGAAAAACATCGACAAAACCTACATTCAGTCGCGTATGCTGAATACCTCAAAAGGCCCAGCTGTGCACTCTTTGCGCGTTCAGGCCGATAAGCAGGCCTACCACCGCGAGATGAAGAAGACACTTGAAAATGAGCCAAACCTTACCATTATCCAAGGCGAAGTGGACGAAGTCATTTTTGATGATAATGGCAGAGCCACTGGCGTCCGCATGACTACAGGCGCCGTACTTGAGGCAAAGGCAGTCATTTTGGCGACTGGCACCTACCTTAAAGGAAGAATATTTGAGGGCGAGCTAAATTACGAGTCGGGCCCCGATGGCCGCTTCCCTGCTCGCTATCTATCGGCATCGTTAAATGAAAATGGCATTGATTTACGCAGGATGAAGACGGGTACACCAGCCAGAGTCCATAGGCGCAGCATTGACACGTCAAAGATGGCTGTACAAGAGGGCGACAAGACCATAGTTCCCTTCTCATTTATGAATGAGGCGGACGCCATTCGCAAAGATCAGGAGGTTTGCTACCTAACATACACTACTAAGCCAATGCACGAATATATTTTGGCGCACATGGATCGCTCGGCGCGGACGCTTGGCGACATAACTGGCGAAGGACCACGCTATTGCCCAAGTATAGAGGATAAAGTGCTTCGTTTCAAGGATAAGGATCAGCACCAAGTTTTCATCGAACCAGAGGGCACAGACACTGATGAAATGTACATCCAAGGCGTTTCGACGGCGCTTCCTGAGGAGATGCAAGTTGAGATGTATAGGATGATTGAGGGGCTTGAGCACTCCGAGATTATGAGGAGCGCCTACGCGATTGAGTATGACGCGATCGACCCCACTTCCCTAAAGCTTAGCCTTGAGTCCAAAAAGCATGAGAATTTATTTTTCGCGGGCCAAATCAATGGTTCATCGGGCTACGAAGAGGCAGCCGCACAGGGCATTATGGCGGGCATCAACTGCTACCTAAAGCTTGAGGGCAAGGATTCCTTTATTATCAAGCGCAGTGAGGGCTACATCGGCGTTTTGATCGACGACCTCGTTACGAAAGGCACAAACGAGCCGTATCGTATGATGACGAGCCGCTGTGAATATAGATTAAGCTTGCGTCAGGACAACGCTGATATGAGGCTCACTGACTATGCTTATAGGATAGGCCTCGCATCCGAAGAACGTTATAATAGGATGCTTGCGAAAAAAGAACGCATCGAGGGTGAGCTTGAAAAATTGAAGTCGAAGTCCATTGGCCCCAAGGAAGAGACAAATGCCTACCTTGAAAGCCTTGGAACGACAGCGCTAAAGACAGCAGTCACACTTGAGGAGCTCTTACGCCGCCCAGAGATACATTATGCTGATCTCGCTAAGTTTATGGAGCTCGCACTAGATAAGCCGGACGAAATACTTGAGCTTGAGACAATTGTCAAGTACGACGGCTACATCAAGAAGCAAAATAAAGAGATAGAGAACTTTTTAAAGATGGAAGAACGCTCCTTGAAGGACTTTGATTATAGCCTCGTTAAGGGCCTAAAGACCGAAGCCAAGGAAAAGCTCGAAAAGTTTAGACCGTCAAACCTTGGCCAAGCCTCAAGAATCAGCGGCGTTACCCCAGCTGACATAAACAACATCATTATATATATGGAAGTAAATAAACGCAAATGATATATGTGATTATAGCAACCCTCTTGCTAATGGCACTCGCCCTACTCATGTGGAAGAAAAAATTAGTGGTGAGCGAATACACAGTAAAAGCGCCCATGGATATGGATTTGCTCGTGCTTAGTGACTTGCACTCGATGGACTTTGGGGTGGATCAAAGAGAGCTGCTTGATTTAGTCGATAGCATTCCTTTTGACGCGATACTAATGCCGGGCGACATTTTTGACGATAAAGTTGACGATAAAAAGGGCTATGAATTTATTGAAGGCATCAAGAAATACAAGTGCTACTACATCCTAGGCAATAACGAGATCATCTCCGGCAAGGCAGAGCTGCACATGAAGAAGCTCGCTTCCATGGGTATCACAGTCTTGGATGATGGCAAAGCCATTATCAAAGCTGACGATAAGCAAATAGAAATTTGGGGCTTTAGAGACAGGCACACTTGGCGAATGAAGGATTACGCGGCGCATGTGGCTAAGAAGCTTGATGCGGATACGGATTTTAATGATTACCGTATAGTCTTGTCGCACAAGCCACTTACGAAGGATGAGTTTAAGGACTTAAATGCGGATTTGATTATCGCAGGCCATGCGCATGGCGGTCAGTGGCGTCTACCTCCTATCAATATCGGAGTTTTCGCACCGAACCAAGGAATATTTCCAAAGTACGCTGGCGGCGTATATGAGGCGAACGGCAGATACGAGGTCGTTTCGAGAGGCCTTGCGCGCGGACTAAAGCTCGTGCCGCGGCTAAACAACCCGCCTGAGATAGTTTTACTACACTTAAGAAAATAATGTTCCACGTGGAACATTTGAAAGGATATATATGCTAAAAACTTATTTGAATGAGATTAATATAAACGCTACGGATAAGCAGCTCTCTGAGCTAGAGCGCTTCAAGGATATGCTCGTGGAGAAAAATAAGGTCATGAACCTAACTGGCATCACTGAGTCAGACGAGGTTGACAGGCTCCACTTCACCGACAGCGCCTACCCTCTTACTCTGCCTGAGCTAAAAAATGCGAAGAAGATAATAGACGTCGGCACTGGCGCCGGCTTCCCTGGCATAGTTCTGAAGATACTTGCTCCAGAAAAAGAAATTTTACTTAACGATAGTTTATTGAAGAGATTAAAATTTTTAGACGATGTAATTATGGATTTGGATTTAAAAGACATAGAGACAGTTCACGCAAGAAGCGAAGACCTTGCTCACGTTAATGGTCATCGTGAGGCATACGACGTCGCCATCTCAAGAGCAGTCGCTCGCCTAGCCACACTTACAGAGTATATGCTCGGTTTTGTGAAAGTCGGCGGATATATGCTCTCAATGAAGTCTGGCGATATAGATGAAGAAGCAGCCGAAGCGAAAAAAGCTATAGCGGCGATGGGTGGAGAGATTGTGGATGTGCACAAATATAGATTGTTTGATGAGTTTGACAGATCGATTGTGGTGGTGAAAAAAGTTAAGGCGACACCGAAGAAATACCCACGTAACAAGAATCAAGCAAAAACTAATCCAATCGTTTAGTTCGCATTAGATTTGCGCCTAAGGCTCGTTCCCTTCTCGGCAATGCTCGAGTACTTCGTGTACACTCCGCTTGCCTCGTCAGTTCACATCGCCTTATCCATCAAATCGCTCTGCGAACCAAGCTTCGTATGAATTTATATTTTATAATTGAGACCTGCGGGTCTCTTTTTTGTGCTTGCTACTATATAATAAGAAGACTAGTATTGATTATTTTACAAATGTAGCTGCCTTAGTATAAATAATTGAAATATCAAAGCTGAATAAGATCTGCTTTATTTGGGTATATTAATAATAAGGATGTATAATTATTATGAAGGAGATGTAATTATGAAAAAGAGATTGTTTTTAGTACTTGCGCTTTGTTTAGTGATGGCGTTTAGCGTAGGATGCGCAAAGACAACTGAAGAAGCAGAAGAAGCAAGTGAGTTTGATTTAGCAGACTTAGATAATTTTAGTGCTGGCCCACAAGATATACCGCAAGAACTACTAGACAAAGTAAAAGAGAATCTATTAAAGAATGACGTCGATGAAGAAACAGCAGATAAACTAATACTTAAACTAAAGAATGGCGAGCTATGGGATTCAATGAACCCTAAGTATAGAGACCTAGAACCACAAATAAAGACTGAACATTATGAAAAGACTACCTACCCTGATGGCTCTATATGTGTTGTTAGAAGCGGACCTACTAAGTAGTCAAGAGAATGATTATATAAGAGATCATATTTAATATGGTCTCTTTTTTTGTGCTTGCTACTACGTAATAAGAAAAGTGTTTTTTTAATAATATTCTCTTTAAGATCTAATATTTGTTTTCACTATCTATTAAAAGAAAAGTGCTTTTACCGAACGAAGCCTTCGGAATAAATTGCTTTAATTTTTTAACGAAGATGTCTGTCCGCGAATCCATCTAGTTGAGCGAAGCGAACGAATATGGATTCGCAAGACATCGAGTTTAGAAATTAACAATTTATGTAGACGCAGCGAGTGAGGAAAACACTTTTCGTTATTAGTCGCAATTTAATCACTTTTCAAATGTCATCGCTCAAACAATATGTTCCACGTGGAACATTCCTTATAACACACTAAACAAGCCTATCGACACAGCCATTACAATCATTCGAGTTCTAGGCGAAATTTTTACAGAATTGACTTGTCCATAAATTGCTATTGATATTTACGGCACTTTGTGCTATTATTAACTTAGAGGTGATTTCATGTCCAAAACTATTGTCATATTTAATCAAAAAGGCGGCGTCGGCAAAACAACGACAGCCATCAACCTAAGCTATGCGCTTGCAAAGCTTGGCCAGAGGGTCTTGTGCGTCGATATGGATGCTCAGTCAAACCTATCGAGTGGTCTGCTTGAGGACTACAGCGAGGCGTCTTCATCCACATACACGCTCCTTACCGACGATACTAAAGACATCAGATCACTAATTAAGCCGACTAAGCTAGATAAGCTCCACGTCATCGACTCATCGACAGACATCGCGGGCCTTGAGATAGAGCTTGCACAAAAAGGCGACTGGAAAGAGATCTTAAAGCGCCGTTTGGACGAGATTAAAGGTGATTATGACTTCATCTTCATCGACTCGCCTCCGTCACTTGGCATCCTTTCAATCATGAGCCTTGCAGCCGCAAACTCTGTCATCATCCCGATACAGGCCGAGTACTACGCACTTGAAGGCGTTTCGAAACTCATTAGGACCATAGAGCTAGTCAAAGAAAATTACAATCAGGCCCTTACAATCGAAGGCGTTCTGATCACCATGTTTGACGCGAGAAATAATCTTCACACTGAAGTCTTCTCCGAAGTTCAAAACTTCTTTGGCGCGAAGCTCTACACGGCGGTCATTAACCGCAACATACGTCTTGCAGAGGCGCCTAGCTACTCGATGAGCATATTCGAGTACGACAAAGCCTCAAAAGGAGCCGAAAATTACATGAATCTAGCCGAAGAATTTTTACAAAAGCAAGGAAGGTGATTATATGGCGAAGAAACTTGGCAAGGGCCTAGGCAGCCTCCTAGGCGTTGAAAGCATCACAGAAATCACAGAAAAGTCCAAAAACGAGCTTATGGATATAGATATGGCAATGGTCGTGCCAACAGAAGCACAGCCACGTCAGTCCTTTAAAGAAGATACCATCAAAGAGCTAGCAGAGTCCATAGAGAAGAACGGCCTACTTCAGCCAATAGTAGTCAGGCCAATGGATGGAGGCAAATATCAAATCATAGCCGGCGAAAGACGTTACAGAGCCTTTAAAAAGCTTGGCAAGAGCATGATCCCAGCCATCGTCAGAGACTATGAAGACGAAGAAGTCGATAAACTTCAACTCGTTGAAAACGTTCAAAGAGAGGACTTAAACCCATACGACGAAGCCATTGCTTATTTAAAATTAAAGGAAAAGTATGGATTAAAGCAAGATGACATCGCCAAAGCAGTTGGCAAATCACGCCCATATATCTCGAACATGACAAGACTATTATCCCTAGAAGACGAGATACTTGAAATGCTTAAGAAGGGCGAGATCACCGTATCACACGCAAAACTTATACTATCACTAGATACAAAAGAAGAGCGCTTAAAACTTGCTCATAAAATAAAAGACGCAGGCCTAACAGTTAAAAAGGCAGAAGAAAAAACACGTAAGCCAAAGAAGGCAAAGCCAGAAGACATCTACATCAAAGACATCCGCGAGAGACTTGAGGAATTTTTATCTACAAAAGTTTCCATCAAGCACACAAAGCGCGGCGGCTCCATCACCATCGATTACTACACAGACGACGACCTAACAAGGCTTACAGACTTAATCACGGAGGATTAGTATGGATCTACACGTATACATCGTTGACGCCTTCGCAACATGCCGCTTCGGCGGAACACCCATCGGCGTAGTTGCCGACGCAGAAGGCCTCAAAGAAGAAGACTACCAAATCATCGCAAACGAGCTCAGAGCCGGCCTTACAGCCTTTGCAGAGCCAGTTGACCAAGACGTCTTCAGAACCAGATACTTCACGAGCAAAACCGAGCTAGCAGGCTCCGGACAAGGCTCACTTGCATTATTTTACGTGCTTACAAACCTTGGTTATATCAAAGCCATTGAGAATGGTGTCAAGCTCGTCTACGAAGTCGATAAAAATTCAAAGAAGAAAGTCTACATCTATTACAAAGACTACAAGATAGAGAATTTGGAGATAGAGGTCAGCCGTCCAGCAATTGTGAATACATCGCCCGACATCACAAATATGCTCAGCGCCATGAGCCTTTCAACAGCCGATATCGGCCTTGCGAATGGTCTTGACGCGAGGGCCATGGTAGTCGAAGCAGAGGAAAAGACACTCATCGTACCAATTAAGACAAGACAGGCACTTTATGGCTACACAATAGATGAATTTAAGTTCAAAGATGCAGCCAAGACCATAGGCGTGGACAACGTTCACCTGTTTAATGAAGCCGAAGATGGTTTTTACTACGTAAGGAATTACACAAAAGACCTCGCTTTTGAAGAAGATAGCTCCTCCGCATACGCTAATGCGGCGCTGCAATACTATTTGATAAAGAACAAGCTAACGACAAAGCTCAAAGCCAAGATGCATCAGGGCGAGACAATGAATAGGCCATCAAGAGTGCAAACGCGGTACTTAGAGGATAAGGACTCGGCGTTTATTACGGTTATGGGAACGGCGAGGATTTCGCTAGATGGGATATTAAATATATAAGAAAATTTATTCACATAAATTTTCTTGCGCTTCAAAATGCTCACGCATTTTAAATCTAGGTTTCGCATTCAAATTTCGTCTGGAACTCGTTCGATTTTTTTCAATGCTCAGGTATGAACTATACATTCCGCTTGAAAAAAATCTCCACTTCGTCCCATACTAAAAATTTGCTCTGCGAAATTCAGGTTTGATCTAACCCGATATAAAAAAAGTGATTTTCACGAGCGCAGCATTCGGAAAAAACTGTTTTAATTTCTTTGCGAAGTGAACCGGTCGCAAGACCATCTAGCTGAGCGAAGCGAACGAATATGGGCTTGCAGGTGAACAAGCTTAGAAATTATCAGTTTTTGTAGACCAGCAAGCGAAGGAAAACACTTTTTGACGTGAAATAGATATAATATTTGATTGGATCATATATATAATAAGAAGATAATTTACAAAAACAAAAAATACAAACACAGTGGCTCAGCCATAGTCATGGCCCAGCCATTCCACAAACAAATACAAAATATCAAGGAGGAAAATTATGTTAATCGAAAAATCACTAAGAGATTATTTAAAAGAAGTTAAGTCAGACTCACCAGCACCAGGCGGCGGCTCAGTTGCAGCCTATTCATCAGCACTAGGCGCATCCCTAACAAACATGGTCATGGCTTTAACAGAAGGCAAAAAAGCTTTCGCAGAACTATCCGAAGCAGATCAAAACACAATGAAAGACTACTCAGCAAAGCTAGTAGAACTATCAGCAGAGCTAGAAGAAATCGTTGACACAGACTCAACAGCCTTCAACGACGTCATCAAAGCACTAAAGATGCCAAAAGAAACAGACGAAGAAAAGAAAATCAGATCAGAAAAGATCCAAGAAGGCTATAAAGTAGCACTTGAAATACCATTCAGATGTGCAGAACTAGGCCTAGAAGCCATGAAGATGCAAAAGATCTTTGCACAAAACGGCAACATCAACGCAATCACAGACGTTGGCGTAGGCTGCCTGCTATTACAAACAGGCGTTGAAGGCGCACTGCTAAACGTTACAATCAACCTAAAATCACTTAAAGACGAAGCCTTCAGAGCAGAAACAAAGAAAAAAGTCGACGACATGCTAGAGGCTTCCAAAAAGTATAAAGAAGAAACACTTGGCATAGTATATGATAGATTGACTAAGTAGTCTTCCTTTAATATATACTATATAAATAATATATACTATATAAAAACAATACAATCAAAACAATTTTCATAGACGCTTCACACGAGGCGTCTTTTTCTTTGAGAATGGCCCTCGCCACTTCGTAGACCTGTCCCTCAGAAAAATGAGACTAACACTTAATCATAAGAATTGTCCCTCGCGATGTCCCTCAGGATGTCCCTCACAAATGTCCCTCGCAAAAATCAGGTGGCCCTCTACAGAATGAGTATATAGCTAGATTACACAAAATTACAAATAAAATGTCGCTCTAGGAGGCCATCTACTTATAAAAAGTGGCCCTCTACAGAATGAGCATATCACTTAATCATAGAAATTGTCTCTCAGCTTGTCCCTCGCAAATGACCTTCTACTTATAAAGCATGTTGCTCTACAAAATGAGCATATCACTGAATCAGGAGAAAAACGACAATAAAATGTCGCTCTACTTAATCAAATGTCGCTCTAGAATGTCGCTCTACAAAATAAAATGTCGCTCGGGATGTCGCTCGGAAATTTGAGACTATAAGTCAATTACAGAAAATTATATAAAAAAATGTCGCTCGCAATGTCGCTCATGATGTCGCTCGCAAACCCACCCCACCCATACACAGAAAAAAAAGCAGCACACACACGGCGTACTGCTTTTGGGGATGGTAATAGTAAACAAGAAAGCAATCAAGGACCCCAAAGTCCATTTCAGGGGCAAAGAAATCTATTAATGAAGGAGGATTTCTTTAAAAACCCAAACTCGAGCCTAGCCCTTGCCCGAGAGCCTCGATTTAAGTAAAAAGTTCGTGATGCGAGACTTGGGTAGCCACATGCGTATCCAAAACCGATCGACCAGCATGCAGCCTACGAAGGAGAACCCCCTAGATTACTTTCCGTGTAGTTCAGTGTACTAGCCACTACTTCGAACTACGGAGCGTATTATATTATAAAAGGAAGACATTGTCAAGCCCCATAAAGTTTATTTGCATTGAGAATAGCCTCGCCACTTCGTAGACATGAGCAATATACACGAGAGTAGCTAATATTTGAATTATTAATACCAAATATTCAAATATATATCTTCTATTTTTAGATTTAAAATACGTAAGTATTTTGAATCGCAAGAAAAGTTTTGTGAGAAACTTTTCTCTTTAGAATGAAAATAGAAATATTTTTAATCGCAAGAAGACTTTTGTGAGAAACTTTTCTCTTTAGAATGAAAATAGAAATATTTTCATTCGCAAGAAGACTTTTGCAAAAAAGTCTTCTTATATATAGACCCTCCCTGATAATGGTCGCCTAAGCGCATATATCAATCGCCCGGCATATATCAATCACCCAGCATATATCATTAGCTGGGCTTATGTCAATAGCGCGGCACTTGTATTACGCCCGGCTTATGTTATACGCCCGGCATATATATAGCGCGCGTAAAACGAAAAACGCAAAAGTCGTTTTACACGCAAATTGACTTTTGTAACACACTCTTAACAAACAAAACGCTTTTTCTGTGTTATAATGTAATTGTAAATAAAGTACCACTAGATTTGTATTTGGAAGAGAAATGATATTAACCGTTTGAAACATTATGTGCTTTGCTCCTAATGTTACAAACTCGTTAAATTATGTAACATTATCTTGCAATATTTATTTTTAGGTGGTATAATACATTAAGAGTGTAGGCTTAACCTACACAAATACAAAAGGAGGTCATTAGACATGAGTAAAAAATTACTTGCACTACTACTTGCATTAGTCATGATAGTAGGCTCATTTACTTCAGTTCTTGCTGATACTGCTAAAACAGAAGACAAAAAAGAAACAGTAACAGAAGAAAAGAAGGATGAAAAGTCTGAAGATAAGAAAGACGAAAAATCCGAAGAAAAAACTGAAGAAAAGACAGAAGAAAAGAAGGAAGAAGAACCTGTTAAGACTGAAGATCCAGCTTTAGACAAAGCTATCGAAGTTCTTAAGAAGGCTGGTTTCATCACTGGTTATTCAGCAGATTCAGACGACTTCAAAGTAGAAAAGAACGTTAAGAGATCAGAATTTGCTTCTATGATCGTTAGAGCTATGGGACTTGAAAAATCAGCTCAATCATTAGCTACAATCCCTACAGGATTCAAAGACGTTCCTACAAACCATTGGGCAAACGGTTACATCGCAGTTGCTAAACAACAAGGCTTTGTAAACGGTTACACAGACGGAACATTCAGACCA
This sequence comes from uncultured Eubacteriales bacterium, assembly GCA_900539725.1. Classification (GTDB taxonomy): domain Bacteria; phylum Bacillota; class Clostridia; order Tissierellales; family Peptoniphilaceae; genus Fenollaria. Next base: position 24,261 of record UQDI01000012.1, on the reverse strand, counting down.
GACAGACAAATCTCTTACCAAGACATGGCTACTATGTTAACTATCGCTCTTGGCCAAGCAGAAGTTGGTACAGTATATCCAGCAGGATACATTGTAAAAGCTCAACAATTAGGTTTATTTAACAACGTAAACGTTCCAGCTTACACTGACATGGCTACTAGAGGAGACGTTTTCAAGATGCTTTACAACATGATTACAAGCAAAGAATTTGGCGAAAGAAAGATTGTTAAAGCTATCGTTCTAGAAAACTCAAGAGTTGAAAAGATGAACGACGACGAAATCGTTGTTGAAGTTATCAAAGTTGTTCAAGAAGCTAACTGGGTTGGAGCAAACAGAGACAAGAGAGGTGACCAACACAAATACGTACTTGACAAAGATCTTAAGTTAGACGCTGAAGAATTACTTGGTAAAGTTGTTGATATCACAGTAAATAAAGATGACAAGATTGTTGACGTTACAGTTGATAAAACATATGATTACAAAGAAGGTCAAATCACAAGCGTTGACTATAAGAAATTTGGTCTAGACAAGACTAAATACACTGCATTATTTGATGAAAGATATGACAGAGAAGATGAAAGAATCTACAGAACATATCTAAACAACAAAGATTACAAATATGAAGACTTTTCTAAAGACTACAAAGAAGGCAAATATGATTTTGCAAGAGTAACAGTTAAGAACGGTAAAGTTGTATTTATCGATGCTTACAAATTTGACGATATCGCTCCAGTTGCAGAAGTTAAAGACGGAGACGTTTGGTACTATGACGACTTAAGAGACGGTAGAGTAGTTAAAGCTGGTAAGCTATCAAACAGAATCATCACTAAGACTTCTAAAGGTTATGAAGTAGCTGAAAGAAAAGCAATCGTTAAAGATGACGTTATCCACTTCTACAACGACTACAAGAACGCTATCGTTAGAAAAGACGCTAAGCTTGAAGCTAAGTTAGTAAAGACTCACTTAGACAGATACGGTGACGAATATGTAGTTATCGAAGGAAAAGAAAACAACGATGAATATTGGTTAAATTACACAAGACCATTCAGAGCTGTTTACAGCTATGAAGGAAAACAATTCAACGTTATCACAGCAAGAGAACAATTAAAACCAATTCTTGGTAGAAACGTTAAATTATTAATCGCTTTAGATGGATCAGTTCAATACATTGACTCTGACCTAGCATGGAGCGACGGAATCCAAGCTATTAAGCAAATCACATCTTATGCCGATGTTAAATTCTTACCTTCAAAGGGAGAAGCTTTTTGGGCTAAAGAAGGTAGAGGAACTGAATATCTAGATGTATTTGGAAATTCTAACAACTTAAGATTACACAACGGATTTGAAGAAGAAGACATCGTTTATTTAAGCGCTGCTGAAAAAGAAGAAATCGGCTTAATGGCTCGTATTGTTTCAGCAAGAACTTACAAAGCAGGTTTAGATTGGGCATCAATTAGCTATAGATACATCACAGTTGGTAACAAAAACTACAGATACTTTGACAATCTACACGCTTACGCAATAACAAACAGTGGTTTAACTCAAATCGCTGACATGGATAAATTCATTGCAGACAACAAGAACAACATAGACCTTAAGGCTTATGTAGTTTCTGAAAATACATTAAGAGAAAGATTTGAATATCTAGAAATACCTTACTACAACTTCTTAACAAATGCAGAAGGTATTGCTAACATAGTTGTATTTGCTAATGCTAAATCAGTTACTAAGACAAATACTGTATACGCTGAAGTTTTAGACAAATACAATACAACTACATCAGCTAGATTTAGAGATGCTCAAGGCGTTTACTACGATGTAGACCTAATTCGTGGTGGAATCAAACACACTATGTACACAGCAGGCGACATCGTTGAACTTCACATAACTGACGCAACTAAAGACGAAGCTGTTAAGAAAGGTTATGTAAAACAAGTTGTTATTAAACATGACCAAGAATTAGTAAGCATTAAAGATCTTAAATACAGAGATGCTTATGACATCAACGGAGTTGAAAAATACTTTGACAGAGACACTCAAATCTTTAACAGACAATTAGGTGACTGGGTACAAGTATACTACGATGAAGAAGATGGTAAATTCGTAAGAGTTATCAGATACTTCGAAAGAAACGTTGCTCCAACTAGAAAAGCAGTTAACATCTTTAAGAACTTTGGTACTAACCCACTACAATTCGAATTAGTTGATGCAGACGGTAAAAACAACGTTGTTTATACAGTTAATGCTAGAACTTGGTTTGTAGGTAATAATGGTGTAGACTATGGTTATGGTGAAACAGGTTTAACTAACTTTGCAAGAGCTTACACTAACGGAGAAGTTAAAGTTGAATATGACGAAAGAACTAACTACAACGGTAAGACAGCTCTTAAGGTTACAGGATTAAAGACTCCTGCACAAGTTGCAGCAGCAAAAGCAGAAGCAGATTTAGCAAAAGCCAAAGAAGAAATAGAAGCTTTAGGAAAACAAGAATTTGCTTCAACTGTAACTGATATTACTTCAGAATATAGAACTAGAATAGCATCTATATTATTAAAATATGATGATGTTATTAGCAGAATTAAAATAGAAGATAATAAATTAGTAGTTGAACTTACAAATCCTGCAACAACTAAAGTTGAATATGCTAGAAATGAATTCAAAAAATTAACTGCAACTGAAGAAACAGAAGAAAAAGCTAAAAAAGCAGCGGCAGCTGAAAATCTACTAAAGAGAATAGCAACAGAATTCAATAATAAGACTGTTAAATTAGGTCAAACTTATTCTGAAGAAGCAGCTAAAGCAGTTATCACAGCAAACATCGATAAATTAGCTTACGCTAAAAATAAAGGTGTTAAAGTTGACTCAGTAAAAGTAAAAGACGCTAAAAAGAAAGAATACACAGTAGTTATATCTCATGCAGATACAACTAACACTGAATCTTACGTAGCAGTAATAGTTGAATAGTTAATAATTAACTAGAATAAAAGAGGAGGGTCGTATGACCTTCCTTTTTTGTACATATTTTTTAATTGTAGATGAATAATTGTGATATAATTGTTATAAGTTTTAAGGGGTGATTGTTATTGTACAGAATTATAAAAAATATTATTAAATACATTTATGCTTTATTAGTTATCTACTTTATATATAATTTAAATTTTTTTCAGGAGCTTTTATGTAATTACAAATTTGGGTTGTTAAGTATAATTGCAACTATTACTATAATAAGTTTCTTTATATTATATGTACTGAATGAAATATTTAATAAATTAATACAGGTAATACTATATGGAACTAACAATCTAATTAAGAAGTTCATTCGAGAAAACAAAGCAACTCAAGCTATTAGGTGGATTAAAATAAATAATGCTATAAATGATTTTTATTTTATGTTTTCTAACAATATTTTTTATAACTTATGTGTGAAAGATGAACTTAATAAGTTTAAAAATCTTTGTAATAAGGATTTTAGATTTAATGTACATAATATTTTAAGTTTTTGCACTCATTATATTTTTGTTATTTCTGGTTTATATGTCTTATATATGCGTACTGAAATCATCGAACTTATATTGGATAAGGTAAAGGGCTTTTTGGCTGCTAATTTTGAGCAAATAAAGAATGTTATAATTACAACCCCTATATTAATGTTATTGGTTCCAGTCTTAATTGCTCTTTTCTATATAGGGAGACGCAATATAACTAAAAATCATTTAAAAAAGTATAGTGATAGAATTGAAGAAGAAGTAACTTTAAAAATTCAGGATTTCTGTACTTATTTCAGAGAAGATCTAGATAGTATAATGAATAACATGTATTATTTGATAAAGTATGGAGATTTTTCAGACGACGATACTTATAACGAAGTACGGGAATCAAATATGAGGCAATTAAAGTGTAGCCTTAAAGATATAAAGAATAAGAATAAATTAAAAAGCCTTGTTGATTATTTAATTAATGGAAATGACGCGAAATATTTCTTTGAGTTTTGTATTTCGAGAAAAAACTTTTTCTTGTTTTTTAATAAAGTAAGTCTAATTTTGCTTATACCAGGGGCTAATGTTTTAGATCTTTTATTTGATACTGAAACTTATGTGTATCCGAAAATAGTTAATGCAAATAATCATCAGAAAAAGGCAATTGTAGCGCAAATTTATCTAGCTCTTACGCTTTTAGATAGCTTTATATGTTTTATGCATGAGTTTAGAAAGTATACTAAATCTGGATTTTTTGATAGAAATTTTAGACCATATATAAATGAAGTAAAGAAATAATAGATATATGTTTAAACTGCATATTATATAAAAAGTGTTATATATTATTTCATTTGCTCGAAATCAAAGTTTCAAATCTCTCTATACGCATTTAATTTTAAAAAGACAAGATATGTACCTCTTAAATACAATTAAGGTGCTGTAGCTTGTCTTTTATTGTTTAAATTAAATTAATCTTTTTTATTTATTGAATTTTGTTTTAATTCTTTTATTTCTTGTTCAAGTTTTTCTAGTTTTTCTCTATCTTTACTTGCTTCTTCTTTTCTGCTTTTATCTTCTCTTATAAAAGCTATTGAAGCTAGCATCAAAGAAATTACAGTAGCAAAGTATTCTCTGTAATTAGTTAAAAAGGTATAGATTGGAGTTTTTAATTCATTTTTATCTGTTTGTACTGAAGCATTAATTGTCTTTAAGCATACATCACAACAATTTTGCGGATTGGCTTGTTCACACCAAGCGACAAGTTCCGTGAGCAATGGATAGAACAATAGAAAGAAAACAAATGCTTTTATTAGCCAGTATGGATGTTTTGCTTCAAATTCATTAAAATCAGTCTTACTAAGCTTTTTTAAAAACCATATAAGTGCAACTAGAATAGCTACTAGTGCTAAAATTCCGAAAATACAATTAGTCATAATAATCCTCCTATAATAGATAAATTTTTTAACATCTAATAATTAATATAAGTTCTTTCCTCTAATATGCCTCCTTCAGATTCTTTTATTTACCTCCTCGTTTATTTTATTACCCATGTATATAAAAATTTAAACATACAATAAATTATATTTTAAATAAAGCTTTATCGTGTCAACCTAATTTAGTTAATTTTTATTGAAACAAGAAACCATTTTCCACTCTCTTGTTCAAGAAACATCCGTTTTGTTCAAAAAGGTTTTCTTTTTTTCAATTTATCTTATAATGTAAATTTTTACTAGTAGCTAATATATTCTTATCATTAACCCAAAACCCACCCCTCAAAACTCTCTCTACGTGTTTTATTTAGAAAAGAAGTCCCATAGCACCTCTTTCCATACAAAAGAGCGCTATGGGTCTTTTATGATGCTATATGCCATTCGCCTAAGTTTTCCACTATTTTAGGCGATTTATTTTTGTTTAGGCGATTATTTTTTCTATCTCACTCTTTTTACTATTCTATAACCATTCTTTTTTGAAAGGCAAATCCATTTACCCATCCATTGTTTCAGAAACTCGTCTTTTTTTGAAACAAGCCATCCATTTTCCACTTCTTGTTTCAAATTAATCTTGTGGTGCAATTTTTTAAAATTATAATTATACTATATGAGTCTATAATATTTCAATTTTATAACATTATCCGTTTTTTGCTTGACTTTTACAGTGCTTTATATATAATGGTCTTAGCAATATAAATTTATTTAATCTTAAATATAAAAGGGATGGTATCTATGGAAGAAAAAAATGAAATAATTACTATTGATAAAGAATTTTTGATGAGTAAGATTTATTTTATCAGAGGTCAAAAGGTAATGCTAGATTTTGATTTAGCTGAGATTTATGGCTATGAAACTAAGAAGTTTAACCAACAGGTTAGTAGAAATATTGAAAAGTTTGATGAAGATTTTAAGTTTCAACTAAATGAAGCTGAGTTTGAAATCTTGAGGTCACAAAATGTGACCTCAAGTTGGGGCGGCACGAGATATTTGCCGTATGCATTTACTGAGCAAGGCATATACATGCTTATGACTGTTTTAAAGGGTGATTTGGCGACTAAGCAGAGCAAGGCTTTAGTAAGGATGTTTAAGCAAATGAAGGATTATATACTTGAAAATCAAGGACTTATTGGTCAAAGGGAGTTTATACAGCTTTCTATGCAAGTGACTGATAATGTTGTTAGAATGCAAGACTTAAAGAAGAATCTGATGGATGTTGAGGACAAGGTTGCTGGTGTTGTTGATGATTTGAGTAACTTTGTCCAAAAGTCGGAATTATCTGATTTAATACTTGATTTTAGCAATCCTCAGGTTAAGCGTGCTTATCTTGTGCTTAATGGTCAACCTGTTGAAGCGGATCTTGCTTATAAGGATATTTACAGCTTAGCTAAGAAGAGCATATATCTTATTGATAATTATATTGGTTTAAAAACGCTAGTTCTGTTAAAGGATACTCCAAATAATGTGGAGAAGATTATCTTTTCAGATAATCTAGGCAAGGGCTTGCACTCTTTGGAATATAATGACTTTTGCAGGGAATATCCTGGATTTAAAGTTAAGTTTAAAAAGAGTGGTGGTTCTTTTCATGATAGATACATAGTTCTGGACTGGGGCAGCGATGATGCAAGGATTTATCACTGCGGAGCTTCTTCTAAGGATGCTGGCGAAAGAATAACGACTGTGTCTGAACTTACTGATCATATGCCTTATAAAAAGCTGATTGATACTTTATTAAAAAATGAAGATTTAATTATTTCTTAGACAAAAGTGCTTAGTTATATAGGCACTTTTTTTCTTTTGCCATTAACATCATCATCTCAAGGCATAAAAAAGGGGTGGCACCTTTGTACTCACCCTTGCATCTTCTCGTCGTATGCTTTACTAATTCTGTCGCAGTCCTTGATCCTGTCTCTGATTGTCCTTTTCTTTGCCAAAACTGGTATCCTTGTTAGGCCTCTTATGTAGACGTAGCCGTCTTCTGTGTCGTAGATTAGGTCTCTGTTTAGGTAGATCATGGATCCGTCACCTTTGGAGCGAACCTCTCTACACCTGATGCCGACTAGCTTTGTGTCCTTAATCATAAGCGCGAGGCCGGTCTTTTTCTTGGCGATGGTCTTGGCCCACTTTTTGTAGCCTTTTTCGTCTGCTAATTTCTCCTGAAACAGTCTCGAGATGGCTGTTCTGATTGATACGCGCAAATTTTCTGCGCTCATGTCTTCGTATATGGCAACCGTCGTGTTCATTCCATCTTTATCATAAGCTGGGATTAAGGCTGCCAATGCCTTATTATTCATATTTTTATCCTCCTTGTTTCTAAGTCTATTATAGTCTTTTATATATGCTATGTCAATAGCTTTGTTCTAATTTTTACCATTTTCATGGAAATTTCTTAAAAATCATACTTTAGGTGTATGTTTGTTTTGCTTTTTATATAGGCGTCTTAACTTTTTTAGTAGGGCGTTTATTTTTCTAGCTGCGGTGTTTCTTGAAAATCCTAGTGCGCGGCCGATATCTTCGTAGCTCATCTCGGTATAATAACGTAGATAGATGAGCTTTTCTTCTTCGTATGTGAGCTCCTTGAAGACTTCGCCGAGTGTGTCGTTATAAAACAGGGCTTCGAAGTCGTCCATGCTGGTCTCGTCCTCTATTAAAAATGCATCGTCTAGTGGGGTGGTGACGACTTGTTTTTTATACTTACCGAGCAAATGGTATTTCATGCGTGACTCGATGAGTGCGAGTGCGTGTACGCCTTTCGTGGGGTCGAAGTCTAGGAGCGCCTCGAGTGTTATGACTCTAAGTTCTTGCATGAGGTCGTCCCACTCTTTAAAGTTCGGGTAGTAGCGCTTAATCATTGTGATCATGAGGGGTTTGAGCCTCTCGACGGCGGCGGCATCGACCTTACCACTCGACTGGTAGTCTATCGCAACTTTGTCGTAATTGATTTGCATCTGTCTTTCTCCTTTCTCTATTGTTATGATGATTATAGCTTTAAGACCATTAGCAAGGCAAATGTAATCTTGTGCGTAAATTTTGGAAGGCACGGCAAATTTAGGACATTGGCGTGGACAATTGGACGTTTGGCTGCACCATTTCCATAATTATAGTTAGACAATGTGTGGGAAATATTATCATGATTTTGTATATATTAAGTGTAGGCAAGGGGCCTAGGGAAGGGGGTGAGATGATGACTAAGAATAGTGTTAAGCTTTACTTTACTGGTGAAGGCAGTGACGGATCTAAGAGAAATTTCTCTAGAACTGTAAACTACATCAGGGAGGATGCGAACAACGAGGACCTTAAGGTTTTTAGGGCTGCGTTTGGAACGCTTTTAGCTAAGGAGATTACTAAGCTTGAGAGAGTCACTGTAACTGAATTATAGTGATGGTGGATTTTTTAGAAAGGGGGTGAGATGATGAAGAGATTACAAATGAAGTTCAAATGCGCGAATGGTAAGCCGTACAACATGAGTTTACAAAACCCTGCTGAGGGTCTTGACGCTGATGCTGTAAGAAACGCATTTGCTGGTATCGTTGAGAAGAAACTTATTGTGAATAAGGATGGCAGCGAGGTTAACGCAATGGATGGAGCGAAGGTGATTACGACTTCTACTGAAACTCTATTTTAGTTGTTATTTTGCGTTCGATTTGCGATCTTGGCTAGTTTCGAATTGTTTTGTCGCTGCGGAGTGCGTTTAGCACACCTCGCTCCAAAAAATTCTGTACAACGCCAATCTCATCAAATCGCTCCGCAAACTAACGGAGCAGGGGAAGAAAAGTATATTCATGTCTAAAAAAGAATATAAGTAAATAGTGCAGGTAATTAGGAAGAGGGTATATCAAAATGATATGCTCTCTTTTTTTGTGCTTATGTTTTAACTTGCAGCAAGTTGCAAATGTATGGTTTATTTGGATAGATTTACGATGTAAACCCAGTGAAACAAGGCTTTTTATGAAGTCAAAATAGAAAATTTAACTTGCAGCAAGTTGCAATATACAGAATTAATGACTATGTCGCATATCAATTTGATATGCAATTATTTTTTTTGTGTGTGGGAGAAATAATAAGTTGTCGACAACTCAAAAGTCAGTTGCTTACAAAATTAAAAAAACTATTGACAAATGTTTAACATATGTTATAATAGTCTTGTAAGGAGGATTCCTTATGAAGAGTTATAACTCAAGGGAGCTAATCAAAGAGGCTAAGAAGCGAGGCTTTGTCTTAATTAGAGTGAATGGCAGCCATCATATTTTTAAAATTATGATACTGGAGCCATTCTTAATATACCTCATCCAAGAGATGGGTTCAAAGCTGGAACTTTAAAGAGCATTTTGAAAACACTGGGGATGTAAATCCCCTTGCTCCCCCACTTGTTAAAGGAGTGTTTACATGAAAAAACAAGATAGTGTAACATATTTAGCTATTTTTAGCAAAGAAAGTGATGGTGGCTACTCTATTGACGTGCCTGCCATTGACGGCGCTTATACATGCTCGGACACTTTTGAAGAGGGCGTAAGATATGCACAAGAGGTCATTGGACTTTGCCTATACGATGAAGAGAAGGAAAAAATTGAGTACCCAGACGATATTGATATGGATGAGCTTGATCTTGAAGAAGGCGACTTGGCTGTTTATGTCAATGTTTACTTGCCTTATCAATTCTCTTTGGTTAAGGAAGTTTACAAAAATAAGATGGTGACCTTACCAACTTGGCTTGAGGCGCTTGCTAAGAATAAGAACATAAACTTCTCAAGGGTTTTGACTGAGGGTTTGAAGAAGGAATTGAATATTAAATAGAATTAAGATTGACAAAGAGCTACAAATCTGTTATTATTATCTTACAGATAGAGGCAGTGTTATTAGCCAACTAGGGGGAATGCTTTATTATGAAGTGTTCCCTCTAGTCTTTTTTTATTTTGCGTTCGATTTTGCATTCAAACGAGCCCTTGAACTCGTTCCCTCCTTGGCAATGCTCGAGTACATTTGTACACTCCGCTTGCCTCGTCAGTCCACGTCGTCCAATCATCTTGTTTGCTCTGCAAAATTTATTATCATCATCTTCGCTTCGCATAGCGCAAAGGTTCACGTCCATTATGGACGGGGTTCTTCACTAAATGTTTTGGGGTAGGGAAAAAGTGAGTTGTCGACAATTTGTCGACGACTCAATTAAGTGAGTGGGTTACATTTTGTAACCAACTGAAAAATATAAAAAACTATTGACACGTACTAATAATACGTGTATAATATAAGTGTAAGGAGGAGGACATACTATGGCCCGCACAAAGCCTTACAGAACAGTTGTTAAAGCAATGCGAAAGGCAGGATGGCGTCTAGACCATACTGAAGGATCTCATGAGATTTATTATAAGGATGGCCGTATCTGTCCTGTCAAATGCAACAAGAAGGATATTCCTTCTGGAACTTTAACAAGTATTGAGAGGATTACGGGGCTTAAATTTTAGCCCCACCTCTATAATAGGAGGTATTAAGATGAAAAAGACAGATGCTTATCCATGTGTTGTTAGATATGAGGACAATACTTATTATGCTGATTTTCCTGATTTTGATGCCTGTTTCACTGATGCAGATAGTCTTGGAGAATTATTTGTTAATACAAAGGAAGTTTTGAACGGAGTTATTTTCACGATGCTTGATAATGGTCTTGCCCTTCCTAAGACAAGTGACAGTAAAAATATTAATCTAAAAAAGGGTGAGTTTGTACTCTTAGTTGAAGCGCCTATTGCAAGTATTGAGGAAAGGCTTAATAAAAAATCTATAAAAAAGACTTTGAGCATACCAAAGTGGCTAAATGATCTTGGTATGAAAGAAAATGTAAATTTTTCACAAATTCTGCAAGAGGGACTAAAAAGAGAACTGAATATCAAATAGTTAGATTAATTGGAGAGCATTGAGCTCTCTTTTTTTTATGCGTGACTACTATTTGTAGTAGTGCTATGTGTATATACTACCACAAAGTGTGATAGTATCATTTTTATTTATATGTAAAATTTTTCTTTATAAATCTTGATTTATATGTTACAAATGTGTTACAATAAATTCAGTGGGTAAATTTACCTATTTTTTTACACTGAATGCTTTAGTATAGCAGATAGAAGAAGCGGCAGGTGTAAAACATCGCTTGCGTTAGCAAAATTTTAATATGGGGGAGGCAATTATGAAACGCAAAACTATTTCACTAATTTTATGCTTATGCATGATTTTTAGCCTATTTGCAGGCTATACAACTGTATTTGCAAGTGAAGAGAGGGGAGAGTACATAGTCTACTTAGACGTAGAAAAACAATCTCCTGGCTATGAAGAGGCTTATTTAAACAAGGATTACGGCAAGGCTATAAGCCTAGCGGACGAGGCTTTGGACTACTATGAAAGTGAGTTCAAGTCGATGTTTGCTGACATTGAGGTGATATCTAGGGCCCAGCTTCTAGTTCCATCTCTTTGTGTAAGGCTTAATAAGAGTGATCTTGATGCTGTCAAGGCGCTTGACTATGTTAAGGATGTCTTCAATAACGAGATCATTTATGAATCTGACGTTGTTCGCTCTGACATGAGGGTCTTCAAGGACCAATCTGTCATGACTGACTCGATCAAGATGGTTAACTCGAACGAGCTTATTGGCAATGACGATGTGCTTCAAAAGAAGTACAACGGTGCTGGCTCTGTCCTTGCTATCATCGATAGTAACATGGACCCAAGCCATGATGCTTTCTATTTGAGCAATCCTGGTTTAGCTAAACTAAGAAAGCCTGATATTAATGACTTTCTAAATGGTGGCAAATTAAGTCTTAAGGACAATACTCAAGATAAGAAGTTATATGAAGACGTATATAGAAGTGAAAAGATTCCATTTGGCTGGAACTATAATACTAACAGCAAGGATTTAAATCCTGAAAAGGAACTAGCTGCTCACGGCCAACACGTTAGTGGTACTGTAGCTGGTAATGCTGTTCAAATAGATGGCAAGACTTGGAGAGGTGTTGCTCCTGAGGCTCAACTACTTATGATGAATGTTATGAAGCAAGGCTCAACATCTTCAAACATCTACATCAGAGCTATGCAAGACGCGATAGTTATGGGGGCTGACGCGGTTAACATGAGTTTAGGCTCAACTAAGGGTTTACCTGGCCAAGCTGATGGACTTGTTGGCAAGGCTATAAACAACGGTTACGCTGCTGATACTAACTTTGTTATAGCTGCTGGTAACGAAGGCCAATACCAAGGCGAGTTAAATATTGACAACCCAGACTTTGGTACTATGGCATCTCCTGGTATTGCGACTAACGCCATCACTGTAGCATCGCTTGAAAATAAATCGATGTATGTACCACTTATTACTTATAATGGCAATAAATACATCTTCCAAACTGGCGGAGAGATTAGATTTAAAAAGGGCGACTACTACTTAGTTGACTGTGGCAATGGTGTTATTAAAGCTGAAGATAATATTGACGATTTTAAAGGCAAGGACCTTGAAGGCAAAGTAGCTCTTATCAAGAGGGGCGGCAATACTTTTAGCGAAAAGGTTCTAAACGCTGAAAAAGCTGGAGCAATAGGCGCAATTATCTATAATAATGTTGAAGGCGACTTATACATGAGCGTCAGTGGTAACAAGATCCCAGCTATATCCGTAACTTTGGATACTGCTGAGACTTTGCTTAAGGATTTATCAAAGCCTGTGTCTATAGATATGACACCACAAGAGGCTGATAACCCACAATTTGGCGAACTAAGTACATTTACTAACTGGGGTCTATCGGCTGGTGGCTACATGAAGCCAGACATCACTGCTCCTGGCGGACACATTTACTCGACTCAAACTATGGGCAACACATTTGGCGACATGAGCGGTACTTCTATGGCTACACCTCACGTAACAGGCGCTGTAGGCGTTATACGTACTCGTCTAAATGAGATAATGTTTGCTGGCGAAGAACATAAGGCGGCATTAACAAAGACAATCTTAATGAACTCTGCTGTTCCTCATGTAGATCCAAAAACTCATACAACTACTTCACCTCGTCGTCAAGGCGCTGGTGTTATGAATCTTACAAAGGCATCGAAGCTTGATTTTACTGTAGTTGATAGAGATACTAAGATTGCTAGCAAATTTGTAGGCAATGTTGATAATGAAATTACATTAAATTTAACTATACACAATTACTCAGGCACTCAAAAGGTGCTTACACCATCGGTTCAAGCGACTATCGAAGCACGCGATGGCAAGAAGTTATTACTAAGACCTGATGAACTATTCTCAAAGACTTATGAAGACAAGAAAGTTACTGTACCAGCGCAAACTAGCGTTGAATACGACATCACTTTCCCTATCGAACACCTAGAAAAGGTAGAAGCGTTCACAAACGGCGCTTTCGTTGAAGGTTTCCTTCACTTAAGAGATGAAAATGGCATGGAAATTTCTTTCCCATTCGTTTCATTTAAGGGTAGCTATGACAATATTCCTTCGATTGAAAAACCATTATACGAATTCGATTTCGAGACTGAAAAACCAATGTACTGGAACCTTAAGACTAGAAACCATGACTGGTTTAAGTACTCGACTCACATCGAAACTAACTATGGAACGTATAAAGACGATAAGGGTAAAACATTTAATAATTTTGTAATCGCTGGTCTTAAGAACTTTGACGATATCAATGAAAAGAAAAATACGGCTGATGAACCAAAACCTATATTTACTCCTATAGTTATTTCGCCAAACGCAGATAACTACCAAGACGTACTAAGCATTCAAATGGTTATGACTAGAACTGCTAATGTTAAGGCATCGATTATAGATGAAGCTGGCAAGTCACAAGACTACCAAATTGGTTTAAAATACTCTAACATATCGACTGACCCAGATAATGACAAGAACAGAGACACATACCTTGGCTACACAGCTCCTGGCGCTGTTCCTCTAAAGGACTATGTCGATGGTGATTACACTCTAAAGCTTACTGCAGCTGCTATGAAGGCACCTAAGGAAAGCTATCCAGAAACATATAGAGATATAAAATTCACTATAGACACAGTGGCTCCACAATTTGAAAACAGTTTTTATGATGAAAATACTAGAGCATTAACATTTGATATAAAAGAAGAAGGATCTGGCCTTGATGAATTCAAAATTGAAGACGAAAGTGGCAAGGCTATGGACTTTACTAGAGAAGGAAATAAAGTTAAGCTAGTAGTTCCTGAAGGCAAAGAGCTTTCTGATATCAATATCACAGCTATGGACTTTGGTCACAATATAAACGCTGTAACAGCTGAAATGCTTGTGTTTAAGGACATGTTCGGTTCTCTTGAGGTAGAAGTAAAACAAGCAGGCACTGAAGCTCTTAATCTTGAATACAAAGTCTATACTGAAGACGGAAAAGAGCTTAAGAACCATGAACATCTTAAATTTGGAAAGTACAAACTTGTCGTTACAAACTATTCTAACAAATTCGAATTAAAGGGCGAAAGCGAAATTCCATTCGAAATATCACAAGACAATAAAAATTATAAGATAACTCTTGAATTTACTGAAATACCTACTGGCAGAATCACTATCAAAGTGGCATCAAAGGACAATCTTGAGTGGACTGACTTTGATTTATTGGCAAAGAACGTTAAAAATAATAAGGTATTTAAATTTATTCAAGACGAAGGCATATATGACAAGTACTTCGACGCTGACCTTCCATACGGCGACTACAATTTCTACGCAGAATTTAAAAATGGCAAGGAAGGCTACTCAATAACATTTGATGAAGACATGCCATTTACAGTTAACGGCTCAACTAACTACTCAACAGTAACTGCAAATATCAAGAGAAGCGGTTTCTACAAGGTTCATATCACTACTGAGGGCGCTGAAGGCGTTAAATACCTTGCTAGAGATAGTAAAAATGGAAGCGTAGTTGGTCTTGACGAACTTGCTGAAGGCACTTGGATGATATTCCCTGAAAAGATGCCAGAAGGCATGTATATAGAAAAGCCATATGAATACGTTACATTAACACAAGAAAAACCAGTTGCAAATTTAACATTTACTTATGAAGAAATTGCTGGAAAGAAATTTACATTTACTATAAAAGATAATTATGAGAACGCTGAGTACTACTTATGCGACTTCTACGCTTGGATTGGTAGAGAAGGAAAAGTCCTTGATTACACTCCTAATATGGAGCTAGAACCAGGAACTTACTATGTTGAAGCTATTGCTAATAGAGAAAAATACGGCGAAACAACTCTTACTATAGATAAAGAAAGCTATGAGCAAACATCTAGAACATTTAAGTCTACAACAGATCCAGTTGAAGTAGAATTTAATTGGACTAAGTACTCTGATAGTGATAAAATGAGCGAAGGCGCAATCTTTGTTAACGACGACAATCTTCCTGCAGACTTGAAGAAAAATTCATATGAATATGTATTAACAGGAACAAAGGGCGAGCCTATAAAGAAGACTTTCATTAAGACAGGCTTCAGCACATGGTTTGTTAATCTACCATATGACTACTACCAAGCAGAAGTAAAGGGCCTTCCTGAAGGCTACACTGTTGATACTAAAGAATTTGTAGTTAATAGCAATGAATACCAAGTTGAATTTGTTATAGAGCCTGAAAAGAAAGAAGAAACTGTTTCGGTAGACTTTAAGTTTACTAAGGACGGAGAAGCACTTGATAATGTTAAGTTCAAGCTTGATGATAAAGAATTTACAAGCGGAGAGATAGAAGTAGCACCTGGCGAATATGATGTAGAAATCATCGAACCAGAAGGACTTGTACCGATAGAAGAGTTTAAAACTATAACGATAGATGAAAATACAAAGAGCTTGACTATAGAGCTTGAAGAAGGCAAAGCTGAGCCAGTTGGTGAAGGAACTATAAAGTTCGAAGTTTGGGAATCAAATGGAAAGACTGAAACTAAATTAAATACATTTATGATGGCTTATGCTAATGGCGAAATTCTAATGAACAATGAAGCAAAAACTCTTCCATTTGGCGAATACAAGGTTGAACTTTCTTTAACATGGAATAGGTACGGTATATATGACGAAGCAAAATCAAAGATAAGTGAAACTGTTACACTAGATGAAACACACAAGAATGTTGTAGTTAAGTTTATACTAGTTAAGAAAGGCGCAACACCAGATCCAGAACCTAATCCAGACCCACAAGAGCCTACAAAGGGCAAGGCAAGTTGGGACATCAACTACACTGGTAGCAGAACTGGACTTAATTTCTTTGAACAAGTTAAGCTATATAAAGTTGTAGACGGTAAGGACGAAGAAGTTAAACTAAGCTTTGACCAAGAATATAAGAAAGCCGAAAAAGAGCTTGAATTTGGTAAATACGCTTATGTATTAAAAGATATATCAGATTATCTAAAAGTTAATGTTAAAAACAAGAGAATAGAGTTTACTCTCGATGCAAAAAATCCAAGCTTCAAAGCAGTTTTTGAAATCGAAG
Source organism: uncultured Eubacteriales bacterium (assembly GCA_900539725.1). GTDB lineage: Bacteria > Bacillota > Clostridia > Tissierellales > Peptoniphilaceae > Fenollaria. Next base: position 7,827 of record UQDI01000012.1, on the reverse strand, counting down.
ACAAAAAAGAAGTTCAAATAGTTGAAGTAAGAATACCAACGGACGCTAATGAAAGTCTTGATGATTATACAATCAGAGTCTTTGACATGAAGGGCAATGAAGTAGAAGGCGTTACAAAGACAGCTAAGGGCTTTGAATTCCCAGCTATTTCAGGCGTTGATTACGAACTTAGACTTGAAGGCACAAAATATGCATATTACCCTAACATCATAAATGCATATCCAAGCCAAACATTCTATAAATATATCAACATTGTTGCACCATTAATCTTAAAAGTAAATTCACTTGCTGGAGATACTCCTATTGATGCTGAATATGCAGTTTATGCAAAGACAAACTACGGAGAAACTTATGTGACTGACCTTAAGAAAGTACCATACATTGGCAATGGTAATCAATTGTACCAAGTAAAATTCTTAAGCTGCGAACAAGGCTACAAGCTTGATGATGACGAAATAAAAGAGTTTACAGTAAGAGAATATTCTAGACAAGAGTTAACATTTAATTTTAAACGTGACGAAGATGTTGCAATAGTCAATAAAGAAGAGCTAAAAGCCTTAGTTTCAGAATATGACAATATCAAGAAGACAGATGCTTACAAGAACGCTGATGCGGATAAGAGAAAAGCATACGATGATGCTATAAGTGAAGCAAAGATGGAGCTTGCAAAAGCACTTACAAGTCAAGAAGCTATCAACACTTTAGTAGATAAAGTTAAGGATGCGCGCGATGCCATCATCGGATCTATGGAAAATCTTAAGAAGAAAGAGCTTAAGAAGCTTCTTGATGATGAGATAAATGTCAAAGCAAAAGACATTTACAAATTCGATACAGCTGAAGACAAAAAAGCTTACGACGACGCAATTACAAAAGGCAAGGAAGTTTATGAAGATGCAAATGCATCTGAAGAAGCCATTGACAAGGCTATAGCGGATATAAAGGCAGCTCTTAAGAAGCTTGACGGCTACAAAGAAGCAAACAAAAAAGAGCTTAAGAAGCTATTAGATGAGTATGGTGACGTTCGCAACTCTGATAAATACTGGAATTCAACAGAAAAAGAAAGAGAAGCTTATGAAGATGCCATCATCAATGCTACAAACTTATTCAACAATAAAAAAGCTAGTCAAGAAGAAGTAAATGCGGCTATAAAAGCTATAGAAGGCGCAATTAAGGGCTTGAGTGGCTATGCTACACCAACTGAAAAGACTGAGCCAGTTAAGCTTGACGATGCTTATGTAAATGATAAGTACGTTAGAGGTACAGGTATCAAGGGAGCCTATGTTTACTACAAGATAGTAAAGAAAGGTCAAAATGTTGATGACGCAGCTATTAGAAATGGCATGCTTATAAATGATAAAGATGGTAAATTCTCTATAAGCGTAGGACAAATTCAAGATGGAGACAAAGTTATCGTTTATCAACAAGAAGTAAATAAACTTATGAGTGACGGCGTTATTGTTAATATACTTCCGCTTGACAAATCAGAATTACTTGAATTAATAGCTAAAGCTGAAGAAATCAAGGATACAGACCAATACAAATACGCTCCTGAAGATAGACAAAAAGACTTAGACGATGAACTAGCTAAGGCAATAAAAGTAAAAGATGACGAAAACTCATCTATGGAAGACATTGAAAAGACTATAATTAACCTAAAATCAGCTATTGCTTCGATAGAAAACTACGAAATAATCAGACATGAAGTCACATTCTATCCAAATAACGAAACAGATTCTTGGACAGTTAAGATTATAGATGGAGAAAATGTAAATAGACCAGAAGACCCAGTTAGAAAAGGATATATCTTCAAAGGCTGGTATGCAGACGAAGAGCTTACTCGTGAATTTAATTTCGATGAGCCAATCGAAGCTAATACAAATGTTTACGCTAAATGGGAAGAAATTCTTGAATACGAAATCACTTTCGATCCTAACAATGGCGAAGCTACTTGGACTGAAAAGGTACGTGAAGGCGAAAAAGTTACGGAGCCAGCAAAACCTACTAAGACAAATCACACATTTATCGCATGGCAATTTAACGGTCAAGACTATGATTTCAACACAAGTGTTATGGCAAATATGATGCTCATAGCTAAGTGGGAAGAAAATAAGCCAGAACCACAACCAAATCCACAACCACAACCAGAACCATATGAACCGTACGAACCATATGAGCCATACAAACCAGAACCAAAACCAGAACCAAAACCATCTGAACCAAGTAAACCAGTTGAACCAAGTAAACCTGTTGAACCATCTAAGCCTATTGACAATAATGAAGATAAGAAAGATACTAAAGAAACAGGCATCATCACTGAATTCCCTGTAAACCCAGTTGAGCTAAGAGACGTGCCAGCAGGTCCTGAAGGTGAAGCGATTAGAAATTTAGTTTCTTACGGTATTATCCAAGGCATGGGCAACGGCAAGTTCCAAGGCAATAAAACTATAAACAGAGCGATGGTTACTAGAGTCTTTATGTTAATCAGCAAGGACAAAACTGTTGATACAAATATTGTATTTAAAGACGTTAAGGATAAAAAATGGTACGCTGAATCGGTTAATTGGGCCGCAAGTAAGGGCATCATCGCTGGTTACGCTGATGGCAAGTTCAAACCTGAAAAGAAGGTTACTAGACAAGAGTTCTGCGTAATGCTAATGAACTTACTAAAGGCGAATGGCATTGAGCTTGAAACTGTAGTTCCAGTTGATGAAAAAGACTTTGCTAAGGCTGATAGCTGGGCAAAGGATGCGATGATCGCTATGAAGAGAGCTGGACTTGTGAATGTTGAAGCGAATGGCAAGTTTGGTCCGCAAAGTAAGTTTACGAGAGAGGAATTAGCTAAAACTATCGACTTATTGATCAAACTTGTACAACTAAAAGAAAAATAATGAATTTCGCATTCAATTTGCTTAAAAATCAATAAAAATTATTAAGTGCATAGCTGTTTACCAGCTATGCACTTTTTATGTAGGAGCCAATTTCATCATAGCGCAAAGGTTCTTGACCATATTTATGGGAAAGGTTCTTCTTTTTCCTGCAAAATTTGTGAATAAATAAATCTTATGATTGAATCACTTTGCGCAAAAGTAATTGTCACAACAAATCAATAAGAAATACAAGGTGCACAGCTATTTATTAGCCGTGCATCTTTTTTGTTTTAAAAATAAATACAATAATATTTCTTTTTCCCCTATCCCCGCCCATATCTTGCCAAAATCGCCATTTAGTGATACAATATACTCAGGTGATACTATGGATTTAAAGGCGAAACTCATAATTTTATCTGACTCGGCGAAGTACGATGCGTCATGCTCTTCGTCTAATTCATCGCGCAAAAATTCTGGCGGCATTGGTAACGCTGCGTCCTGCGGCATCTGTCACAGCTGGTCTGAGGACGGCCGCTGCATTTCGCTCCTTAAAATCCTATTCACAAACGTTTGCATCTATGACTGCGAGTACTGCATCAACCGAGCTTCGAACGACGTGCCCCGCGCCTCATTCACGCCCGAAGAGGTCGCTGAGCTCACTATGAACTTTTACATCCGCAACTACATCGAGGGCCTATTCCTCTCAAGCGCAGTCATCAAGAGCCCCGATTACACCATGGAGCAGCTGATTAGAACGGCTGAGCTTCTTCGTAACACCTACCATTTCAATGGTTATATACATATGAAGGTCATACCGGGCGCCTCAAAAGAGCTGGTCACAAAGCTATCGTCCCTGATCGATAGGGTGTCGGTGAATATTGAGCTGCCGACTGAAAAGTCTCTTAAAATGCTCGCTCCGCAGAAAACTACTGAGGGCATCATGAAGCCCATGAACAATATAAAGCTGGCAATAGCTGAAAACAAAGAGGACAGGCGCAAGTATAAGAGCGCTCCACTCATTGCCCCAGCTGGTCAAACCACACAAATGATTATAGGTGCCGCGAATGAAAGTGACGAGACCATAATCACGAAGGCATCGCTTTTATACAAGGGCTTTAGCATGAAGCGTGTCTATTATTCGGCCTTCGTTCCCGTCGTTAAATCGAAGTACACAAGTGGCATCAAAGCCGCACCATTACTACGTGAGCACCGCATCTATCAAGCGGACTGGCTGATGCGCTTCTACAAGTTCAAGCCCTACGAAATCGTTTCGCGCGCAAATCCCATGCTCGACCTGGACCTTGATCCCAAGGCCTTTTGGGCGATAAATCATATCGAGCTCTTCCCGATTGAAGTCAACAAGGCGAGCTACGAAGAGCTTCTTCGCGTGCCTGGTTTTGGCCCGACGACCTGCCACAAGATTATCAACGCAAGGCGCTTTGCCAAACTATCGTACGACTCCCTCGAGAACATGCATATCTCCTTAAAGCGTGCTAAATACTTCATCACAGTGGGAGGTGTCTACAGAGGCGGCAAGATTGAAACGCGCGAAAATCTTCGCATAAAACTCATGGATAAGGTGAACTTAAATGAACAGCTATCGCTATTTTGATTATGACAGGAGCTTCGAAGGCCTCATGACGGTCATCTTCGAGCTTTACGAGGACATCGAGCGCGCCAAATTCATGCCCGATGGTCAAGGCTCCTTATTTGATAGCAAGGTCTTTATCGCCACGGATATGGCAGGAGCCACTCGCGTACTAAAAGCGCTTGAAGAAAAATTTCCGAAACGTTTCATGAGGGAGCTAGTGGCAGTATTTTTGTCCTGCGATAATAATAAGGAAGATATATTAATCAGGGCCATCAAAGGCGTTTTCGAGCACGGCTACGGCTACATCATTTCATCAGAAGTGGCTGCGAGCGAGTTCCGCCGCATACGTAGAAATGTTTTAAGTGAAAATCATTCATACAAAGGTCTTTTGCGCTTCAAAGAGGTTGAGGGCAGCGTGATGCTAGCTGAGTTTGAGCCGAAGAATGACATCCTGACCCTCATCGTACCTCATTTTGTGAAGAGGCTCCCCACTATAAACTTCGTAATCGCTGACGTGAAGCGTGGTACGGCCGCCATGCAAATGGACGGGAAAGTCGAATTTTTGGAGCTAAAATCTCTTGACTACACTATTAGCGAAAAAGAAAAATTCTTCGAAGAGGCTTGGAAAGACTTTTACAAGGCAATCGCCATTGACGAAAGACGCAATGAAAAGCTGATGATTTCAAATATGCCAAAGCGTTACTGGCGCTACCTAACAGAGAAATAGCTTGAAATTTGGGCACTTTTCCATTATAATAGTGTTAATGATTTTACTTGTCTAAAGAAATAAACAAATTTGACTGGAAGGAAGTGACATTTTGATTAAAGAGAAATTTAAAGAAGTCCTAGCGACCGTTTTGCCGATATCGCTACTCGTTGTGATACTGAATTTTACAGTGGTTCCGCTAGAGAGCGACGTCTTTATACGCTTTTTATTGGGCGCGGTCTTCATACTCTTGGGACTGACAATATTTTTGATCGGCGTCGACCTTGGCATCACGCCTATGGGCGACAGCTTCGGTAACGCAGCCGTTAAGAGCGGTAAACTTTGGGTCATAGCGCTCATGGGACTGATCCTAGGCTTTGTCATTTCAATAGCTGAGCCGGATTTACACATCTTGGCAGATCAAGTTGGTGAGGTGACTTTGGGTGTCGTATCGAAGTCAACACTAGTTATGCTTGTGTCAATGGGTGTCGCTTTACTTATTTCACTTGGCATGGTGCGTATAGTAGAAGTGTATTCACTAAAGAAGTTTTTAATGCTTACATATGGCGTAATACTCGTACTTGCAGTACTTTCAGACCAGTTCTTCCTAGCAGTATCCTTTGATGCTTCAGGAGCGACAACTGGGGCACTGACTGTACCATTCTTACTTGCTTTATCCGCAGGTGCCTCCGCCATTAACAAAGACAGCCAAAAGTCCGAAGACGACTCCTTTGGCTTAGTTGGCATCGCTTCAGCAGGCGCCATCATCGGTGCACTGGTACTTGGCATGCTATCAAAACCAGAGTTTGGTGAGGTTCCAGACATTGCCGTAGCGAGCGAAGCGGGCATCTTCTCGCACTTCATCCACGAGGCGCCGATAGTCGCAAAAGAGATAATCATCGCGCTTCTACCCATAATCGTGATTTACACGATCTGCAACATGATCTTCTTCCACAATTCGAAGAGGGCAAACGCAAGAGTCGCAACCGGCTGCGTTTTAACGTTTGTGGGACTTGTAATCTTCCTAGTTGGTGTAAACTCTGGATTTATGGACGTCGGCCGCTACATCGGTCACGTGCTAGCTACAGAGCACAGCAAGGTCTTCATCGTTGCCATCGCCTTTCTGATGGGCGTACTGACTATACTTGCGGAGCCGGCAGTTCACGTACTTACGAACCAAATCGAAGCCGTTACGGCGGGCTCAATCAAAAAATCAGTCGTACTTATGACTTTGTCAATAGGTGTCGGCATCGCAGTTGCCTTGTCGATACTTAAAATATTAGTTCCAGAGATGCAGCTATGGCACGTGCTGCTACCGGGCTATATCATAACATTCTTGATAATGAAAAAAGTGCCAAACCTATTCGTCGGCATCGCCTTTGACTCAGGCGGCGTTGCCTCAGGACCAATGACTGCAACATTTATTCTTGCTTATGCACAAGGCGTTGCAGCCTCAACACCAACAGCGGACCTACTTATAGACGGCTTCGGTACCATTGCCATGGTAGCGATGACGCCTCTAATAGCACTGCAAATACTTGGTCTATTCTATCTGAAACATGAAAAAGGGGGAGTGAAGAATGCGTAGTTTAAAGTCTCGTCACTTAGAGATGTTAGTCGTTATAGTTGAACAGAATAAAGCGAGCAAAGTCTTGCACTTAGCGGATGAGAAAGGCGTTACAGCCTCAGTTGCCATGCTGGGCAGAGGCACTGCATCTAGGACAATATTCGACTACTTAGGTCTAAACGACAAGAAAAAAGCAGTTCTTATGCTCTTCGGAAAGACTGAGGAGATCACGGATCTTGCTGATTATTTAGTAGAAAAACTTGAAATGGACAAGCCAAACCACGGAATCGCCTACATCGAGAGCGCATTCAATGTCTTTGGCACTGAAGATAATGCTAGTGGAAGTGAAAATATTAAAAGAGGTGAAAATATGTACAACGCCATATATACTATAGTTGAAAAAGGAAATGCAGACGACGTGATCGAAGCAGCTCAAAAAGCCGGCTCAAGAGGCGGAACTGTTATGCACGCGAGAGGCTCAGGCAGCGAAGAAGCGCGCAAAGTCTTCAATATGCTCATCGAACCCGAGAAAGAGATCGTCTTGATTATATCGGAAGAAGCAAAAACTAAGGACATAGTTGAGTCGATAAGAAAAGAAACGCAAATCGAGGAAGAGGGGAAGGGAATAGTCTTTGTGACGAGAGTGGAGCAGACTTATGGCCTAGCCAAATAGATAGGATTTCGCGTTAGAATTGCGCCTAAGGCTTGCGCGCTCGCTTCCTCCCTCAACGTACCCATTAGTACGATGTCGGTCGGGCGCTCGTTATGCATCGCCTTATCCATCAATTCTCTCCGCAAAATCTGTTTGCGATGCTTAAATTACTCTTCGCACGAGATTTGTTTAGATAGAACTTACTCATCAAATAGCTCTGCATAGCGCAAAGGTTCACGTCCATTTATGGACGGGGTTCTACAATCTATCTAGCGAGTGATATTTAATAAATATAAAAGATTAAAGATCTTAAATACACAAGAGAGCTTCGGCTCTCTTCAGACTGTTGACAAAGTAGGCATATTTTTTAAAAATTATGCCTACTTTTTTTGCTTAAAACCTCTTAAAATACACATTTGTTGGGTATATATAAGACATAGAAGG
>UQDI01000011.1 GCA_900539725.1 uncultured Eubacteriales bacterium | reverse complement strand
GACAGATTAACCAACGTCCTTGAGGCGTGGCTAGTAATACAGGCCCTTTGGGCCGCATGAGAAAAACCCCCGGCTAGGCCGGGGGATATTTATTGTGCATTTGTTACAGTCTTGTTACAAAAACGCTCAAAGCTTGATTATTCTAGGGGGGGGTGATATGATAAAGGTAGTTATGTAGATATATTTGTATATCAAAATAAAGTAAAAATTTAATACGAAGGTCTTAACTTAGACCACTTACTTATTTAGGAGGGATAGTATGAGTAAAAAGAAAGTGATGGGATTACTACTAGCATTAATGATGGTATTTTCTCTATGTGCAAACTCATTTACAGCATACGCTTGGAATCTATCAGACATTGAAGAGATGCCGATGGAAGACCCAAACGCAATTGCAGATGAGCCAGTAGTAGACGAGCCAGAGCCAGTAGAAGAAGATTTTGCGATTGAAGAGGCAAATGAGCCAGAGGTGACAATCAAAGAAGATGATCAAAATGAAGACTTAGGCGATGGACTTGAAATAAGTGATGAATATGTTCCGCCAATGGTTTCATCGACTGAACCTGTTACAATATCATCATTTGATGATTTAAAAAATGCATTAAAGAAAGTAGAGGTACAACGTTATTTAAGAATAGACAATGGAAAGCATCTTGTTTTAAAGAACAATAATTATAAGCTTGAAAGTGACATTACAATAGATTTAGCAGATGCTTATTTTTCTGACAAGCATGACTACATACAAACTGGAATCATGTCTTTTGGAAATTCTATTAACGATGAAAATCAAACAGCAGATGATTCTGAATTTATCTTTGATGGTAACGGTCATACAATTACTATAAAGCCTGAACAAGGTATGAAAGCTTTTCCATTGTTTGGATTAATTATATCTGGCAAGACACAAATAAAAAATTTAGATCTAGTAATTGATGGTGATGTTGTAGGCTACCCTTTTGTAGATCTTATATCTTCAATGCAGTCAAAAGATGACCAAGGATATACAATAGCAAATGGTTTAGTAGAGAATATTACAGTAAATGTAAATGGATCGGTTGTTCCTCAAGTGCTACCATGGGATGAAAATAGTAATCGTTGGTCAATACTTTTAAACAACCATTTTATTGGTAATTTTATTGGTTCAATGGCAACAGGTTTTGGTGTTAAAGTTAACAGAACTAATTTAAACAATATAAAAGTAAATATTGCTGGAGATATTGGTTCTTCTGAAGCTGCAAATCTTGATAATACTTATAAAAAAATGCTAGCTGGTGGTAAAAATTATTCTACTGGAGCATTTGGATTTTTGTGGTGTTCAGATGATGCAGATTACTACAAAGATGAAGCCGGTGATACTGTATGGACTAAGACGAGGACTGAACTATTTAAAAATGGCAAATACAAAGTTTTAAGGGAATGTGGATACATTGAAAATGTAGATATAAACATTGGTGGATCTATTTACGCAACTGGTTACGACAATGCCTACGCAGCAGGTTTTATGGATTCTTCGGATAATTCATGGGTTGATAATGTAAATATAGAAATAGATGGAGATATTAAAACTGTTTTATTAGGTGGAACTGAAGGAAACTCATTGTATGGAAATGGAATGATGGAAACATCCTACGCGGTAGGTTTTGCAGAATCAATAATGAATTTAACAAATTCAAAGCTTTCAGCAAATAATCTTATTATGGATGTTTCGGACGCTTATCAAAAGAAAGTTAATGGTAACACACAAAACCTTGTGACTTCCCTATGTGGTATTGGCTATGACTCAGGAGCTGGAAATTTAATACGACTTGTAAATAACACTGTTAATATTAGGGAAAAGATGGAGGCAAAGACTTCAATAAACTTGATAGCTAATTCAGGCTTTTATAATACATGGAATAGTAATAGTAAGGATGGAGTAAACTGGGCACATTTCTTTGAAGATAATGAAATAACAATTGGAGAGATTGATTTAAAGCAGAATTCAAATTATGCCCTTCAATATTACGGCCTTGGAGAAAAGTTCAGGACTGGAACTTTATCTGATAGAGAAGTGAAAGAAGGATATAAGCCACTTGAAGAAGTTTCAGCAAAAAACAATACTTTAAATGTAGGTAAATTAACTTTGACAAACCAAGGTGGCTATTCGAAAGTTTATCCTTCGTTCTTTAACGCTGCTAACGCAAAGAATAATGATATTTCTTACGGAGATATCACTGTTGTTTCTAGAGATGGAGTTTTTTCAGGCCTTGGAAATATAATAAATGATGAACCAAGAGAAAATAATGGAATTAATGAGATAACTGAAAATAATAAATTAGACCTAGGAGATATAACTATTGCTGGAATTAATTTTCAAACTATAAGTTTGGGAGCTAGCATTATTGACTCTGGGAAAACTATGAAAAATAATAAAATAAAAGCAGGAGATGTAATTGTTAAACTTGGTGGATTTAACAATCAAGGGCAATTGACATCTCAAAACAGTAAAACACTTTATTTTGGTGGTTTATCATATTTTAACAAGGGATTAATAGATGATAATCATATATTTGTAAAAGATATAGATATTTTAAACACTTCAACAACTTACTCCGGGTTAGGAGCAGCTTTTAATAAGGGAGAAATGAAAGATTCAACTATACTTGTTGATAAGGACGTAAAAATTGGGTCAGTAGGAACACTTTATGAAGGCTTATTTACAGGCTATTCTAAAGGTGGAGATTTTGCTAACTGCCATGCACAAATTAATGGCATTACAAGTTTAGGCGTTTCACAAGGCGTTGGCAGGTATTTTGGTTCATTTGGGGGCTGGTTAGCTAATACCAATGTAAAAAATTCTTCGGCATTAATATTTAATGGATATTCACCATTTGCTTTCTATATGGATGGCGGAACTTTGGATGGCGTTGCAAATTACTCTGATGAAGGAAATTGGAAATTTATGTCTGGCCTACTAGCATCATCGAATCAAAATAATAAACCAACAATTAAAAACTCAACATATATAGTGAATAGGGTTTTTGAATATACTGATAACGAAGGAATTAAGCAAAAGCAAAACAATGAAGACTCTATAGTATATCGTGATGACAATGTTTCTTCTGATACTACTAACAACTATATTATCATAGTTGGTGAAGAAGGTGAAGATGAATACAACCGTGTAGCTTATAAACTAGAAAAACGTAAAGCAACAGAAGACGAGATGGGACCATCAATGCCAGAAGTTTGGGCTAAAGGCAAAGATGCAAAACCTGTTGGAAAGATTAATATTGCCAAGAGGACTTTCCAAGATAAGTATTGGGGAGACAAGGCTGGTGAGTACAAGACTGGACAAGATGAAAAAGATTTTTACTATATGAATGAAAATCCAGATAATCTAAAAATTATTTCATATGGTAGATTTACAGATATAGTTGAGTCAAGTGGAGCAATAAGTGGTAAGGCAAGTTTAGAAAATTATTATAATCGTCATGTAGGTTTGCGTGTAGCAGATGGACCTATATACGATTTGCTAGGAATAAAAGGTTATCCTATTGTAGAGGAACAAGAACCAACACCTCCACCAACACCAAAGCCAAGTGAACCAAGCACAGTTATCCTAACACTAGACGAAAACCATCGCTCTGGAAAAATTACAAACATAGAAGTAGAAGTAGGAGATCTTATCGAGCCGCATCTATATATTCCTCGCAGAAGAGGATACATCTTCAGAGGCTGGAGCTACGACCAAAAACACTTAAACGAAGTAAAGCCAGAGGACAGAATTTACTCAGACACAACACTATATGCAATATGGAAGAGAGCTGAAGAAGAAAGAGTAGAAGAACCAGAAGAGATAAAAGGCGACGATCACAAAGCATATATCTTTGGTTATCCTAATGGCACAGTTAGACCAAACGGATCAATTACAAGAGCCGAAGCAGCAGCAATGCTAGCAAGACTACTAAATATCGAATCCATAGGATCCGCTGCTAAGCCACAATTTACAGATACAGAAAGCTCATGGTACAACAAAGCCATCAATGCAGTAGTATTTAGAGGCATAATGAAGGGCTACCCAGATGGACGCTTCAGACCAAACGCCCCTATAACTAGAGCTGAGTTTACTCAAATGATATCTACAATTGACAACAAGCCATATGGCGTAGCGCCATTTGCAGACGTTCCTGGTCACTGGGCAGAAAGAGCAATAGGTAGCGAGTATCAAGCAAAGAGAATTACAGGCTACCCAGACGGTTTATTTAGACCAGACGCAAACATCACAAGAGCCGAAGCAGCAGTTATCTTAAACAAGATTTTCGAAAGAAAATATGACAATTTATCATTACTAAAATGTAAAAACCCACAAATGATAAAGAGATTCACAGACCTTGACGAAACATTCTGGGGCTGGAATGATATGGTTGAGGCTACAAACAGCCATGAGTATGTAAGAAGATATAAAGAAGATGTGTTAAAGAGACTGGAAGAAGATTGGTTGTTAATAAAATAATTCTTATCAGAATTGCGCCTAAGGCTTGTTCGGTTTTTGCCAATGCTCAGGTACATTTGTACATTCCGCTTGACAAAAACCTCCACTTCGCCTTATCCATCAATTCTGCTTGAAGAATGACTTAAGCTTAAAATTACATTTTAAGCTTAAGTCTTAATTGACACGAGGTAAAAATTTTATTAAATATTTCAATGGATATACTTTTATTGTGTATCCATTTTTAATGAGACTGGCTACTAATTAAATAATTTAACACACAAAAAAGATAGGATAGAGAAAATAAAATCTCTATCCTTTATTTTTTGCCTAAATTTCTAATTTTCACAAAATAATTATAGTGTCAATGAACCTGATCAATACCAAATTGAAGAACCCCGCCCATAAATGAGCGCGAGCCTTTGCGCTATGCAGAAAAAACTAGATGATTACGAGAAGCAAACGAGTTTCAGGCGCAATTTGAAGAACCTCACCCATTTACAAAGCTTCGCTTTGAATGGGTCCCGAGAACCTTGGTGCTTCGCACGAACGCGAAATTTTATCTGTCAGCCATGTGAACAGCAAGCTCATCCTCGTTTATCCCAAACATAGCCTTACCCAGTCCAGTCGCCACCTCAGCTATAATCTTATTGTCTTCATAATTTTCAACTGCTTTAACTATTGCCTTAGCTCTTCTCTCTGGATCTTCGCTCTTAAATATACCGCTGCCAACGAAGACGCCTTCAGCACCAAGTCTTCTCATAAGTGCTGCGTCTTGAGGTGTTGCGACACCGCCAGCTGAGAAGTTTAGTACAGGTAGTCTCTTATTGTCATGAACGTACTTTACTATATCGTAGCTAACTCTATATTCCTTTGCAAAAGTATAAAGCTCGTCCTCTCTCTTCGATACAAGTAGCGATATGCCACCAAGTATTTGTCTTAAGTGGCTCACAGCTTGTACGACGTCGCCAGTACCTGCTTCGCCCTTGCTTCTAATCATCGATGCGCCTTCTTCAATCCTTCTAAGCGCTTCGCCAAGGTCTCTCGCCCCGCAAACGAAAGGCACGTCGAACTTATATTTGTCTATGTGATTGTCGTTATCAGCCTTAGACAAAACTTCCGATTCATCGACGTAGTCAATGCCAAGTGCTTCCAAAACTCCTGCTTCAACAAAGTGACCGATTCTGCACTTCGCCATAACAGGGATCTTGACAGCTTTTTTTATCTCCAAAATCATTTGTGGATCGCTCATTCTAGCAACGCCGCCTTCGCGTCTGATGTCCGCAGGTACCCTCTCAAGCGCCATGACAGCACATGCGCCGGCACTTTCGGCAATCTTCGCTTCCTCAGGATTAGTAACGTCCATGATGACGCCGCCCTTAAGTGTATTTGTAAAGTCTAAAAATTTTTTATTCATAATATTCCTCCTCTTTTATAGCTATTATACTTGGATTATGGTATAATTAAAAGTACCAATTATGAATAATTTGATGGTACCAGATAGGAGGAGCTATGCAAATAGATTTGAAAGGCGATAGGCCCATTTATGAAGAGATATATGAATATTTTAAGGACGCCATACTTGAGGGACGCTTCAAAAAAGGCGAGAGGCTGCCATCTAAGAGGGCGCTCGCTAAGGAGATGTCTGTCGCCACGAATACTGTTAGAGCGGCATACGACGCTCTTAGCTGCGAAGGCTACATAGAGAGCGTCGAGAAGCGCGGCTACTTCGTTAGCGAGATCGGCTCTTTGTATAATTTTAAGGCGGAACCCATAAACGCGGCTAGACCAGAGAAGGAGAGCTACAAGTACTCCTTTGCCATCAGCGAAGGGGATAAAGAAAGTTACCCAATAGACAAATTTAAAAAGATTTTCACGCAAGAGGTCATTTACGACGAGGAATTTTATGAGAGGGACTACCAAGGCCTTTATGGCCTGCGCCACGAGATCAAGAATTACCTCTTCAAGGCGCGTGGCATCAAGACTAGCGAGGATAACATCATCATCAGCTCGGGTCTTGAGCAGCTTTTGACTATAGTCTTCATCATTTTGGATAAAAAGCTTCGCCTTGGCCTCGAAAATCCCGGCTACAAGGAGCTCAAAACGCTTTTGAAGCTCAATAATATTGACTACGAGCCCATCAGCCTGGATAATAGTGGGATGAACTTCGAGCGCTTTAAGCGTGCAAACCTGACGGCTGCGCTACTTACCCCGTCAAATCAATTTCCAACGGCGACTGTCATGCCGATTAAGAGGCGTTTTGAGTTTTTGAACTGGGCTTATGGTGCAAGCGGCCGCTACATCATTGAAGACGACTACGATAGCGAGTTTAGGTACTCATCGAGGGCGCTCTCACCCTTAAAGAGCCTCGATGAAATGGATAAGGTCATCTACATCGCGAATTTTTCAAAATCCATCAGCCCCTTGTTAAGACTTAGCTATATGGTTTTGCCGAACGAGCTACTCAAGAGGTACTACGAGGTCAAGCCGCAGATCAACTCGACCGTGTCAAACATAGTTCAGATACTTGTCAAGGACTTTATGAAGGGTGGCCACTTCGAAAGGCAGCTCAACAGAATGAAGGGCATTTACAATAAGAAGCGGCTCGTGCTACTTGATGAGCTTGAGGACATCCCGGGCGTTAATGCCATCGACTCCATGGCCGGTATGCATCTTAAAGTTTATCTCAGTGGCGTAGATGATTATGAAGACATTGTCAAGGCGCTTCAAATGAGTGGCATAAAAGCCTCAAGACTCAAAGACTATTATCTAAAAGATGAGGACATGGCGAAGGACGCACTACTACTTGGTTACGGGGCTATGGCTGAGGATGAGATCCGCTCTGCCATGAGCATAGTGAAAAAAATAATTCTGGACTTGAAAAAATAGTAAATTTATCATATAATAAGTATATATGAGGAGGAAATCATGAGTATTAAGATTATAACAGATTCGGCTTCAGATATAGGTAAAGACTTAGCTAAGGACTTTTCTATAGATATTATGCCAATCGCCATAATGAAGGATGACAAAACTTACTTAGATGGCGTCGACATCAGCGGCAAAGAGATCTACGATGACATGAGAAATGGCGCTGTTTACAAGACTGGAGCGATCACTCCGCACGAATACGAAGTGAAATTTGAGGAAGTTTTAAATAAATATGATAAGGCGATATACGTATCGCTTTCTACTGGCATGTCGTCAACTTTTAACAACGCAGTTCTTGCGAAGAACTCTTTGGGCATAGCTGATGACAGGCTTTTACTAGTCGACTCGCGCGGCGCATCCATGGGCCAAGGTATGATGGCTATAAATCTTGCAAAGCTTGCGAAGGATGGTATGAGCTTTGACGAGCTAAAGGTGTATGCGGATAATTTTGTGAAGAACACGAGATATGTTTTCTTCGTCGATTCGCTTGAGTATTTGCAAAGAGGCGGCAGAGTCTCGAAGCTTAAGGCGACTATCGGCAATTTAATCAATATGAAGGTCATTCTTCACCTTCATGCAGATGGCGTAATTTACACAAGAGACAAGGTTAGAGGCACTAACAGAGCTATAGCAAAGACTGTGGATATCTTTGAGGAAGAGGTCGGACACGAGCTTTATGACGATAGGATCATGGTTTGCCACGCAGATTGCATTGATCTTGCGACTAAGGTAAGGGATGCGCTTGTCGAAAAGTATCCCGATAAGCTTATAGAACTAAATCCATTCGCCGTGAGCATAGGCGCTCATACAGGTCCGGGCACAGTTCATATATGCGCAGTGAAAAAATTTAATTAGCTAAATACTTGTATAAGATATAAGAAGGGACAGAGCGAATCTGTCCCTTTTTGTATATTTTAATTTTTTGGCGCGATGAATTAACTCAGTATGATTGATTTTGCAGATAAAGCGGATGGATAAGGCGATGCAATTTTACCCTTGCCAATGAATCATCGCCAAACAAATTTTTTGGAGCAATGAAGGACCCCGTCCATAGATGGACAGGAACCTTTACGCTAGGCTGGATAAGGCGATGCAATTTTACCCTTGCCAATGAACCTGATGAAACAAATTTTTTGGAGCAAGCGTGATGATTGGGCGATGTGGACCGACGAGGCAAGCGCAGTGTACTAAACGTACTCGAGCATTGCCGAGGAAGGATCCGTAAGATTAATCAAAGCTATGTTCGCTATCGCTCCATACCTTTGTAATCTCTGGAATAAGGCATGCATAGCCAATCGAACTTCGCTAACGCTTGTTCTCTTGGTGCATGGACTTAACAATCCCAAGGGCGCGCTTGAACAAAAAATTATACGAAGAAAGGTAGGATTATTACGCTTAAAATGCCACTGATGACCAAACTCATCGAGCTCGCCGCCCCAGTAAGTTCATTCATAGTATTAGCCTTAGCTGTACCTATCGCGTGCGAGGCGCTTCCCAAAGCAACGCCCTTAGCGATGTCAGACTTAATTTTCATAAGTTTAAAGACCCAATCGCTCACCATAGCGCCGAATATCCCCGTAAATATGATGGTAAAGACCGTAATCGATACTATCCCGCCCATTGATCTAGAGACGTCTATGCCTATAGCTGTGGTGATGGACTTAGGTAGTAGCGTTGCAAAATGCACTTTTTCAAGCATAAATATTTTATATATCACAAAAACCGTTAAAACCGATGAGAATACGCCGAAGATTATGCTCAGAAGTATTGGGACTATGTCTTTTTTTATAGTTTTCAGCTCTTCATATAATGGATATGCTAGAGCGATGGTAGCTGGCGTTAATAATAGAGAAACGTATTTTGCGCCAGAAGCGTAAGTTTTGCTGTCTATCTTAAAACTCAAAAGTACCGCCATGTCGACTGCTATTGCAAATAGAAGCGGGTTTATAAAGGACCACTTAGTCTTCTTTTTTATGTAGACAAAGAAAAAGTATGGAAGTGCTGTTAGTAGAAGCATTAGAAGAGCTGTCATTACTTCACCTTCCTTCTCTTTAAAAGCGTTTCGCAGAAAAAGCCTGTCGTTGCCATAACAAAAATCGTTGAGAAGACAATAGAGGCTACGACAGGGACTATGATGGCCTTAAGGTCTAGGAAGCTGTCAATGAGTGCAACTGCGCTCGGTATAAATGTAAGTGGCATGATTTTAATTAAAAATTTGCACACGCCTTCGACTTTTTCTTTTTTAACGAGACCCATTTGCAAGAGCAAAAAAAGTATAATGATGCCGTATATGCTTGCAGGAACAGGAAGCGCTATGGTCTTTGATAAGAACTCACTTAAAACTGTCACCGCCGCTACAATTATAATTCCAAAAACTGTATTCAAATATATCACTCCTTATTCCTAAATAGTATACCATTAATATGGCGAGATGAAAAGACTTTATTTATAAAATTTATCTATACTAAGAGGGCCATATATTGTAATTTATTATACAAATGGCGATTTATGCGAAATCCATTGACATATTTAAAATTATGGACTATAGTATAATTAAATTGTAAGAATAATCTTAGACACATAATTTACACCACCTAAAAAAACGTTCTTTGGCCGAGCGTTTTTTTTGTTTGCAAAAACTATTTTCAGGGTAAAATATTAGTGTATAAAGGGGGATGTATTATGTATAAGATTATGAAAAAAATCCCGGGCGGCCTACTTCTAATACCAATGCTTATCAGTGCGCTGTTTAACACATTTTGGCCTGATTTATTCTACATTGGTGGCCTAACGGAAGCTTTATTTACTAAAAAAGGAATTAACTATGTTGTAGCACTTATAACATTTTGCTCGGCAACAACTCTTGATTTTAAGAGCCTTGCCAAGGTTTTGAAGAAGCAAGGCCTTATGCTTCTTGTTAAAATCGCTTTAACTATGGGTTTTTCACTATTATTTTACAAATTTTTCGGCGAGAAAGGCATCTTTGGCATAAGTTTATTGAGCTTCGTATGCATTTTGGCATCACTGAATCCGTCCTTGTACATAGCCTTGACTAAGGACTACGCTACAAAGATCGACGAGAGCGCCTTTGGTCTACTTGGCCTTCTATGTTTGCCAGTTTTTCCAATCATTGTGTATTCAGTCGCTCAATCGCAAGCTATTGACTTTTCGCCAATAATTTCGACTCTAATCCCGCTTGTCTTAGGGATTTTGGTCGCAAACTTTGATAAAGATTTCGCAGCCATATTCAAGGGCTCAACTACAATGCTTACACCGTTTATGGGCTGGAGCTTTGGTACGGGCATAAACCTTATCGAGTCGTTCAAATCTGGCATACAAGGCATTGTTTTGGTAGTGATTTTCTACGTGCTTATAGCTTTGCCACTACTATTATTTGAAGTGAAGGTACTTAAGAGCACTGGCGTGAGCGCACTTGCGATGTCATCGGTTGCGGGACTAACTGTTTCTGTGCCATTGATCTTGTCGCAAAACTCAGAATACATTGCGTCGATTGCTGGACAAAGTGCTTCGCAAATAGCTCTAGCTGTTGTGATCACGTCCATTATCACGCCTATACTAGTCAAGATGCTCGCAAAGAAAAAAGGAATTGAGATTAACAAATATTAAGGGGTGGAATTATGAATAAATTTTATGAAATAGCTGAAAAAATGCAAGATGAAACGATAAAGATGAGACGTGAGCTTCATCAAATGCCTGAAATAGGTCTAGAGGTCGAAAAGACTTGTGACTACGTCGAAGGAAAGCTTAAGGAGATAGGTCTAGAACCAGTAAGATATGGAAACTCTGGTGTCTCCGCGATTATCGACTCAGGTAAGGAAGGTAAATGCATATTACTAAGAGCTGACATGGACGCCTTGCCAATGGCTGAGGATAACGATTTGCCGTTCAAGGCGACTAATGGATACGCTCACACATGTGGCCACGATACGCACGCTGCCATGCTTTTAAGTGCGGCAAAGATATTAAATGATAACAAGGATGAGTTCAAGGGCAAGGTAAAACTGATGTTCCAATCGGCAGAGGAGATTTTTAAGGGCTCACGCTTTATGATTGATCAGGGTATACTTGAAAATCCTTACGTAGACGCAGCTCTTGCAATGCACACATCGCTTGACGAAGAGCCGGGTTCCTTTGGATACAATCTTGGCTACATGACAACGTCCTGCGATAACTTTAAGATAAATATCGTGGGCAAGGGCTCACACGGCGCTTATCCACACACAGCGCACGACCCGATATATGCAGGAGTGTTATTATATACACAATTTATGGAACTAATATCGAGAGAAAAGGATCCAAATAAGGTGGCAACACTAACATTTGGCCAATTCGCAGCTGGAAGTAACTCAAACATCATACCAAATGAATGCGTGATGCAAGGAACATTAAGGACATATGACCCAGAAGTAAGAGAGTATATGAAGAAGAGGATGGCGGATGCGGTGAAGGCGATTGAAGTACTTACACAAACTAAGATCGAAGTCGACTACTTTAGCGGCGTACCAAGCTTATACTCAGATCCAGAGCTTACAGAATTCTTCGCAGAGACTATAAAGACGAATATGCCGGATCTTAAAGCGATTAAAGATAATAGAATTATGGCCTCAGAAGATATGGCTTGTGTTGCCGAAAAAGTTAAGACAACATATCTAATGCTTAATATGAAGGTCAATGGCTGTGAGGCAGCGCATCACAATCCGAAGGTATTGTTTAATGAGGATGCACTTAAATATGGTACGGCGATATTCTGTATTGCTTCTGTTGCTTATTTGAATAAATGATTTCGCATTAAGAAAAACCTCATCCATATTGGACGAGGTTTTTTATTGCCATGCATTTGTACTTTTGATCAAATAGTGAGAAAATTGATTCTCACAAAACAATTGAATTAATATCGAAATTTGCAGAGAAATTTGCAGAGAAATTAAGATGATTGAAGAACCTCGCCCATAAATGGACGAGAACCTTTGCGCTATGCGTTGTACAGAATTTTTTGGAGTGGCCGTAAGTTTAGTCAAATCGACGTTCACTTCGTTCCGTCTCTTTGTAAACTCTGGCATAAATCATACATTACCAATCGAACTTCGTTTCACTCGTTCTCTTGGTGTATGAAATTAACGTGTGCAAAAGCACTCCGCAGCGACAAAATAATTCGAAACTTGAAAAGGGCTTAATTTAATACAAAAAAAATAATAGCTGGACCTCGTGGCCCAGCTATTATCATATAAAAAAGTATTAACTTAGATAAGCTTCTTCGCTTCCTCCAAAGCTTTGTCGTAATCAGGATGATTAGTTACTTCGCTAACGATTTCTTGGTACTTGATAGTGCCGTCCTTATCTATGATAGTGATGGCTCTTGCAAGTAGACGAAGCTCTTTGATCACAAGACCGTATTTTGTACCAAAATCAAGGTCTCTGTGGTCTGACAAAACGATGACTTTGTCGATGCCGTCTGCAGCGCAAAATCTTGATTGAGCAAATGGTAGGTCGCAGCTAAGTGTCAAAACAACTGCATCGCCTAGCTTAGCAGCTTCTTCGTTGAATCTCTTTGTTTGCATTTCACAAACAGGTGTGTCGATGGAAGGAACTGAGCTGATGATGACTACTTTGCCTTTCACTTCGTCAAGAGAAAACTCTGATAAGTCATTCTTAAGTGCCTTAAATTCAGGCGCCTTGCTGCCTACTTTTGTTTCTTCGCCAATTAATGTAACTGGATCTCCGCCAAATGTAATTATACCTTTTCTTTCGTTCATATTTATTACCCCCTAGTGTAATTTATTTACCCTAAATGAAAATTTTTAAACGGGTAAATTTATATTATTGGATATGATAACTTAAAAGTACTTGACAAAGCGTTTTTAATTGGATATTATTAAGTTAATAGTGAAGCAGGAGTGAATATTATGGATAAATATTATGATAAGGCTATAAAAGAAGCTGAAGAAAAACTTATAGATTTAAAGAAACGTGGTCAAGATGCTTTAGGCGACAATGCTTTAGAATTTATGGATTCACTTATGAGTCCAGATGAAATACTTGAAAGTGATTTACGTGTTCAGTTAATTGATGAACTAGTAAGAGCAAGAAATGAACAAGGCATTAGTCAAAAGAAGCTAGAAGAACTAAGTGGAGTCAAACAACCAATAATTGCTAGGATGGAGACAGGCAAGACTAGTCCTCAAGTAAGTAAACTTATTAAAATACTAAAACCTTTAGGAAAAACTCTAGCAGTTGTACCAATTGAAAACAATTAAAAATCGCGGCTATAAGGCTCATTGAATTAGGGATTTTAGAAAAACTAGTTCATAAAGTATTTAGGTGGCAAGAGGAAAGGCTATGAGTTTTAATGCTCATAGCCTTTTTCTTATATACTCTTGAAAGTATTATCTGAGTTTTCATTTATTGTTTTAAAACCACTTTTTATTGCAAATAAAACTCCTGCAATCATAAATACAAATACTACTATTAGAGGGATATAATTCATATTTGTTATCAGACCTTTTATCGCAAATCCTAATTCATAGTTACTTCTATAGGCTCTCAATGCAATTCCAATAATGAACATAAAGATATAGGCTAAGAAAATATTTTTAAACAATATTTTTCCTTCTCCAAAGACCATCTTTTCCATTTGTTTTTCTGTCATGCCAGTGGTGGATAGGAGTTTAAAATCATTGGCTCTCGCTCTAAGGTTTCCTTTAAAGCTATTATAGGCATTGGACAGAGCGATGGTTATAAGAATGATTTGGATGCCAAGATTTAATAGTTTTTCATTTCTTGTTTGTTCTTTATCCATGGCTGCTCTAATAATTTCTGTAGAAGTGCCATGGTCAGATTTTGGAACATAATTTGAAATAACTTTTTCTGCATCTTCAAATACTTTTTCTTTATTTTTATCAGCTTTAATTTTTACAAAGTAATAATAAACTGGATTGCTTTCATCTACTCCATACTCATCAATAAATTTTCGCATATTACTTTCACTTGTAAAAATAGGTATTTGATTATTATCATAAGCTTCTAAGTCATAAGGCATTTCATCAATACTTGCATCAATCTTTATATTTATTGGTTTGCCCTGTGCATTATATTTTAAAGTAACTTTTCCTGTATCCTTATCAGAAATATTTACATATTCATTAAAAGTATAAGGAGTTTTATTGTCTTTTGCTATCTTATTAAGCAGTAAATAAGATGCATTCGAAATATTATATTCTTTTAAAAGTTTTTCGAAATCCTCATCTGTTAAGGCATATATATTGGAATATAATTTATCTTCCGGTATTTTACCGCTATTTAAAGCTGCATTTAAATCTTTAGAAATAAAGTCCTCATTTTCACCAGCGTAAAATTTTGTATCTACTCTTTGATAGATGTGAAATTGTTCTATACCTTTAACTTTTTCCATATCATTCATGAAATTTTTATCCAAAAAATCGTCAGCATAAATGCTGGAGTTAAAATTGTAAGGACTTTTATAAGAATTATATTTTTCATTTAAAGCTCTATAAGACTGGCTAACCAAAACTGTTGTCAATACAAAGGCTGATAGAGCCATAGAAATGACAATAATTCGATAGGTTGAACGATAAGACCTGTAATAATCTTTTGCTAATGTCTTTTCTATAGGTCCATTTATTTTTGACTTACCCAATTTAATGTTTTTTTCTGTAATCCCATTTAAGCCTTCTATTATTTTTATTTTTGCACTTTTCTTTGCAGGAAGCAGTGCTGAAAAATAAACCATAATTAAGGATAACAAAATAATTATTAAAATAGACCCAATACTTGGTATTACTAAATTAAAGCCTGGAGATTTTAGACTTTCTCCTAAAATATTTGATATTTTTTTATAAGAGATAGAATTGTTAAACCACAACAAATATAAGAGCAGATTTGCAAATACCAAAGATAGAATTGTTCCCAAGGCTATTGGTATGGTTGAAAGTTTAAAAGCTTTCTTTCGAATCATTTTTTTGACCTGCTTATCTGTCATCCCAGTGCTTTTTAATAGAGCAATTTCTTTTAAATCTCTAGTATTCCATACATTAAAAGCACCATAGATAATAAAGGCAAAAAGTACGGTGAGAAAAAAAGCTATCCCATATTTTTCTAAAGCTGAGTTTACAACACTTTTAGGTGGAATAATTCCTTTAGGATAAACCATACTGTGTTCTAAAATATGTTTGTTGTAAAATACTCTTCCAATATCTAAGGCTTGTTTCTCATCAATATTCATTTCAGATAAAATTTTTCGAGTCTTTGTGTAGGTATCCCTTATGCTTTTATACCAAATCCATGCTTCTATTCCAACATTGTTTTCGAATAAATAATCCTTTTTATTACTATCCGCTAAACCTATAAGCATAGTATCTTCAAAAGAATATCCATAATCATCGTAAACACCAACTATGGTATATGTCTTTTTATTTTCAATAATCTCAGAACCTAAATCGTACTCCTTATTTTTTATTAAAAATCTCTCTGGTACTAAAAGTTCATTTGAATTTTCTGGTTTTCTGCCATTTTTAATTTCATAGCCGAGAAGACTTTCAGAATCTCCATTTTCATATATAACCGCATTTAAGTCTGTATTAATAATTTTATTGAAAGAAACTTTTTCTATATCTGTATCGTTTTTTAATTTATCATAAAAACTTTCGTCAATTTCAGCTATATCTACATGATAATCTCCAATAGCTTTCTTTACATATTCATACTGTTCAGTGTTCATTGAGTCGAAAACAAAAATAACAGTTCCTAGTAAAATCACTGCCAAAAGTATGGAAATTTTAATGGCAAAACTGTCTTTCTTATTATTTTTTACAGCTCCATCAGCTAGGTCATTAATAATTTTCATAAGTTTCATCTCCTAAGAAATTTAACCTACCATCTACCATTCTATAGACCTTATCACAAGAATTTGCTACTTTTTCATCATGAGTTATTATCATAATTGTAGAATTTAATCTTTTATTTACAAGTCTGAAAAGTCCTGTGATTTCTTCAGAATTTTTTCTATCGAGATTTCCTGTAGGCTCATCTGCTAGAATGATGGCAGGTCTTGTAATAAGACTTCTAGCAATAGCGACTCTTTGTTGCTTGCCACCTGATAATTGTTTTGGATACCTATCAAGCTTTCCTTCTATTCCTAGTATCGATAAAATTTCCTTTAAATATTCTTCATCTGCCTTTTTATTGTCTAACAAAAGAGGAAGTAGGATGTTTTTTCTCACATTAATATTTGGAATGAGGTTAAAAAATTGGTAGACAACGCCAATATTTCTTCTGCGAAATACTGTCATTTCGTCTTTGTCAAACTTGGTAATATTTTTATCTTGAATAAAAATATCCCCACTTGTTGGTTTATCAACTCCTGCTAATAGATGAAGCAAGGTAGACTTTCCTGACCCGCTATCTCCAATAATGGCGACAAGATCTCCTTTCTCCATTTCAAAATTCACATTTGATAGAGCGTGTACTTCTACTCCACTATTGTAAGTTTTTGTTAAATCTACTGTTTTTACAATATTCATATTTAGCCCTCCTTAACTTGTCTATATAATACTAGGCTTAAGTGACTGGAAAGTGACTATAAAAAAAGACTGTGTTTTATTTACACAGCCATAATTAAATCATTTATAAAATCTTAGCTCAAAGGCATTTGATTTCTTCCCCTTATGATATAAAAGCTCTCCATTTTGCCTTTCCATAACAGATTTTGCCATAGGAAGCCCAATCCCATAACCTTTTGAATTCGGATCCAGCTTATAAAAACGTTTAAAAACTTTTTCTAACATTTCACGATCCAAACCTTTAGAAAAATCTTCCACAAATATACTCTTATATAAGTTCGTTTCTTTTAAGTGAATTTCTATATGCCTATCTTCTGTTGCTTCTAGACCATTTTTCATCACATTAAATGCTGCTTCATAGGTCCATTTCTTATCACATATAAGATAAAAGTCTTCTCCATCAAGAGGAATTTCAATATTATCATTGATAAAATAATCTTGCAGGTTTCGTATGATATCTTCAATTAACTCTCTAGCTGATATACTATCTTTTGCCATTTCTATTGTTCCAGAATCAAGAGCTGCCAATTTTAATAAAATGTCAGATAAGTTATGGAGTCTAAGTAAATTATCTCTAAGTCTTTCTATATATTCTTCTGAAACATTATCAATTTCGTCTTCTAATAGGTCTAACAATAATAGTGATCCAGTCAACGGAGTTTTTATTTGATGAGCAATGTCTTCAGTATATTCTCTTAAGATCTCTTTGTTTTTTTCAGCATTTTCAGCTATTCTCTTGTTTTCTATAATAATTTTAATAATCTCATCTCTGAGTTTGCCAAATTCATCATCTATAATTTCGTAATTATCAGAGTTTAAATCCAATGAATGGAGAAGGTTAAATATATTATTAATCTTATCATCAAGAGCTTTTTCTTTTTTCTTTTCAATTTTTGAAATAACTATAAATAGAATTATATTTATAACTAGAAACCCTATAAGAGTTAGAACATCAAATCTTGGATTGAGATAAATTACAAGCAAAGACATTATCAAATTTAAAATTAAGACAAGTAAAATATTTTTGTTTTTATTCATTGTCCCACCTATATCCTATCCCTCTAAGAGTTTTTATATGACCGCCATAATCTCCGAGTTTAGATCTGAGTCTTTTTATGGTGACAGTTAGTGTATTGTCATTTACTTCATAAAAATCATAACCCCAAACATAATCTAAAATTCGCTCTCTTAGTAGATTTATATTTTGGTTTTCTAAAAGCATTTCCAAAACAGCAAACTCTTTTAAGTTAAGGTCTAAATCTTTTCCATATATCGAAGCTTGTTTTGATATAAGATCTAAAGTTAAATTTTCAAATGTCAGTTCGTCAACCTTTTTTATTCTTCTGCTAAAAACATTGTCTATTCTTGCTTTTAGGACAGGAAGAGAAAAAGGTTTTGTAATATAATCATCTGCTCCTTGAGAAAGACCTTTGATAACATACTCATCTTCGTCTTTTACAGTAAGCATTATTACAGGAAGGTCAGAAAATTCTCTCAGCCACTTTAAAAAATCAAAACCTGAACCATCTGGAAGATTGGCATCAAGTAGAATTAAATTAAAATCATTAAAATTAAGATTTTCTGTCAGAGAAAGCTTGTTATAAATAACCGTCTCAATATTCTGTTTGTTTAAGTAAGTATTAACAGCAAAAGCAATTGTGCTGTCATCTTCAATCATTAGTATTTTCAATTCTATACTCCACCTCAATCTAATCTTCTACTTTGTACATTATTTCTATAATATTATACCATATTTGTAACTAAATTAATCTAAATACCTTAAATTAGTTGATTCTTATTATCCGGTACTGGGACTGGGGCTGGAATAAAAATTTGAAAACGTCCTATAATGAGGTGGATTTAGTGATATTATAAAAAATAACTACCACTTATCATTTAATACTAAAATAAAAAGAGCAAAATTAGATAATATTTCCAATTTGTTTCAAAATATATAAAATTAACTCAATCAAAATATCCGATATCATACAATTATAGACTAGAAACAATTGATAATTACGGTATTTTCATACTACGACTATGTCTAACATACTACTTGACACGTAGTATGTTTAGTGATATAATTTAGATAATCAAATACGGAGGTGTTATCAATGGGAAATGATTTACAGAAACACATTCCTTTAACCGAAACAATGTTTTTAGTCTTGCTAACAATGCTGGAAGAGAATTATGGTTACAAAGTTTCACAAGAAGTTGAAGAAATAACTAATGGAAGGATTATTTTGGGTCCAGGAACCTTATACGGAGCCATTAATAATCTTAATAAGAAAGGATGGATCGAATTAGTTGATAAAGATGATAGTGGCAAAAAAGTTTATATAGCCACAGATACTGGAAGAGAATTAGTTTCATTAGAAATTAAGAGAATGAGAAATTTGGTTTTAAAAGGAGAAAAGAAATTTAAAAAGGAGGAAGACTATGAATAAAATAAAAATTTTTCTAAATCCTATAGAAGGCAGGGAAGAATATTTAAATCATATAGCCAGCGAGGGATATCGACTTGTAAAAAGTGGATCTATCATACATGAATTTGAAAAAACTAATTCAGACCATAGGTACGCTGTAGAGTATATAGGATATATGAATAACAAGGAAAGAAAAAAATACACAGAATTTTTAAATGGTATGAATTTAAAAGTTTTTACAGCCCCACTTAACATTGGAAAACTTAGTTTTGGAAATATAAAATTGAGGCCTTACAACTCTCCTAAAAGTATGATAGCGACTTCTCCTGGTATGATTAACAAAGAAATTTTGATAATTGAAACAGACGGAAGTAAGGAAATACCAATTTTTTCTGATAGAG
Organism: uncultured Eubacteriales bacterium; assembly: GCA_900539725.1. Taxonomy (GTDB): domain Bacteria; phylum Bacillota; class Clostridia; order Tissierellales; family Peptoniphilaceae; genus Fenollaria. The sequence goes on along the minus strand of UQDI01000011.1, from coordinate 38,716 downwards.
ACAGTAAAAATTTAGATATTAATAGGAGAAAAGCTCCATATTACTATCTTTTATTTTTCTCTGTACTTTTAATAGTATTAGGTTTACTCAAGGTGATTGATTATAAATCAATAATTTTAGGTGTAATACTAATTATATTTACTAGCTTCAGCTTATATAATTTGAATTCAATTAAAAGAAGTTAATAAAATTATTAGACAAATATCGCCTGATTATATATAGGAAGGTTGGAATCCTATTTGATACTTCTAGAATAACGTCTTTAATTAAAATTAGAGTGTTTAATAGTATTAATTAGAACAACCAGCGTATAAAGGTGGCTTCTATGTCCAAATAATGGTCTTCTTCCCTCTGTACAGCTGGTACACTCTAATTTTCCCGACGATTGTACTTCTTAATAAATCAAAAGAAAGTTCTGGTGATTAGTATGGCAATTACAAAAATACATCCTATAAAATCAACTCTAAATTTGGCAATAGACTATATAACTAAGAGTGAAAAAACTGATGAAAAAATCTTAGTATCTTCATTCAAATGTCATCCATCTACTGCCCATATTCAATTTATGAAAACACGAGAAGACAATGATACTAAAGGAACAGTCTTAGCTAGACATTTAATTCAATCTTTTCTACCAGGAGAGGTTGATCCTATAAAAGCTCACGAAATTGGAATGGAATTATGAAAAAAAGAACACCCTTATGCAAGAGTATTCTTTGAATAAAGAGCAATTTTCAGACCTTGTTCAGTATAGGAAAAACTATGAAAATTATTATGGGATAGAAGTGGAGAGATAAAAAGCTATAAGCGGATAAACTTATAGCTTTTTTAAGATTATTTACAAATTTTTATTCTAAACTTCTTATTCTATCTACAAGACTATTTTTGATATGCTTTTCATAGAATCTATCTGTAAATATTATCCCAATGATTATATTTACTAAGTTTACAAGTATAAGTGGCATGATTACAAATTTATAGGAAGTCCACTTAGTTTGTTCCATAAAATCTATCAAGATGTATTTATCTACAAGAAGCATAATGATGAAAGAAAATACTAAGCCACATAAAGAATAGATCAAATTCTTTTTCACCAAATATTTTTTAATGTTTTTCTTTGTCATTCCAATTGCTTCAAGGATTGATAAGTTAACCATATTTCTTAAAATTTCAGTAGCAATAACGTTAATAAAGTTAAGCACCGATATTAAGAACAATACTATAGACAAACTATAGCCAGCAAATTCTATTAGGTTTTTGAATTCCATTGTAGATTTGATCTGAAGATCCCTTGAATCGTAGGAAAATCCTGGTTCATTTTCAAAAGATTTTAATAACTTATCAAAATTTTCCTTTTCGCTATCTTCTACATCAAATCCATAGGACATTATACTCTTATCTCCTGTAAGTTCTTTGTACAAATTAGGATTTAAATAAAAATATTCTAAATCTAACTCAGGGCTAGACTCATCAAATTGATTTTCCTGGATAATAGGATAATATCTCAATCCATCGGAAAAATTATAATTAATTTTTCCAATAATTTGGACTTCTTTAATGCTATTTTTTACTTTGATCTTTATTTTATCACCTGCTTTAAATGAAGATTTCTTATCACTATCTTCACCTACAATGGCATACGATCCGTTATTCCATTTATCTTTATTAAATTCTCCTTCTATAAATTTCTCTTTATTTATTAAATAATCATCTATTCCCAATAATATTGGAGCAACTTTATTGTCTTCTATTTTTATATCTGGATAAGCGTATTCATAACCATAATAGTATAACGCTCCCCCAGCTTTAAATCCCTTTTGATTTTCTATTTCATCAATGAAATTATCCTTGATACCGTCCTCACTTCCTGAGTACATATACCTAAAATATTTTGGGCTTGCTATATTATAGTCCGTTACAATTACATCAGAAATTCCCTTTTCTAGATCAATATTACTAGTATAAGTTAAAACGCTATTTAAAATAACTGCAGAAAGGCTAATGGAAAGAACTATCGATATAAATCTAAATTTATTGGAAAAGACTTGTCTTCTAGCAAGCTTGCCCAGAGAAATATTTTCACTTTTATATTTCTTTTTTATCGTGGTTTCATTGTATCTGCTGGCATCTATTGGAGAAACTTTTGCCGCATACCTTGCAGGTCTCATAACTGATAGAAATACTGTAAGCAAAGTGAAGGCTGTCGAAAATAAGATAATTAAGATTATTACCATAAGTGATAATTTTACACCCGTTAACATCTCATTATTTGCAAATATTTTATTTAAAATGATTTTTCCAATAGAGATCCCTACTATATCTCCAACTATTATTGCTGGAAGTGCGACTGCTAAAGACTCAAGATGAACAAGTTTTTTAATTTGTGGCTTTGTCATTCCAATTGTTTTTAATAGTCCCAGAAGTTTAATATCTTCATTTACGGATATTTTAAAAATATTGTTTATTATTAAGTATCCTGCGACCATTACCAAAATCAGAAAAGCTAAATAAGGTATAAAGGTATTTAAATCAAAACTACTATCACCAGAAAAAAGATACGCAAAGTTAACGCCAATCCTTATTTCATTGCCTGATAAATTCCCAGGATTATCCGCTACCTTATAACCATTTCTCTCTGCAATTTTTAAAAGTTTATCCCTTATCATAAAGGAATTCTTTAGCATAACTTCCACATCTTTATTATTTTCTGGAAGGGATAATTTATCTACATAAGCTTTTGATAAATAGATTTGTCCTACACCAACATTGGAATCAATAGGACTTTGAAAAGTTCCAGATATAATAAATTTATCACTTTTCTTTTCAATAATCTCTCCTGTGTAAGGTTTTTCTATATTGAAAGGAACTTCTATCACTTCTCCAATTTCACCCTTATAACCTAACTTTTTTGCAGTTGCTAAATCTATAAATATCTCGTTTTCTTTTTCAGGAAATTTTCCCTTAACTTTTTCTATTAATGACCATTCAAATCCTTTTTTGTCCATATAAGATAGTTCTGCACTTATTTTTTCATCATCAAGGATCCCAACTTTCTCTCTTATTGAAAATTCCTTTAAGTCTTTATCCTTGGATAAAATATTTATGTCTTTGTCAGAAAGTTCTTTAAAAGAGCCATGGCTGATTGTGCCAACAGTTTTCATTGTTTGGGTTTCCATGCTTTTTCCTAAACCTAAGGCAACTGAAAATAGACTTGTAAAAAGTATAGATGTCAAGGCTATTGCTAATAAGAGAATATTTCTCCTGCTTTTATTTGCATTTAAAATACTTTTTGACAGACGTACTATATAAGCTTTATTTTTGACTTTCATTATTTCCCACCAGCTTTCCATCTTCTATCCTTAAAGTTCTTTCTGCAGCTTGAGCTACCGCATCATCGTGAGTAATCATAAGAATAGTATTTCCAAGCTCTTTATTAATCTTTTTTAGTAAATAAACAACTTGAGAAGATGATTTTGAATCCAAATTTCCAGTAGGTTCATCAGCAAGAATTATAGATGGCTTTGTAACCAAGGCTCTTGCTATAGCAACCCTTTGTTGTTGTCCTCCAGATAATTCGTTTGGCATTTTATTTTTCTGATCGCTTATCTCAAGAATGTCTATTACAGAATCAACATATTTTTTATCTACTTTGTCTCCATCAAGACCAAAGGGAATAATTATATTCTCATATACATTTAGCATAGGCAAAAGATTATATGCTTGAAAGACAAAACCAATATTTCTTCTTCTGAAAATGGTTCTCTCATCATCTTTCAATGCATAAATGTCGGTATCATCAATTAAAACTTTTCCGCTTGTAGGATAATCAAGTCCCCCTAGTAAATGTAATAGGGTTGATTTACCAGAACCAGATGCCCCAATTATGGAAATAAATTCTCCTTTTTTTACTTCGAAAGATACTCCATCAAGAGCTCTTACTTCAACGTCATTTGTTTTATAATGTCTTTTTAAATTTTCTACTTTTAACATTTCTATCACCTCTTTACATTTAATATAACACTTATATCTTACAAATTACTTACAAGACTTCTTACAGTTTTGTAAGAAAAAAGACTTCTCACAAGGGGAAGTCTACTGAAAATTTTATTCTATTTTCGTCTAAAGATGCTCTTATATTTCCACCATGTCTTTCTATAATTTCTCTGGCTATAAATAGACCTAAACCCAAACCGTCTTTTGAAACTGAATTTTTTCCTCTATAAAATCTTTCAAATATTTTTGGCAAAGTTTCTTCTGATAGGTCTTTGCACTCATTTTCTATGTCTAGATTATAGTTTAGGTAAGATTTATAAACTGAAATATTAATTGTAGAACCATTTGGCGAGTATTTTATCGCATTATCTACTAGATTATGAATGGCTTCTTTAAGCCATCTTTCGTCCAAATTGAAAATTAAGTCTTCGTCTTTTAAATTTATGCTTATGTCTTTTTCAGATAATATCACTTTAAATTCTCTCAAAGCATCTTCTACTATGTCTTTTAAATTTGCTTGATGTTTTTGTAAGGAAATAATATCGGATTCGAGCCTAGATGATTTTACTAGGTTTTGAATTAAAAATTCTAATTTATTAAGTTCATACTTTATAATTTCAAGATACTCATCTTTTGGATCTTCTTCTAAAAGACTAATGTATAAAGAAAGGTTGGTAATGGGTGTCTTGGTTTGGTGTGATATATCTGCTATTAAATCTTTTGTTTTACTTTTTTCTGTATTTATTTTCGCTTCTTTTACTTGGCTGGCATACAAAAACTTAATGAGTTTTGATTTTATTTTAGATAATTCCTTTTCATCAAATTCTGTAATTTCTAAATTTCCATCCAAAGCCTTATCAATATAGTCGGAGAGTTCACTCATTTCACTTCTCAAGACAATATATTTATATAAAAGAATTCCAATTAAAATTACTAGAATACCTATTAAAATTGCCATTTATATCCAACTCCAAAAACTGTTTCTATTGGGTCATAGGGTTTTAATTTATTTCTTATCCTAGATATATTGACACTAAGAGTATTCTGATCAATAAATTCATCATCTAATCCCCAAATAAAATCAAATAGTAATTCTTTAGTAATAACTTGAGACTTATTTTTTATCAGGTAATATAGAATTTTTGTCTCTGTCCTTGTGAGATCTATGTTTTTATTATCCACAAAGAAAGTATTTTCATTGAAATTAAAGTCTAGACCATTTTTATTATAAATATTTAAATCGCTTGGTAATATTTTTTCAAAAGCCCTATTTATCTTTGCTTCTAAGATTCCTAAAGAAAATGGTTTTGTTAAATAGTCGTCTGCCCCTAAATTTATAGCAGAAATTATATATGCCTCAAGATCTATAGCAGATAAAACTATAATGGGAATTGCTGAAGATTGTCTAGTATATTTTATTATTTCAAGCCCATCTCCATCAGGCAAATTCATGTCAAGTAAAAGTAAGTCAGCTTTATCAATAAAGTTTTTTGCTTCACTAATTGTGCTTACAGATAAAACCTCATAATCTTTATTTAAAGCTATAGAAAGTCCTTTATTTAAATTTTTATCATCTTCAATTATTAAAATTTTTTTCATAGTTTTCTACCGCCATTAATTAAATTCCATAATTACAAATATAGTATCGAATTCTTATGTAAGTTTTCACTTGTTTCTAAATTCCAACACGTTTGATATATCACATTTGAAATACCTATATATCCTACAAAGTATTTACATAATCACGTTCTCATCTCGTCCCATTTTAGCTATGTTATGAGGAGTTGTGTTTATGGCTTTTTGTTATTTAACTTTGTATAGTCATTCTATATATCATTATATCACATTTTACAAATTAATCATTATATATTTCTTAAGAGGGATTTATGGTAGCGATTTTTTATGTTTATAATTCTTAAAAAATTTTAAACGCTTTATTCAATTTCTTCATCATCTATTGGCTCAATCTTGTCAAAGTCTATATTAATATCTGGAAATTTATGCTCTTTCGTGTTATAATATAGATACTTATAAGCGAGGTGAATCAAATGCAGCTTGATATATTCAAGGAGCCGCTTCAATACGAGGCGAATGCTCCTGCGAAAAAGCTAGATGCGTTTAAACAATTTCATACGAAATATGCGTCGGACTGGATTAGGCTAGACTACTTAAGCGAGGCCTTTATTAGTGACGTAAAAAACACCGCTGAGCGCATTCGCAAGGACTTTGACGCTCTCGTCGTTATCGGCATCGGCGGATCATTTATCGGGGCCAAGGCTTTCATCGACGCTTTAGGAAGTGATTTTCCTATATATTTTACGGGCAATATGCTTGACAGCGGCTGCATTACAAAGCTTCTTCACGAATTACGTGACAAGCGCTACGCCATAAACGTGATAAGTAAGTCGGGAACTACGATGGAGACGAAACTTGTCTTCGAAATCTTCCTTGACGATATGAAGAAGAAGGGCGTTGACCTTGCAAATGGGGTTATAGTGACGAGCTCAGAAGCAAGTGAATTAGCAAAGAAAGCTCTAGTACATAAGATGAAAACTTTTACTATACCCGAAGATATTGGCGGACGCTACAGCGTGTTCACTGCAGTTGGCATTTTGCCAATGGCTGCCAGTGGCCTTGATATAGATGCGCTTGTTTTGGGTATAAAAAATGCTAAGGAAGAGTATTTTGATAATGGCAGCGAAGCTAACACGGCTCTTGACTACGCTTACTATAGGCACGTGGCAGGAGACACTTATGCGCTTGAGTTTATCAGCGTTTACGAGGAAAGGCTCGCGTCATTTACTGAGTGGATCAAGCAGCTTCTTTGCGAATCGCTTGCAAAGGACGGCAAAGGACTGATAGTTTCAAATCTTAAATACACTCAGGATTTGCACTCTATGGGTCAGCTCTTGCAAGAGGGTAGGCGCAATATAATCGAGACCCATATATTTGCAGAGCAGCTCATAAGTCAAGACGAGGCTATAATGAATATCAATAAGATAAATGAAATTGCCTTCAAAGCGACTGTTAAAGCGCATCACATGGGCGGCGTGCCGACTTGCGTAATTAAATTAAATGAGATAAGCGAGGAGAGTCTTGCAAAGCTCGCCATCTTCTACATGGCGGCCTGCGTCTACAACGCAGCTATGGACATGGTTGAGCCTTATGGTCAGCCGGGCGTTGAAGTTTACAAAGAAAAAATTAGAAATATATTAGAGGAGGGATAAGATGTTAGCAAAAGTTTTAAAAGAAGAAGGCTTACTAAAAAGCATTAACGGAGTTAATTTCGTTCACAAAATTTTGAAGAAGGGCGATACTATTGAAAAACACAATCATCCTGATAAGGAGATAGTTTTCGCTGTAATGAAGGGTTCTTTCGAAATCACCATTGGCGGAGAAGAAAAACACCTTGTAAAGGCTGGCGAAGCGCTAAACTTCGATGGCCAAAATACCATAAGCGCGGTGGCGATGGATGACGCAGAAAGCCTTGTAGTGCTTGTGAATAAAGAATAAGATGAAAAATAAATTCCCGGATAATATTGATTTAAAAAAGATACCACTTTTTTCATACTTTTCCGATGATGAGCTGATGGAGATTAAAAAAGGTCTTAAGCTCGAGACTTTTAAGCGTGGCGACGCCATATTCTCGTCAGGGGACAGCGCAGACAGGATGTTTATCGTCTACGAAGGCTTTATGAAGATATCGATGTACCTTTCGGACGGTAGGGAGCAAATCCTCTACATCTACAAAAAGGACGACTTCGTTGGCGGCTTCAACATACTTTATCAAGACAAGTACGTCTACAATGCAGCTGCCACAACGAATGCAAAGATCATAGTCATAAATAAATACGATTTCGAAAACATCATGCTTAAGAACCGCGACTTCGTTTTGAAGGTTCTGGAAGAAGCTTACTACAGAATCAGAAAGTCAGAAGAGCTAATCGACAGGCTCTCAGTCATTAACGCGGACATGAAGGTCGCTAAAGCCCTTATTAACCTTATAAAAATATCGGGCTCGATCAATGACGGCGTCATCACGGTCGATCTTAAGATCAATCGCGAGGAGATGGGCTCCTTTACGGGACTTACGCGCGAGACTATATCGAGAAAGCTCAGCCAATTCCAAGACGAAGGCATCATCACGCTCGAACGCAACAAGATTATTATTAACAATATTAAAAAACTTTCAGACAAAACTATATGATGAACTTGGACAAAGGCGCGCAAAATCAGCTCTTTGTCCATTTTAGATACATAGGAGATTTTATATGCTATTTAACTCAGCTGGCTACATTGTGTTCTTCACAATCGTTTGCCTAGTTTATTTCATACTACCGAAGAAGCTTAAGAGAGTCTTTTTGCTCTTGGCAAGCTATTTCTTTTATTCGTGCTGGAATCTTAAGTACTCACTACTAATGCTATTTAGCACAGTAGCGACTTACTTGACGGCCATCGCCATGGATATGGTGGGAGCGAAAAAAAAGAAAAAGATCTATCTCGGACTTTGCTTCTTTGTCAATTTGGCGATACTCTTCGTTTTTAAGTACTACAGTTTTACAGTTAATTTTATAAATAAAATACTTAGCATAGCGGCTTTAAGTATTGATATGCCTGTCATAGACGTTTTGCTGCCAGTCGGCATTTCCTTTTACACATTTCAAGCGCTTGGCTACATCGTCGACGTTTACAGAGGCGAAATCAAGGCTGAGAGGAACTTTATTAATTACGCTCTCTTCGTGTCATTCTTCCCGCAATTGGTCGCTGGACCTATAGAGAGGTCAAAAAACCTTTTAACGCAAATAGATAATTTAGGCCACAGACGCTATGAAAACCTATCGAAGGGGCTTCTTTACATACTTTGGGGCTTTTTCCTAAAGCTAGTCATTGCAGATAGGGCAGCGATCTTCGTAAACCAAGTCTTTGACAGCTATCAAGGCTACTCATACATCTTTTTATGCTACTCGGCTTTATTATTCGCCGTGCAAATCTATTGCGATTTTTATTCATATTCAATCATAGCTAAGGGTTCAGCCAAAATTTTAGGCTACGATCTTATGGACAATTTTAGAGCGCCATACCTATCGGCGTCAATTACAGAATTTTGGAGACGCTGGCACATCTCGCTATCTACTTGGTTTAAGGACTACCTTTACATCCCTTTGGGCGGAAACAGAAAGGGCGCTTTTAGAAAGCACTTAAACGTTTTAATCGTATTTTTTGTGAGCGGTCTATGGCATGGAGCGAACTACACTTTCGTTCTTTGGGGCCTTATTCATGGCATTTTCAATATCTTGGAAGATAGTTTTAAAGGCATCACAAAGGGTATCAGAGATAATTTTATTTATAAAAATGTTCGTCGCCTTATTACTTTTGTCGTTGCAGTTTTGAGTTTTGTCATCTTTAGAAGCAAAAATATTGGCGCGGCAAAAGCCTATTTACTTGGCATATTTAAGAGACAGGCAGGAAGCCTAGATACGTCCATCGCTTTTCCATACGAGGATACAGTCATTTTACTCATCGCCATCGCCATACTCGTGGTAATTGATATATTAATTTACAATAAAGTGAAACTTGCGGACAATATCGAGAGAAGAAGCCTGATTGTAAGATGGCCCATATATATATTTTTATTGATAGCGACATTGATTTTCGGGATTTACGGACCGGGCTACAGCGAAGCGCAGTTCATTTACTTCCAGTTCTAAAGGGTGAGAGAGATGAAATACATTAAGAGAATTTTAAAAATCGCGGGCTTTGTCATTATATTGAGCCTTGCGCTTGCAAAATTAAATATCATCTTCATCAGAAAATCTGACGTGAAGCCTTGGGACATGATTAACAAGATTGCGGGCTACTTCAACGAGGACAAGCCTTACGACGTCATCTTTTTCGGCACGTCGCACGCGTATTGTTCCTTCGATACAGAGGATTTGGCGGCGTCTGGAGTCACTTCATACATCTTAGCGAGTCAAAAGCAGCCACTTGAGGCGACTTACTACTACATCAAAGAAGCGATTAAGAGGTCTAAGCCAAAGGCCATCTACGTTGACGTACTCGATGCCTTGGCGATGAATGAGATATATGAGGGCAGCGTGCACACTTACACCGACTACTTCCCCATGGGCATAAATAAGGCGATGATGATTAAGGATAGCCTTCCTCCTGAAGAATGGGCGGAGAATGTGATGCCGCTAATCAAGTACCACACAAGATGGAGATCGCTTGAGGAGAAAGATTATAAGGCCAAGTGGAAGGACTACCACGACGACTTGAATGGTTTTGTGAAGCTCGAGCGTCAGAGTAAAGAATTTGTTAAAAATCCTGAGCTAAGTAAGGAAAACCTTGATAATATCGCAAACGCGCGCAATAAGGACTTTAGAGAGAAAAAGTACGCCGCAATAAAAAGGATAAATGATCTTGCTAAGAAAAATGGCGTTGATGTGCATTTCATAAAGACGCCTATTTTTACAAAGGACGTCTACGATGAGAACATCGCTGCACTTGAGGAGTATTTGAATAGTATTGGCGCAGACTTTATTGACTTCACTAAGGCGATGGATGATTTAGGTTTTGATGATTATTATGATGCGTCGCATTTGAATAGTGAAGGAGCGGCCAAATTTACTGGATATTTTATAAAGAATGTTCTTAATAAATAATTTTTTCGCATTCAAAGAAGAACCTCACCCATCATCAAAGCTAAAGCTTTGGATGGGTCCCGAGAACCTTGGTGCTGCGCACTGTGCTCCTGAGGCTTGCTCTGCGTAGCGCAAAGGTTCTCGTCCATTTTGGACGAGGTTCTTCAAATGGTATGTGTTAATTAAGAATAAATAGAAAAAAGTTTGTGGAGGGATTATCTATGTGGTTTGTTTTTGGTATTTTAGCAGTAATATTTGCCATATTAAATTTGGTTTTTGCATTTAAAGGAAAAGAGGCAAAATATTTTAGATTTATGAGCATGGCTCTAACTATACTTACTTTGTGGGTGGCTCTTAAAGAGGAGCTTAATCTATTCTTTATAAAGGACTTCGCTGCACTTGAAGACACTGCTCCAACATTGATAAATGGCCTTTTCGTTTGCTCGGTAGGATCGATTATTATCAACAGTATATCGTTATTTAGAGAGAAGAAATCTTTGTGATAAGATAAGGTGAAAACTATGGACAAGGAAAAGGAAATAAAAGAGGCAAAGGCTGCAGCAGTCGAAGTTTTACTAAGACTTGATGAAGCTCTTAAGTCGCTTAAAGATGCATCGAGCATGAGTGTTTGGGATATGCTTGGCGGTGGCGCTTTCTTTAGCGTAATCAAGAGAAAGCACATGCAGGAGGCGAACCTTAAGATAAAAGAGGCGAGCATCTACTTAAAGAGTCTTAACGAAGAGCTTGATGACATTGGCATGAAGCTTCCAAAGGAGATTAGCGACACTATGAGTGATAATGTCATGGATATATATTTTGATAACATTTTCACGGACATAAGAGTAGCCGGTGAGATTAAGGAAAAGCTCGATGAATTAAAGAGCTTTAGAACAAGCATAGAAAATTTAATAATAAAGCTTGATGCAGAGCTTGATGAAATAAAAGAATGCTAGACACGACGTCTAGCATTTTTAAATCTTATTAAGTATATTGTGATGACCAATATCCAAAAGTATAATGACTTCATCATTATGATAAAACCATATAACTCTTATGTCCATATTGACAGAAAACTCATAAATATTGTCACTGCCTTTTATCTTTTTAGTTCTTAGTGACGGATGATAGGGATTTTCTACAAAAAAACTAATTTTTTTCTTTGTCTGAGCCTTTTCTATATCTGATAGTTTTTTATAATGCTTTTTGAACGCATCCGAATAAGTAATTTTGTATTTCATTTACTTATCCAGCTCTTCAAACAAGGCATCTATCGAGTCAAAGACGGGTCTCTCACCATTGTCAATGCTTGCCTTTATCTCTTCAACTGAGGCCTTTAATTCATCAATCACATTCTTTGGGTAGACTTCAAGTGGGATCAAAACTATTTTACCACTTTCCTCGATAATTTCAAACTTATCTCCTTGACTTAAATTCATCAAGCTCACTATTTCCTTAGGTATAGTCACTTGCGACTTAGCTTTTAACTCAACTAACATAGCCTTACCTCCTTAGTTAGAATTTCTTACTTTCTGATTATATTATAACTTTTTCTAAAACTTATGTCAATACATATTTATTGACAATAATCCTTCATTAGTTATATAATATTCATGGTGATATGATGTATATATGTAATTTATGTCCGCGCAAGTGCGGCATCGATAGAGACGAAAAACTTGGCGTTTGCAGAATGAAGAATGAACTTGCCGTGTCAAAGGCATCTGTCCATGTCTTTGAAGAGCCTGTCATCTCTGGTACACGCGGTTCGGGGACTATATTTTTCGCAGGATGCAATCTATCTTGCGTCTTCTGCCAAAATTATGAAATTTCTCAAAATAGGGACGCTCTCTTCAAGTACATAAGCAAAGAAAGGCTCGTGGAAATATTTTTCGAGCTAAAAGCAAAGGGTGTTCACAACATCAATTTGGTCTCGCCAATGCACTTTTCTCACCTTATCAAGGACGCCATCGTCATGGCGAAGGACAAGGGCTTCGACCTGCCATTTGTCTACAACACAAACAGCTACGAGCTCAAAGAGGCTATCAAAAATCTTGATGGTCTCATCGACATCTACCTAGCTGACTTCAAGTACTTTTCAGACAGTTACGCCAATGAATTTTCACACGCGCCTCATTACAGAGAGTATGCGCTTGAGGCCATTGACGAGATGCATAGACAAGTTCCTGAGGTAATTGTAGAGGATGGGATAATGAAGAAGGGCGTCATTATACGTCTACTTTTGCTACCGAATTTATATTTTGATGCGAAAAAGATAGTTCGCCTGCTTTATGGTAAATATGGCGATAGCGTGATATTTTCACTGATGAATCAATATCAGCCTATGCACAAGGCGAAGGATTATAAGAAGATCAATAGGACTGTTAGCGACTTAGAATACGATAGCTTTATTGACTATGCAGCGGGCCTTGGTATATCGAAAGCCTTTGTTCAAGACAAGCAAGATGGCAAGAACTACACGCCAAGCTTTGATTTGGAGGGGGTTTAATGCTTTTTTCTGATAAGGAGCTTAGAGAAATACTTCTTAGCGAGGATCAAAATTTTTTAGAAGAGCTATACAAAGAAGCACGTGAAACAGCCAAAGTCACTTTCTCGAATAAGATTTACATAAGGGCTTTGATAGAATTTTCAAACTATTGCAAAGAGGGCTGCTACTACTGCGGCATAAACAGGAATAAATCTTCTGTTAATAGATTTCGCTTGAGTAAAGAAGAGATATATTCTGCGGCAGAGACGGCTTATGAAGCGGGCTTTAGGACCTTTGTCTTACAAGGCGGCGAGGATACTCACTTCACCGACGAGGCCTTTGCTGAAATTATTTCTCATTTAAAGAAAAACTATGATGCGGCCATAACCTTATCCTTAGGCGTGAGGAGCTACGAGGCTTATAAGCTCTTTAAAGATGCTGGGGCAGATAGATTTTTACTTAGACACGAAACGGCAGATAGAGAGATATTTCAAAAGCTTCATCCTTGGGATCAAAGTCTAGAGAAGAGACTAAAGGCCATCTACGACTTAAAAGAGCTTGGCTACCAAGTCGGAACTGGTTTTATGGTGGCTGCACCATTCACAAATCATGAAAGTCATATAAAGGACATAAAATTAATTAGAGAGATAGATCCCGCCATGATAGGCATAGGGCCCTTCATCCCGTCGAAGGGAACGCGCTTTGAAGCTTGTCCAGCGGGAACTGTGGAGCTGACGCGAAAGCTGCTCGCAATACTAAGAATCGAACACCCGAAAGCCTTGATACCATCAACGACTGCGCTAAACACCATAAGCGAGACGGGTAGGATAAAAGGCATCTTATCGGGCGCAAACGTCATCATGCCAAACGTATCGCCGAAATTTGCACGCGATAACTACAATCTTTATGACGGCAAGAAGGCATCAGGCCTTGAGGCGATTGAAGGCGTTCGCGAACTGAACGAATATTTGAAAGAATTTGGCTACGAGATTGAATTTACGAGAGGAGACTACAATGTATAAATACGATGTAAAATCAGAAAAAGCAGATGAATTTATAAATCACGAGGAGATACTTGCCTCGCTTGAATATGGCAGAGCAAATAAGCACAACAGAGAGCTGATTAAGGCCGCGATTGAGAAGGCGAAGGAAGTTAAGGGACTTTCGCATAGAGAGGCATTTTTACTTTTATCGTCTAAAGAAGAGGACTTAAACGAAGAAGTTTACAAGCTTGCAAACGATATCAAGCGTAAATTTTATGGCAATAGGATAGTTCTTTTCGCGCCGCTATATCTTTCAAACTACTGTGTTAATGGCTGTGTATACTGCCCATATCACCTAAAGAACAAAACTATTCACAGAAGAAAATTGACTCAAGAAGAGATCAAAAACGAAGTAATCGCTCTTCAAGACATGGGTCATAAGAGACTTGCACTTGAAACTGGCGAAGACCCTGTAAATAACCCGATTGAGTATATACTTGAGTCTATCAAGACAATTTACTCAGTTCATCATAAAGCTGGTGACATTAGAAGAGTCAATGTTAATATTGCTGCGACAAGTATTGAAAATTACAAGAAATTAAAGGATGTCGGCATAGGAACATATATTTTGTTCCAAGAGACATATCATAGAGAAAATTACGAAGCGCTTCACCCAACAGGACCAAAGCATGACTACGCTTATCACACAGAGGCCATGGACAGAGCGCAATTGGGCGGCATCGATGATGTTGGTTGCGGCGTTTTATTCGGGCTAAATAACTACGAATACGACTTCGTGGGTCTTTTGATGCACGCAGAGCACCTTGAAGCGCGCTTCGGCGTTGGCCCGCACACCATTAGCGTGCCAAGAATCAGACCAGCTGACGACATAGACCCAGAAACTTTTGAAAATGCAATTTCAGATGATATATTTAAAAAGATAGTTGCCTCGATAAGAGTTTCTGTGCCATACACAGGCATGATTATATCGACAAGAGAGTCCATCGAGACAAGAGCTAAGGTCATAGACTTCGGCATCAGTCAAATCAGTGGCGGCTCGAAGACATCAGTTGGCGGCTACGCTACAGAGGAAGTCGCTGCAGCAGCCGATACAGAGCAGTTCTTCACATCAGACCAAAGAACGCTTGACGAGGTCGTTTCATGGCTAATGGATACGGGCCACATCCCGTCATTCTGCACAGCTTGTTACAGAGCGGGAAGAACAGGAGATAGATTCATGAGCCTTGTTAAAGCGGGTCAGATAGGCAACATCTGTCAACCAAACGCACTTATGACACTTAAAGAATATCTTATGGATTATGCATCGCCCGAAACAAGGATGAAGGGCGAAGCGCTTATTGAAAAAGAGATAGAAAATATTTCGCGTGACGACATCAAAGAGCTAGTCAGAGAAAATCTTAAGAAAATCGAAGAAGGCGAGAGAGACTTCAGACTATGATGGCGCGTTCCTTACAAAAGCACGTTGTCATCGTAGGCAGAGTAAACGCAGGCAAGTCAACGCTTTTTAACTCCATCATGGGCTCCGATGCGGCGATAGTTTCGGAAGAGCGCGGTACGACGACAGATGCAGTTCGTAAATCCATCGAAGTGCCGGGACTTGGGCCAGTTGTCTTCATTGACACAGCTGGCTTTGACGACGATACAGCTCTTTCAGCTGAGAGGCTAAAAAAGACACGCGCCGAGTTTAACAAGGCAGACGCTTTTATATATACCCTTGATAATGGTGATGAGGCCATTTTATCAGAGCTAGCAAAGTACAATAAGCCCGTCATCAAGGTCATTATGGCTATCGATAGAGACTTGAGCTATGACTATGGCGAGGCAATCGTTTATAGAGATGATTCCTCTCGAGAAAAAATATTTACCGAGCTTAAAAAAGTTTTAAATACAGAAGAAGAGTCCTTATTAGCTGGTCTTGTAGATAGCGGCGCAACCATAGTCATGGTTATGCCGCAAGACGCAGCAGCGCCAAAAGGAAGGCTGATCAAAGCGCAGGTTGAAGCCATAAGAGAAGCTCTTGACAAGGGCATGACAAGCATAGTCGTGGGTGATGATGACCTTGAGAGAGTGAGAGATAAATTTCAAGGCATAGACCTTGTTATCTGCGACTCACGAGTTTTTAAGAAGGTTTACGAAGTTTTTGGAGAGACTACAAAAGTCACTTCATTCTCGGTACTTTTTTCAAAAATGAAGGGCGATATAGATTACTTTATCGAGTCCGCGAAGAAATTTGATGATTTTAAGGGCGACGAAAAAATTTTGATAGCCGAGGCTTGTACGCATCCACCGCTTAATGAGGACATAGGCACAGTCAAAATACCAGCCATGCTTAAGAAACGCTTCGGCGATGGTTTGAAATTTACATTTACAAGAGCAGATGACTTTGAAAATATTGAGGGTTACGACATGATTATACATTGCGGGGCGTGCATGTTTAATAGAACCCTTGTTCTTAATCGCGTTATGAAGGCTAAAGAGATGGGTGTGCCGATGACGAATTATGGAGTGACGATTGCATATTTAAACGATATTTTGGATAAAATACAATATTAATTTTAAATAGATACATTTCGTTTGATATGTATCTATTTTTATTTATACAAATACATTTTAATTGACTAATTGCTTGAAAAGTAATATAATAGACGCAGATAGAATATAACAAGGAAGTAGGTCAGAATCCTACACAGTGCCGCTACGGTATTTGCGATTAGCATAAGTCCGATACTTGTACTTTAGTTTTGCTCCGGTTCAGAGCAAGACTAGTTTTTTTAGCACGGTTAATTCTATACTATAGTATATTAAAGGAGAAAGATTTTATGAAAAAACTTATTTTCTTGGCAGTCATCTTATCATTATTATTCACATTTGGCTGCAAAACTAACGACACAGGCGCAGACAATAACGAAAAGACTGCCTCTGGAGAAAAAACAGAAACTACTGAAAAGTCTGATGTTAAAGAGATAACTGTTGGTCAAACTTGGGTTATCACTGGCGACGACCCACTTGATGGATCAAACGGTTGGAGCATCACAAACCACGGCATCAGCGAGTACGTTTACACTCTTCAAGCTGATGGCACTTTAAAATCAAGATTTGTTAAATCAATCGAGGCTCAAGACGAAACTCACTTTACTGCTGAATTAAACGAAGGCGTTAAGTTCGCTGATGGCAGTGAGGTTGATGCTAAGGCATTTTGTGAAGCAATGAACATGATCATGGAAAGTAACGAATTTGCTCGCGCTTCTGCTGGTAAGATCGTTTTCACCCCAGTAGAAGACTACAAAGTAGAGATACTTACTGAGCTACCTACAGTTAATCTTGAATCAATTTTCGCTGAGTGGACTAATGTTATGTTCAAGAAAGATGGTGACAAATACATCTTCACAGGCGCTTACAAGATTAAAGAGCTTAAACCAGGAGCTGAAGTAGTTTTAGAGAGAAACGAATATTACGATGGTTTTGAAAATAGACCTGAAACTGTTATTATCAAGGCTTTCAAGGACGGAAATGCGCTTAAGCTTGCTTATGAAAGCGGTGAAGTGGACCTAGCTTTCGGCCTTACAAACGATGTGGCTGTCGGTTTAAAGGACAAGGGCTTCAAAGCGCTTGATTACAATGCTGGATACCAATACTACTGCTTCTTAAATCTTAAGAGAGATCATTTAAACGACCTTCACTTCAGAAAGGCGCTTGACCTTCTTGTTAATAGACAAGAGATTATCGATGCACTTGGCGGAGGAGACATGCCTACAGGACTATTTGCCAAGAACTTCAGCTTCAATGGCGATCAAAAATTAACTTTTGATGTAGACAAGGCTAAAGAAGAATTTGCAGCTGCTGGCTACACTTATCAAGGCGACAAGCTTATGGACAAAAACGGAAATCCTGTTAAGCTTACTATATTAACATACTCAGCTAAACCAGATCTACCAGTTATTGGTCAAGTACTTGTATCTGATCTAGAACAAGTGGGTATAGAAGCAAGCGTTTCACTAGCTGACAGCATCGACGAAGAAGCTGCTAAGGGTAATCACGATATCTTATTATACGCTCAAAACCCAACAGCAAGCGGCAACCCACACTATTTCTTCGCTCAACACTTTAAGAAAGATGCTGTTAAGAACCACAGCTACTATGCTAATGCTGAAGTTGATAAATTAATCGATGAACTTGGCGTAACAGCTGATCTTGCTAAGAGAGACGAGCTTTCAAAAGAAATTCAAGCAAAGATCTATGAAGATCTTCCAATACTATATACAGTTGATCCGCACTGGTTTGTAATGCTTTCTGATAATATTAAGAATTATGAAATCTGGAACGGAGACTTTTTTGTAACAAACCCAACACTAACAGTTAGATAGATGAAAGTCATAAATTTTTTTTGCAAATGGTTTTTGATATTCATAGTAGGCTCTCTAATCGCATTTGGCGTCGTTAGGCTTATGAGCGGCGACCCAGTGATGATGGTTTTAAGCGAGAGAAACCTACCTGCTACTGAAGAAAATATTAGCTATTTGAAAAAAGAATTTGGCCTTGATAAACCGCTTACAACGCAGTACTTTGAGTGGATAAGTGACTTTATCAAGGGTGATTGGGGCAAAAGTTACATGACAGACGTTGACTTGAAGCCTGAAATTTTAAGGAGAGCGCCTGTCTCACTGATGCTTGGCTTATTAGGGCTAATATATGCGAGTATATTAGCCTTTTGGCTAGGCTATTTGTCGAGCCTTAAAAATGGCTTTTTTGACAAATTCACAAGGGCACTCGCTCTTTTCACTCAAACCGTTCCAGTCTTTATACTTATTATTCTCTTTATTTACTTCTTTGGAGTGAAGTATAGATTTATCAGATTCTTTAAATCCGGTTCGATAGCAAGCCTAGCAGTTGGAACGTTTTTCGCAGGCCTTCCACTCATAGGACCTATGTCAAGAACGGTCAGGATATATTTTTTAGAAGTGATGAAAAAACCATTCTTCCGCTTTTATATTGAAAGAGGATACAAAAGAGAGAAGGCTCTACTAAAGTACTGCTACCACGAGCCCTTACAAGGCCTATCGGGTCTGCTTATCAGTCAAAGTGCCTACGTGATTGGTGCCAGCTCAGTTGTAGAGTTTGCCTTATCAATACAAGGCCTATCGACATTTTTGATCGAGTCCATAGCGCACAGAGATTATCTAATCATACAAACATATATCATGATGATAATTATATGGATGTTCTTTGTACACTTAATTTTTAGTGTATTTTCAAAATTTGTGATTAGGAGGGGGAGCGCATAATGAAAAAAATGATAATATCAGTAGTGATAATACTTTTAATTGCCATAGCTCTCTCAATAATCCCGACACAAAACCCAAAATTCGTTGACATTAACAATAAGTTCTTGCCGCCATCGGCTGAACACATCATGGGCACGGACCACTTGGGTCGTGATATCTTCTCGCTTATGGCACAAGGCTTTCTAAGAACATTAAGCGTTGTTTTGATAGCGAGTGCCGTCTCATTCGCTTTAGGACTTGCACTTGGCATAGTCGCTGGCTTTTATGGCGGAGCGGCTTTAAGCGTCATACGTTTTTTAACGGATTTAACCTTAATTATACCAACCTTTATAGTTGCCTTGATCGCGTCAATAATCTTCACAGACACGGTTCTAGCCGTTGGACTTGCACTTGGCTTTTCAAATATAGGTTTCTTCGCGAACCAAAGCTATAAGCTTAGCGAAATTATTCTAAAAGACCCATATGTTGACACGCTTAGAATGCTGCAAGCGCCTAACTCATACATCATGAGAAATTTTCTACTGCCAGAGCTACTTGCACCGAGCCTAAATCTGATGGGCAACAAAGCTTCGAACCATATCCTAGCTTACGCTTCATTAACTTTCATTGGTCTAGGTGCAGACATCACAGCTCCAGACTTTGGAACCATGCTATATCAATACAGAGGCTACATCATTGACAAGCCGCTTATAGTTTTGTGGCCAGCACTTGGAATATTTTTCCTAAGCTTAATTTTTCACTACACATTTGATGAGGTGAATATATGATAGAGCTTAGAAATTATTCAGTAAGTATAGATGGCAAAGCCATAATCAAAGATATAAACCTTTTAATTGATGATGGCAAGTCCATGAGCGTGATTGGTGTTTCAGGAGCTGGTAAGAGCATGACCTTTAGGTCAGCACTTGGTCTAGTAGATAAGGCAGAGATAAGTGGCGAAATTTATTACAAAGGCGAAAGAGTAAAAACTTTAAAAGATAAATTAAAAAATGAAATTGGCTATATCACGCAAGACGTACAAAACTCGCTCAACCCCTACATCAAAATCATCGAACAAATGACAGATGACCTAGTCTTTGCAAAGGGTATAAGCAAGGGCGATGCTAGAGAGAAGGCGCTTGAGTCCTTGGAAGCGATTGGGATCAGCAGGGACAAGGCAAAGAAGTACCCTGACGAGTTTTCAGGCGGTATGCAGCAAAGGGTTGTCATCGCCATGATATTAAACAGAGGGCCAGAACTTTTGATTGCGGACGAAATTTCGAGCGCACTCGATAGAGAGTCGACTGCCATGGCCATAAATATGATTAAAAATCACATGGACAAAAACAAGATGAGCCTTATCTATATCACGCACAACCCCTTCGACGGCATAGCGCTAACAGACAGGATATGTGTTTTTAAAGACGGCGAGATCATTGAGAACAAGCCATCAGATAAGATTTTTGAAAGTGAAGAAGAAAATACGAGATTACTTTTAGATGCGGCAGGGAAAATATATGGAAAAAATTCTAGAGATTAAAAATTTAAAAAAGACCTTTAAAATGTCAGACGCGCCAACCATTTCCGACTTAACGCTGGACCTTTATGAGAATGAATTTTTAGGCATCATCGGTCCATCAGGCAGCGGTAAGACAACGCTACTTAGGCTCATAGCTGGGCTCATAGTTCTTGACAAAGGAGAAATTCTTTACAAGGGACGCGATTTGCCCATAGTTGGCGATAAAAGAAGGAACCTCGAAGATTTTCCGGTGCAGCTAATATTTCAAAACGCTGTCTCATCCTTCGATGCGAAGAAAACTATCTTAGCTAGCTTTAAAGAGGCGCTTCATTTTTCGAAAAAAGATTTTAATGAAGAAGAGCTTGAAAAACTCATGGATGACTTCGAACTTGACAAATCTTGTTTACAAAAGCTTCCAAATGAACTCTCAGGCGGCATGATTAGCCGTGCGCAAATAATTAGAGCACTACTAACAGAGCCAAAAGTGCTCCTAGCAGACGAGATTACATCGCCACTTGATGTTAATTTGAAGCTCAAGATCACAGAGCTACTTGATGCGTATAGAAAAACGCATGGGATGAGCGTTATATTGGTTAGTCATGATGTGCAGCTCTTAGAACATGTATGTGACCGTGTAGTTGGTATCGAGAATATTATGGTACAAGATAGGTGATTCTTATCAAAATCGCGGCTGAGGCTTGTTCGTTTTGTTGACAATGCTCGAGTATTACATATACACTCCGCTTGTCAAAAAACTCCACTTCGCCTCATCCATCGATTTTGCTTGAAGAATGACTTAAACTTAAAATTAAAATTTTAAGCTTAAGTCTTAGTTGACACGGAGTAGAAATTTAATTTTATAAATAGTTTAGTGGATATATATCGTTTGATGTGTATCCATTTTTATTGCCCTATACGATTCAACCACAAAATATTTATTTACGACAGAGAATCATCGCCAAACTTATGATTTGCAGAGCGAACGGATGGATAAGGCGAAGCATAACGAGCGACCGACTGAGGTGTACGTACGGGTACTCCGCAAGGAGGAAGCGAGCGCGCGAGCCTTAGGCGCCGTTCGAATGCGAATCATTTGCATGCAAATCATTTTGACAAGTGTGATAATTAGTAGTATAATAGTACCATTGGCAAGACGAGGTGATACAATGAAAAAATATTCTCTAGTTAAAAAATACATTCAGCCATATATATTTATTTATTTTTTAGCATTTTTATTTGAAATAATGTCGAGCGCACTGCAAATGCTTATACCTATACTTCTTGGAACGACCATCGATAGCATTATAGGCAGTGAAGTGCCGACTAATAAGATCATGATAGGTTTCATAAACTTCTTGGGTGGCAGAGACTTAGTGAGGGAGCGCCTTGGCATCATCGCCGCAGCTTTCATCGCTATTAGCTTTATGATAGCTCTGTTTAACTTTTTAAGGCCATACATGAGTGGTAAGGCGACTTACACCATTAGCAAGGGCATTCGTGACAATATTTACGCGAAAATTTCGTCACTAAGCCTAAAGGATATGGCGTCAATCACAACTGGCGACATGCTTCAAAGGGCGTCGAGCGACATCACAAAGTTCGAAACCCTTGTCTCGACGACCATGATGGCGCTTTTGGGCAATATTTCTTATATACTTATATCTTTATTCACGCTATTTACAATCAATGCGAAGCTTGCGCTTGTGTCCATAGCCTTGATGCCGATACTATTCATCGGGACTTACATCTTCGACAAAAATGTGGTCAAGGTCTTCGATGAGTTCGAAAAATCAGAGGCGAGACTGACTACGACTGTGCAAGAAAACCTTTCTTCCTACAAAGTCGTTAGAGCCTTTTTCAAGCAAAAGCACGAGATTGAGAAATTTGAAGAGGCCAACATGGACCTTGCGAATAAGGACTACAAGATTATGAAGTACTTCGCATACTTTTGGTCGGTAGCTGAAGCACTATGCTTTTTGCAAATAACTTTGATTGCAATCTTTGGTGTTTTAATGCACCGCAGCGGCTCTGTGTCTTTAGGTGAGTTTACAGCTGTATTTGCTGTCGCCTTGAATATGGTTTGGGTTGTACTTGGCACAGGCAGAATGCTTTCGAGATTTACGAGAGTTACTGTTGCTATCAAGCGTTTTGACGAAGTTTTAGAGATGGACTCTGAAGACCTTGACAGCGGCCTCGTTGATATTGAAATTAAAGGAGCTATCGATTTTGACAAGGTAAGTTTTGGCTATGACGAAGTAAATGACGCTATTAAGGACTTATCTTTTACTATTGACGCGGGTAAAACCCTTGGTGTCCTTGGCCTAACTGGCTCGGGCAAATCGACTTTGGTTTCACTTATACCTAGGCTTATGGAGTACGATGGATCTATCAAAATTGACGGCACCGAGCTAAATACCATAGCTAAGCGCAAGATAAGGGAGAATACTTCAATCGTTTTACAAGAGCCATATCTATTTAATAAAACTATAAAGGAAAATATTGCATATAGACAGCCTGATGTAAGTGACGAGGCCATCATCAAAGCGGCTAAAATCGCTGACATTCATGATGACATCATGAACTTTCCGGATGGCTACGATACTATAGTCGGTGAAAAGGGTGTGAGCCTATCTGGTGGACAAAAGCAAAGACTTGCCATAGCAAGGACTATACTTGTTCACACGCCTATCATTATATTTGACGATGCGCTATCGGCGGTTGATACGCAAACTGATATCAACATCAGAACGGCGCTTAGTCAAAATGAAAAATCTCAAACAAAGATCATCATTTCACACAGAATTTCAACGCTTATGAACGCTGACAAGATCATCGTTATGAAGAGAGGCAAAAAAATTCAAGAGGGCACTCATGAGGAACTTATTCGCGAAGATGGCCTTTATAAGACAATTTATGAGATACAAAACATCGAGGTGGACTAGATGAGGATAAGTTTAATTAATTTAGTAAAAAAATTTAAAAAAGATGCCGCCATCGTTTCGGTGCTTAACATGCTTTACGCAGCACTACTTGCTTTTTGGCCATTACTTACAAAATTTATCATCGATAATTACATTTATAAAAACGATGTAGAAGGTTTTCCAAAGTTTATTGTCTTGATGCTGCTCTTCGTTCTAATGATATCGTTAACGGAGCTATCCTACTGCTTTATGGCAGGAAAATTCGAAAAAAAGATTATACTTTACTTAAGAAGCGAAACTTTTTTGAAAACGCAAAAACTTTCCGCTAAGTACATGGATACGCATCAAGTTGGTTGGATGGTCTCAAGGCTAGTTCACGACACGATGGCGATTAAAGAGTCAGTTGCTTGGAACGTCTTCGATATGGCTGATAGTGTATCGAGGCTGATCATCATATTTATAACTATGTTTGTACTTAATGCAAAGCTATCGCTATACGTATTAGCAAGTATGCCATTCATAGCCGCTTTTACCTTTATTTTCCAAGACAAGATGATGAAGGCGCAAAAGGAGATCAAGGCAGCATTGTCAGACCTTACAAGCAAGTTAAATGAAGATATACAAGGACAAAAGACTATAAAGACTCTGCTTAGAGAAAAGGAAAATCTTGGCGAGTTTAAAGAAATATCCGCGAGGTACGAAAGACGCAGCAAACACTCAGTAACACTGCAAAGTCTATATATCCCGTCATTAACATTTTTAGGTTCAATCGCAACAGCCTTTATACTTAAAGATGGCGGGGTCAGTGCCATAGCCGGTACCTTGACAGTTGGTACGCTATTTGCCATGGTTCAATACTCAAGCGAAATTTATGAGCCAATCAGGCAGCTTGCTTCGGTATTAACTGAGCTTATATCTATGCAAGCCTCAATTGATAGGGTCAATAGCATTTTAGAAGCGGACATCGATGTCTACGATACGAAAGAGATAGAAGCCGTTTACGGGGATGCACTTGAGGCGCCAACTAAAGAGCTTCCACCGATGAAGGGCGAGATTGAGTTTAAAGATGTGTATTTTGCATATAAAGACGATGACTATATTTTAAAAGATTTTTCTTTAAAAATAAAAGATGGCGAAAGGCTAGCGCTTGTCGGCGAAACTGGCGGAGGTAAGTCGACCATCATTAACATAGCATCAAGATTTTACGAGCCAACAAAGGGCGAAGTTTACATCGACGGCATTAATTACAAAGAGATGCCGCTTAAGTGGGTGCAAATGAATTTGGGCTATGTTTTGCAAACGCCTTACCTATTTAGCGGAAGTATACGCGACAATATTTTATATGGCAGGGACGATGCGACAGAAGAGGATATGCTGAGAGCAGCCGAAGTGGTGGGCCTAGATGAGCTAGTTAAGTCATTTAAAGATGGCTATGACACAGAAGTCGGCGAAGGCGGAGGAAAGCTTTCACAAGGCGAGAAGCAATTAGTGAGCTTTGCAAGAGCCTTAATCAAGGATCCAGCCATATTGATATTAGATGAGGCGACATCATCGGTCGATACTTATCAAGAAAAGAGGATACAGGATGCAATCGAAAAACTTCTTGAGGGAAGAACTTCGATAACCGTTGCTCATAGATTATCGACTATAGTTACGAGCGATAGGATACTTTATATACATCAAGGACGTATAGCTGAGATGGGTACGCATAAAGAGCTGATTGCTAAAAAGGGAATGTATTATCAGCTGTACCGCAACCAATTTATAGAGAGTCAATTGGATCAAATTTAATTTAATGCAGTTACTTATAAGTAGTAGCTGCATTTTTTCTTGAGCAATTATTTACGTAGTGGCAAGGCCATTCTCATAGAAAAAGCAAATAATTTACTTACTCATACTGAAAGCACTATAGCAAAAAGATTTAATAAACTAAGTAAATACAATTGCAATATAAGTCAATATATTGTATAATAAAATTGTAGAAATAATTTTTAAGGAGGACTTATTATGGAAGGGAGAAGAAGACCTAAAAAGTCATTATTAATGTACGACAAAGTGTTGTTTTTCAATGCACTTATACTACTAGCATTTACTTTGATTTATGCTCTAGACTACATTATAAGCGGAGCTGTAATCGGTAACTCAGACAGTTTTGACACTGTAGGTAAAGTTATATCTATGGCGAAGAGACTAAACATTTACTTTATCTTCATTGTTATAGCATTCGTTACAACTACACTTGCTCTTATTTACACAATACTTTTAAGAAACGGCAAGAGAAGAAATGTTAAGACGCTTGACAATGTTATGATCGGTTTTGGACTATTATTTACTTTCATAGACTTCTTCGCAATGATGAAGTTTAGAAAGATGCTGAAGATGATCGCTAAAGCGATGGACTCTTTAGGAGGCATGTTAGGACTTGGAATGTCAAGTGACTTTGATCCTAACTACGTTCCAGTATTTGGCCTTATAATTGGTATTTTAGCTCTAATCACACTAATTATAGGCTGCGTGCTTCTATACAAGAAGATTTATAAGAGAGTTAGACCAAAAGACTTATCAAGACAAATAAACGCAGTTGGTAGAGGCGTTTCAGGCGCAGCAAATGCTGTTAAAGAAACTGCTCAAAACGCAGCTGACGACTTAAGAAACCCTGACAATGTTGAAGACTACGACACAAGAAGACCAGCTCCAAGGGAATACGTTGACGACGACTACGGCGTATATGATGAAGCACCAAGAGCGCCAAGAAGACCTAGACCACAAAATAACGCTGATTACGATGATTACTACGATGAAAGACCTGCTAGGCCACAAAGACCAGCTAGACCACAAAGACCAGATGCACCACAAAGACCAGCTAGACCAGCTAGACCAGCTAGACCAGCTAGACCAGACGCACCACAAAGACCTGCTAGACCAGATGCACCACAAGCGCCAAGAAGACCTAGACCACAAAACGAAGACTACGATCAAGGTAATGAATATGACGAATAAAGACAATAATAGACAGTACAGAGAAAACAGAGGCCCGAGAAAAGCGCCTCAAGACGATTATAACGAATACAACGAATACAACGAGTATAACGATTATAACGACAATAATTATAATGATAATTACGACGATGGCTATGACGATGGCTATGACAATGATTATGATGATAATTATGACAATAACGACAGCTATGACGATGGCTATGACAATAACTATGACGATGGCTATGACAATAACGACAGCTATGATGATGGCTATGATTATGACGATGGATACGACGCAGGCTACGCGCCTAGAAGAGCTAGGGGCTACGATGACGGCTACGACGACTATGAAGATGGCTACGACGACGGCTATGGCCCAGCTTACAGAGCAAAACCTGCAAACACAAAGCCTATAATCATAGGAGTTATCGCTGCAATCCTTTTAGTGCTAGCTATCATCTTCGTTCCGAAGATTATCTACGCATTAAAACCAGATGCAGTTATCTCAACTAAGGACATGGACATAATTATTGATGTCAAGGGCTTTGACGGCCACGCAGTTGCGAGCGGCTCACTCACTGGCATGCCAGAAATCTCTGAGACAAAGCTAAAAGACAGAGACTACGAAATTCTTGACAGCATAACTTACGGTGACATCGAATTTGACAAAAACGAAGGCCTTAAGAATGGCGACAAGATTGTAGCTAAAGTTAAGCTTGTTTCTGAAAAGTTTAAGCTAAAATTTGACAGCGACACTATTGAAAAGGAAATGACAGTTGAAGGACTTGCAGAACTTGTTAATAGTTTTGCTGAGCTACCAGACGATTTCGCTGACAGACTTGACAAGAGAGCCAACAAGAGCATCTACGACTCACTATATAAGCCAGATGGACTTAAGATAGAAAGACTTGCTCTAATGGAAAAGCCAATGGACGAAGCAGAGATCTACGAAGTAAGCAATTCATACGAAGCAAAGTCAAGATACAGACTACTTGGCGTTTACAAGGCAAGCTTCAACGAAAGCGACTGGTGGAGCGGTACTAAGACTAGAAAGACTCAGTACTACATCATGGATAGCTACAACTTCCAAAAGGCTAACGGCAAGGTAATATCTGAGTTCTACTTCGATGGTTACTACAGTAACTACGACGAACTTGTTAACAACCTTGGCTTCAAAGGCTATCAGCTTTTAGATGAAAAGAAAGCAAAAGAAGAGCCAAAAGAAGAAAAAACTGATGATAAAGATGACGATGATGATAAAGATGATAAAGATGATAAAGAAGAAAAAGATGATGAAGATGATCAAAATGAAGCAAAAGAAGAAACAAACGACATCGGCAAAACATTCTACGTTAAAAGCGAAGGCAATCTAAGAGAAGACTATTCATTAGACGCAGACGTTATCGTAAAGCTTTCAGACGGAGCAGAAGTAACAGTTAACGACGAAAAGCATACAGACGACGGAAGAACATGGTATTTAGTTGATGCAGTGGATATTGACGGAAGTAGTTATTCGGGATGGATTAGTAGCCGTGTTTTAAAATAATTTTAATTTTGCGTTCGTGCGAAGCACAAAGGTTCTCGTACGAAAGTACGGGGTTCTTCAAATTGCGTCTTGCGCTTGTTCGCTTTTTGGCAATGCTCGAGTACTTGTACGTACACTCCGCTTGCCTCAAAGCTCCACATCGCGCAATCCATCAATTTTTCCAGCAAAATTGTGAATAAATTTATTTTGCGAATGAACAAATCGCTCTGCGAAATGCTTGATAGCTAAAATTAGCGAATAAACAAATTTTGTGAATAAATTAAATCGCTCAAAAAACAATAAATATTTTTCAAAGAGACCTTAGCGGGTCTCTTTTTTGTGGAAAGAATAAAAATATTAAAAAAGTTAGTTGACGCTAACCCAAAATTGTGCTATTATTATCTTGAAAGGTTATTTCAATAATTATAATACTATATTGAAATGAGGTGTTTATATGATAAAAATTTCTAATTTACACAAATTTTACGGCACAAAAGATAACAGAGCAGAGGTGATTAAAGGGATTGACCTTGAACTTGAAGATGGCAAGATCATCTGCGTCTTAGGTCCATCTGGCTCTGGTAAGTCAACTTTGTTAAATATTTTAGGCGGGATCGAAACTATTGACGAAGGCGATGTCAATGTATTTGATAAGGATCTTAAATCTATGTCAAAGAAGGCACTTGAAAATTACAGGCGCGAATACCTTGGTTTTGTTTTTCAATTCTATAATCTAATTAGCGACCTCAATCTTCTTGAGAATGTTCAAGTGGGCGAGTATCTATCGAAGGAGCCGCTTGATATAGATGAGCTTCTAAAGGACTTAGGACTTGATGAACACAAGTACAAGTACCCAAACGAAATTTCTGGTGGTCAAGCGCAAAGAGCATCCATTGCAAGAGCTATGATTAAGAGCCCGAAATTACTTATCTGCGATGAACCAACTGGAGCACTTGATTATGAGAGCGCAAAAGATGTTTTGTGTTTAATCGAAAAACTTAATCAAAAATATGGAGCAACAGTCATCATCGCGAGCCACAACACACAAATTGCCAAGATGAGCGACGTAATTTTGTCCTTGCACAACGGTAGCATCAAGAGCTTAGAGAGAAATACAGAGAAAATCTCTGCAAAGGAAGTGACTTGGTAGATGAGATGCCCTATTAATAAACGTATTTACAGGCAGTTTAAATACAAGCCTTTAAAAGTCATACCCATCTTGCTAGCACTTACTTTTATAGTTGTCTTCGCATCGTCATTCTTCATTTCACAAGAATCAGTTGAAAAGCTTTATAATAAGCAAATAATTAATGGAAAAGTTGAAGATGGCGAGTTTGAAGCAATTTATGCGCTTAGCGATGAGGCAAAAGATGAGCTAAAAGACATTGGCGTAAAACTCTATGAGAATTATTATTTTGAATATGAAAATGATGATGAAAGAGCCTTAAGAATTTTTAAAAATAGAAAAGATATCAACGAAGCACAAATTTTTGAAGGAAATTTACCAGAAAAATCAGATGAGATAAATATTTCCGCTTATTATGCAAGAAATAATAAAATAAATATTGGCGATGAAATCACTATACAAAATAAAAAATTTAAAGTGTCTTCACTAGCATCCTTCCCAGATTACTCCTCAGCACTTAGAAATAGAAACGATCTTGTTATGGACACAGGTCACTTCGGCATAGCGACTATCTCTGAAGAAGCCTTTGACGATATGAAGGACGCTCATGTAAAATATCTTTACTCTTATCACACAGATGAGGCTTTAAATAAAAAAGATGCGAGAGAAAAATTAAAAGATATAGTCAAGATAGTTAACAAGGATAATCTTGTGGTTGATGCTGTCACACGCTTTGACAACAAGTGCATCACCTTCATTGCAGATGACATGAGCGGAGATGTGCCTACTATGAGCATAGTTACAGCACTTCTCTTCCTTGCAATCGCTTTCATTTCGAGCGCAGAAGTTAAATCCATCATCGAAGAAGAAGCGCCAATCATCGGAACTTTGCTTGCTTCAGGCTATAAAAAGAGAGAGCTTCTTTTAAATTACATGGCAATGCCACTATTCATAGTAATAATTGCGTCAATAGCCGGAAATGCGATAAGTTATCTTCGTGCGTATAAAATATATGCAAACGTTTATTATCAATCCTATGATTTACCAATCTTTGAGCCATATATCACACTTCGCTCCTTCTTGATAACATCAATTATGCCACTAGTTTTGTATCTTGTGATTAACTACATCATCATAGCAAAGAGTCTTAAGATGAGACCAGTCGATTTCTTGAGAAAAAACTTTAAAAAGGCAAAAACAAGAAGTAGATTTAAGCTAAAAAATATGAATTTTATAAATAAATTTAAATTAAGAGTTATATTTGCAAATAAATTTAGCTACGTTTCCTTGCTTTTTGGCGTTTTTATAGCAAATTTATTACTCATCTTTGGTGTTTCGGCCAAACCCATATTTACAAAATATGCTGATGATATGCAAAATCAGATGAAATACGCTCACACCTACATTGTCAAGAGCGATATGGATGATTTAGATGCGAGCAAGATAAGCTTAGTAAGCGTTGAACTACTTGATAGAGATGAGGAAAAAGTCCAAACTTATGGCATAGATGCTGATACAAAATATGACGAGATTGATGTAAAAAGCCTTAAAGCTGATGAAGTAGTTATCAGCCTTGGTCTTTCAAAGAGATTTAACTACGAAATAGGCGATAAAATCAAGATTAGAGAGCCATACAATACAGAAGAAAAATATCTTGTGATCAAGGACATAGATAAGACCAATAATTATTTCCAAATTTTTACAAAAAGAGAGATTTTAAATAAAATTATCAAAAAAGATAGTGATTATTACAACGCTTATCTTAGTGATAAAGAGCTAAAAATTACTAAAGAAAATCTACTTACACATATAGACAGAAAAGAAATGTCAAGATTCATGAGACACTTTTTAGATTCATTCTCAGCAGTTTTCATCATGATTCAGCTCGTTGCCGTAGCATTCTTCTTTATATTGATACTCATGGTAACTGAGCTCATCATAGACAAAGCCAAACTCAATATGACCTATCTAAAAGTTTTTGGATATAAAGATAAAGAAGTCGCGAAATTTTATGTAAACACAAGCTTTGCCATGCTAATAATATTTCAAATAATACTAATTCCAATCCTAGATAAACTCGTTAAATATTTTTATTTTATAGCAATGCAAAAATTTGACGCATATTTAGAAGTAACAGTACCAGTGAGAGTTTTTGTAACAAGCTATTTGATGACAGTTGTAGTCTTTATACTTTGTCAATGGATTGAGAGAAGGAAGATTAAAAGGATTGATATGGTGAAGGAGTTAAAAACTATAGCAGGCTAATTTTGCGAATTTCGCATTCAAAGAAGAACCTCACCCATCATCAAAGCTAAAGCTTTGGATGGGTCCCGAGAACCTTGGTGCTTCGCACTGTGCGACTTGAACTAATAGTGAGAAAAGTGATTTTCACGAGCGCAGCCTTCGGAATAAATTGCATTAATTTCTTAGCGCAGTGAGCCGGGCTCATTTAGTTGAGCGAAGCGAACGGATATGAGACCACAGGTGAACAAGCTTAGAAATTAGCAATTTATGTAGACGTAGCAAGCGAAGGAAAACACTTTTTGATGTACAACGCCAATCTCAGCATAGAGCAAAGGTTCTCGCCATTTATGGGCGAGGTTTTTCATCACTCTGCAAAATACTTGATAGCCAAAATTTGTGAATAAATGAATTTTGCGATAAATCAAATCGCTCAAAATAAAATATATATTTTTAAGAGACCTTAGCGGGTCTCTTTTTTACTCTCTCTCTCCATTGACATTGTTTATACTTAAGGCCATTATTATAGATAAATTTTATAAATCTTTGTGATAAGAAATATTTTTTTACAAAAACTATTGACAAAGTGGAGTTAGCAGTGTATAATATATTCGTTAGCGTGGGCTAACATGCATATTGTCGAAAAGGGGTGAGGACGATGCCTTTAATCATGGCTAGTGAAAACAAAGATTACATCATTAACAAAATCAGAGGAAGTGAAGAGGTTTTGACGAGGCTAAAGAACTTAGGCTTTGTTCCTGACGCGCCTTTAACTGTCTTGCAAAAGACTGACAGTGGAATTATTGTAAAACTTTTTGAGTCGAGGCTTGCTATTGACATGAAGCTTGGCTCGAAGATTGATGTTAGAGAGGCGTAGTATGAAAACTATAGTTGACTTAAAAATCGGTGAGAAGGGCGTAGTTAAAAAGCTTCACGGCACATCGGCTGTTAAGAGACACATTATGGATATGGGCATCACTAAGGGTACTGAACTTACCCTTGTTAAAGTTGCGCCATTAGGTGATCCTATGGAGCTTGAAGTGCGTGGATACGAGCTATCTATTAGAGCTAGTGAAGCAAAAGACATAGAGATAGAGTAATTATTTTTCACTTAGAAGCTTAGCCTAGATAAATTAACTTAGGCTAATTAATTTATTAACGGAGGTATTATTTTGAGAATTGCATTAGTTGGTAATCCTAACTGTGGCAAAACTACAATGTTTAACGACCTAACTGGCGCTTATCAATACGTTGGTAACTGGCCTGGGGTAACCGTAGAAAAGAAAACCGGCAAATTATTAAAACATAAAGACATAGAAGTAGTCGACCTTCCAGGTATTTATTCATTATCCCCATATACTTTGGAAGAGGTCATTACTAGAGACTATATCAAGGATGAGGCGCCTGACGTTATCATCAACATAGTTGACGCGACTAACCTTGAAAGAAATCTGTACTTAACAAGCCAAGTTTTGGAGATGAACGTTCCAACTGTCATCGCCCTTAATATGATGGATATGATTGACAAGGGCGGCACAAAAATCGATGTAAAAGCGCTTGAAGATAAGCTTGGCGTTGATGTAGTGCCAACTGCGGCTGTTAGGGGCAAGGGTCTTAATGATCTTATCTCTAAGGCAATAGAGATTGGCCACTTAAAAAAGCTTCCTAAGAAAGAGCTTTTTGCAGATGATGTCGAAGAAGCTCTTAAGGGAATAGCTGAGGCTACAGGTCTTGACTATGATGGTGAGAGATACACTATAATCAAGATTTTTGAACGCGATGAAAAACTTATCAAGAAGATAAATCTTTCAAGCGATTTACTTAATAAAGTTGAAGAGATTATCAAAGCTTGTGAAGAAAAAGAAGATGATGACAGCGAGTCCATCATCACAAGTGAAAGATATATAAATATTCAAAAGGATATTAAGGGCATTGTCAAAAAGCCGAGCGAAAAGAAACTTAGCTTGTCTGACAAGATTGACAAAGTCGTTACCAATAGATTTTTAGCGATCCCTATATTCTTAGCTATCATGTGGTTTATATACTATGTGTCAATATCAACGCTTGGCGACTATTGCATAGGCTTTATTGAAAATATTTTTGAAAAGATTAGCGAGTTCCTAACTACAAAGCTTCCTGAAATAGGCGCATCTGAAGTAGTTACATCGCTCGTAAATGACGGTATCGTTCAACCTATAGGCTCGATATTTACATTTGTTCCGCAACTAATGCTACTTTTCTTCTTCCTTTCACTTTTAGAAGATTCGGGCTATATGGCGAGAGTTGCCTTCATCATGGACAAGTTATTCAGAAAGTTTGGTCTATCTGGTAAAAGCTTCATCCCTATGCTTATAGGTACGGGCTGCTCTATCCCAGGCGTTATGGCGACTAGAACTATCGAGTCAGACGCGGACAGACGTATGACTATATTACTAACACCATTTATACCATGCGGAGCGAAACTACCTATATTTGCCATGTTTATCACTTTGATATTCAATGGTGCCCCTTGGATCGCTCCGATGATATACCTTATTTCTATAGTCGTTGTAATTATAGCGGGTATTATCTTAAAGCGTACGAATAGATTTAAAGGCGACCCTGCTCCTTTCGTTATGGAGCTTCCACCATACAGAATACCAACATTTAAGAACGTTGTTATACACATGTGGGAAAAGGGCAAGAGCTTTATCATCAAGGCGGGAACTGTTATCTTACTTGCGTGCCTTACACTTTGGTTCTTACAAAGCTTTAACTTTAGACTTGAGTTTTTGGGTGATGCGATTGAAGAGTCGATGCTTGCTAAGATCGGCAGTGTACTAAGATATGTATTCGTTCCACTAGGCTTTGGCGATTCATGGGCACCAGCTGTTGCTTCTATAACAGGACTTGTTGCTAAAGAAGTTGTTGTAGCAACATTTGCAACAGTTGGTTCTAAGGTACCTATATACTTCAGCTACGTTAGTGCTTTCGCATTCATTATATTTACAATGTTTGCTGCCCCTTGTTTTGCAGCTATCGGAGCTATGAGAAGAGAGCTTGGTAACACTAAAGACACATTATTTACAGCAGGCTTCCAAACAAGTCTTGCCTATGTCTTAGCATATATCGTTAACCAAGTAGGAAATTTAATTTTCAAAGGCACAAAATTTACAGAAAAGATCTTACTTGATTACGCAAGCGCTGAAGAAGCCTCAGAAGCAGTTGACGTAAAAGGCAACCTAATTCTGTATGTGCTAGCAGGCCTAGTCGTTGTAGCTATCGTAGGCGCTTTATACGCAAGATTTAAGCAAAGACAAAAATACAAGAAGGTGGTTTAATGAGCCCAACAGATATAATTATAGTAGCCGCAGTTTTGATTATAGTTTTCTTCTGTATAAAGAAGGTCAGAAGCTCAGTCAAAGAAGGCGGCTGCGTAGGCTGCCCTCATTGCGGCGACTGCGCAAAGAATAATGAAGAACTACAAAAAGGCTACGAAGAGTG
Source organism: uncultured Eubacteriales bacterium (assembly GCA_900539725.1). Classification (GTDB taxonomy): domain Bacteria; phylum Bacillota; class Clostridia; order Tissierellales; family Peptoniphilaceae; genus Fenollaria. The sequence continues at coordinate 3,535 of UQDI01000011.1, read as the reverse complement.
GCTTAAGAAGAAAAACGAAAAAGCTTAATTAAATTTATATGAAGAGCCGGTTTGCGCCGGCTTTCTTCATAGCAATAACTTTGTTATTCGGCTGTATATTAAACTAAATAATTTGAAAGAGGGAAATACAATGAAACAAGAAGTATTAGACGCATTGAATGAACAAATTAACTATGAGTTATACTCTGGTTATATCTATCTAAACCTTTCCATCGCTATGGAGAGAGAAAACTACAAAGGCTACGCTAAGTGGCTTGCTAATCATTACAAAGAAGAATTAGCTCATGCCGATCAATTCATCGAATTTATCCAAAAGCGTGACGCTAAGCCTGAGCTTAAAACTATTGAAATGAAAGCTCTTGAAATTAAGGAACCTCTAGAAGTAGCAAAGATTATCTTAGATCATGAAAAGAAAGTAACTGAAAGAATTTACAAGATTCATGACGTAGCTAAGAAGAACGATGACTACGCAACTGAGATCTTTATGCATCAATTTATCAATGAACAAATTGAAGAAGAAGAGCTTGCTCTTGACATCGTTGATAACTTCACACTTGCTGATGGCAACATCGCAGCAAAGATTACTATAGACAGAGAATTAGGATCTAAATAGTTTTATTTATACGGCTGGATATAAAGGGAAAGATTCTGTCTTTCCCTTTTAATATACTTGCAAAAATATTTTTAAAGAGTTATAATTATTACGAGAGATGAAATAATTTATATATAAAGGAGGACAATATGCAAAAATCAATTACAAAAGATGTCCTTGCTAAGTTTAAAAAGTCATATGACGAGAACTTTAACAAGGCAGCACAAAATATGATTGCATCTGCAGGCATCATGGACGCTTCCATAAACTATGCAAAGCTTACAAAAAACCCAGATGTATTCAAGAAAACTATAAATATAGGTAAGATGACAAACCAAAGACAATCCGGTAGATGCTGGATGTTTGCCGGCCTTAACGTTATCAGAGTCAATATGATGAAGAAGTTTAAGCTAGGCGACATCGAGTTTTCACACAAGTACCTATATTTCTTTGATAAGCTTGAAAGAGCTAATCAATACCTTGAAGATGTTATCGCACTTAAGGATAAAGACCTTGATGATAGGTTAAATAGAGGCGTTATCTTCTACGCAGCTGATGACGGAGCTTGGTGGACAACATTCTCAAGACTAATTACTAAATATGGTATAGTTCCTGAATATGTTTATCCAGACACAGCTGACGTTAAAAAGACAGATAATTTAATCTTCGTTCTTGACAAGAGACTAAAGATTGCTGCTAAAGACATTAGAAATGCAAAAACTGATGCCGAAATCGAAGAGATCAAGGACAAGGCACTTAAAGATGTTTACAAGATCACAGCCATTGCTCTAGGTGTGCCTCCAAAGAGATTCGATTTGATTATGAAAAACAAAGACGATGAACTTATCGAAAGAAGAAACATCACAGCCATTGACTTTTACAGAGAATTTATGGCAGACGATATAAGCGAATATGTTGAACTAGGCAATTATCCAGGCAAAGGCAAGGAAGAAAATAAAGTTTATGAAAGAGACTTTATTCAACAAAGAATTGGCGGTTCACTAAAATATTTAAACGTTTCAATGCAAAGAATGAAGGACATAGCCATCGCTATGCTTGATGACGACGAAGCTCTATGGTTTGGCTGCGACGTTGGTAAAGACTCCTTCGTATCGCGTGATGGGGATGGAACTGGCCACCTTGTATACAATTTACTTGATAGAGACAGTTTATTTGATATTAACACAAAGCAAACTAAGGTAGAACGCATGGAAACTTGCGAGTCAAACACTACTCACGCCATGGTCCTAGTTGGCTACGACAGGACTGATGAAGGACTTAAGTTCAAGGTCGAAAACTCTTGGGGCGAAAAGGCCGGCATCAGAGGCTACCTAGTTATGGACGAGGCTTGGTTTGATAACTACGCTTTTGAAATCATTCCGAAGAAGAAATACCTAAATGCAGAAGAGCTTGCAGCCCTTGATGAAGAGCCTATCAAGCTTATGCCATGGGAATCGTAGGAGGTAGAAGATGAGACAATTAAGCACAGATAAATTAAATGAATTAGAAAAAGAATTTTTAGCTGACAAGAAAAATATCGTTGCCATGAATGCTGCAGTTCAAAGCGGTATCAGAAAAGTTGCGACAGATGTAAACAAAATTAAGGCAAATCCATATAAGTTTAATATCGATATTGACAATGGTGATGTATGCAACCAAAAGGCATCAGGCAGATGCTGGATGTTTGCTTCACTAAACTTTATGAGAAATGTCATCATTAAAAAATATTACTTAGAAAATTTTGAGCTTTCACAAAGCTATCCATTCTTCTTTGATAAACTAGAAAGAAGTAATTATTACTTCGAAACAGTTATCGAAAAGGCAGATGAGCCGATAGAAGATAGAGTAATGCAATACCTTATGGGCGACCCACTTTGTGATGGCGGCCAATGGGATATGTTTGTAAACATTGTTAATAAATATGGTCTTGTGCCAAAATACGTTTATCCAGAAACAGTCGCTTCATCAAACACAAGAGAACTAAATAAGTACCTTTCAAAGATACTTAGAAAAAACACAGTTACTTTAAGAGAAGCAGTTAAGGAAGGCAAAAGCAAAGCAGAAGTAAACGCACTTAAAGAAGCAGCTCTACAAGACGTATTTAACGTCTTAACAGCAACACTTGGCGAGCTTCCAGAAAGCTTTGACTTCATTGCACATGACAAAGACCATAAGCTTATCGAAGAAAAGAATTTAACTCCACAAAGCTTTTTCAAGAAGTATGTTGGACTTAATCTTGATGACTTCGTTTCAATCATCAACGCGCCAACAAAGGATAAGCCATTCAACAAGACATTCACAATTAAGTACCTTGGCAACATCGTTGAAGGAAGAGAAGTTAAGCACCTTAATCTAAAAATCGAAGACCTAAAGAGAGCCATCGTTAAGCAATTGCAAGACGGCATGCCAGTTTGGTTCGGTTGCGACGTAGGTAAAGACATGTTCACAGGTGATAAAGATGACAAGAGAGCAACACTTGCCAAAGACGTCATCGATTACGAAACACTATTTGATATTGATCTAGAACTTTCTAAGGAAGATGGTCTTGATTACGGCTACTCACTAATGACACACGCCATGACATTTACAGGCGTTGAAATGGATGGCACTAAGCCAGTCAGATTCAAAGTCGAAAACTCATGGGGCGACGAATTTGGTTACAAAGGCCACTTCGTTATGAGTGATGAATGGTTCGATAGTTTTGTTTATCAAGCCGTAGTTGATAAGAAGTACTTGACTAAGAAAGAACAAGAAGATTATAAGAAGAGTCCAATTGTACTAAAACCTTGGGATCCGATGGGATCACTAGCATAAAAAAAAGAAGGCATTGGCCTTCTTCAGACTGTTGACAAAGTAGGCATATTTTTTAAAAATTATGCCTACTTTTTTTGCTTAAAACCTCTTAAAATACACATTTGTTGGGTATATATAAGACATAGAAGG
>UQDI01000010.1 GCA_900539725.1 uncultured Eubacteriales bacterium | reverse complement strand
TTTTATCAAAAAAATATCTATTGAGGTTTTACTCCCCAATAGATATTATACAGCCTTATTATATACATATTATATACATAAAAAATATCTGCTAAGCATATCAATCGCCCAGCAGATATCTTCTAAAATCTATTTACTTTTACCCTCATTAATTTTTCTCTTTACAAAGAATAGTCCGGCTAGAACAACTAACGCTAAGACTATGGATAAACTTCCTTCTTCAACGCCTGTCTTTGGTATGATGTGTTTTTCAGGCTCTTTATCTTTTTCTTTTGGCTCATCATCTTTGTCTTTTGATGGCTCTTCCTCTTCTTCTTTTGGAGGTTCTTCACTATTGATTATTGTGATGCCACTATGCATATCGCCTGAGTAGCTTACAGTGAAGACTCTTTCGCCAATTGTGTATTGACCACCTGCTTCACCTACTTCCTTAACAGTATATACGTGCTTATTGCCTTTTGCATCTTCTAAATCAAGATCTGTAAAGGCGCCGCTCCATCCATTAGCCTCGCTAAGTGTGATGATCTTACCTGTAGCAGCTCCGTCCATATATAATTCGACTTGAACCGCTTCTGTCTTTCCATTCGAGCTCCAAACTTTATTCACACCAAACTCAATCTTTTTCTTTGGTGGAGTGTTTTCTTTATTTGTGATTACAAATGAATGTTTCATATCGCCTTCGTAGCTAACGTCGTAGTCACTGCCTGAGATGCTGACTCTGTGCGATGCTTCTCCAACTTCTCTTACGCTATACTCATATTTAACTCCGGCTACGTCATATGCAATTAAATCTTCAAAACGTCCGCTCCAGCCATTGGCCTCGCTTAGTGTAATCACATTTCCTGTTGCTCTTCCATCTTTGTATAGCTCTACTTGAATTGCATCAACTGGTATTTTATTTGTGACGTCCCAAACTTTTCTGACTCTGATATCTCTTCTTTGAGGCTTCCTTGGAGGCTCTTCTCTATTGACTATAGTGAAGCCCGTATCCATATCGCCTTTGTAAATAACTTCGTAGTATTTACCAGATATTTCTACAGTGTAGAACTTTTCGCCGATTTCTTTAACACTATAGTTATAGATGTGTCCACCGTCAGACGCTTTCTCTAAGTTCTCGAAGTTTCCGCTCCAGCCATTCGCTTCGCTTAAAACTAGAGTATTTCCTGTAGCTTCGCCATCCCTATATAATTCTACTTCTATATGGCTAATAGGCTTCATGCCTCTTATGTCCCAAGCTTTTTCTACGAAGATGTCTCTGTATTCTTTCTTTGGTTCTTCTGGTGGATTGTAGCTGTTTGTGATAGTAAAGCCATCGGCTTCGCTTCCGGAATAACTTACTTTAAATTCTTTGCCGTCAAAAGTGATCTTGCCATCTGTTTCGCCAGCTTCTTTTATGCTGTAAGTGATTTCTTTATCGTTTTCGTCTTTAACGTCAAGATCTTTAAATGTGCCTTGCCAATTATTTTCTTTGTTAAGTGTTAATGTTTTATCTGTTTTTTCATTATTTTTATATAATTCAACAGTAATTTCATTTACAACAGCTTTTTTATCAGCTGTATCCCAAACTTTCTTTACTTTTATTTCTTTTGTTTCTTTTTTAGGTTCTTCAGGAGTGTTTGTGATAGTATAGCCTTCTTTTTCTGATCCACTTAATTCACTCTTATATCCCTTAACAGCTTCTTCTTTAACTGTGTAAATTATTGTTTTGTTGTCATTAACTGTAGGTAAATCTTTAAAAGTATGTTTCCAATTATTATTTTCATTTAATACAGCTGAATCAACTTTATATTCATGGCCATCATAATTAGCAATTAAGTTTACAGTAATAGACTCAGGACGAATTTTCTTTTCATCATTATTGTCGTCCCATTTCTTTTCAACAGATACGTCAGTAGTAGGGGCATCTGTACCAAATTTTATTGTACCGTTGCTGCCAATACCAGCTCCTCTAGTAGCTGAGTAATTGCCTTCAATAATCACCTTTCCTAATGCTTCTGTTAGATCATTAGCTTTGTCGTTTGAATTTAACGCTAATTCAGAGCTTGCTGGCAATGTCGCTTCTAGTTCATTATCTGGCAAAAGAATTATTCCAGAACCTGTTACTTTTTTCCAATCGTATGGAGCTCCACCTAACATCCTCTTATCAAGCTTATATTCTGCTCGTCCACTATGAGATGCATAAAAATTACTTGACAATAGATAAACTGTCTTTCCCTTGTCATTATTTATTCCAGCACTAGTATTATTACCATATATGGCAACACCATTATTTACATAAAATTTTGTTTTTGATATAGGGCAACCAGCAAATCCAGCTCCTTCCTCATCAGAATTATTATTTCTTATTATAGCATTTGTTAAATATAACTCGCCATTTTCACCATAAAAATGTGTGCCAGCATAATCCCATGAAGCAGGGAATCCATTAACATAAATACCGCCGCCGCCAAAAGCCTTCTCTGTCAATCCAGTGCCACTCATCTTATTATTAGTTATTCTACCAGATGAGATATAAGCAATAGATTTGCCACCATCAAGTAATCTACATTGTATAAAAATACCTCCACCTGAAGCTCTAGCAGTATTTCCATCAATAAGTCCGCCTGTCATGTAAAGCTTATTTTGTCCATCAACTTGTCTTGTTCCTAAACTTATTCCACCGCCAACTTCATCGGCAGAGTTGTTTAAAACTTTTGCATCTCCAGAGAAGTTTATCGTGCTTGCTCCACTAGCAATGATACCCCCCCCCGCCGAATAAATTGCTCCGCCATACGCGTAATCAATTACTCTTTTAGCTTCATTATTTTGAACAACGCCACTAGAAAAATTCATTGTAGATTTATATAAATAAATACCGCCGCCATAAGAAGCTTGATTTTCTTCAACAGAACCACCAGTCATATTGATAGTTGCTTCAAATGCATTTACTGCGCCGCCTCTTGTAGCTGTATCTTTAATATCCATGATCTTGTTATTTCTTAAAACAGCTCCATCATTAATATTAAGTGTTGCTCTAGAATTAACCCTAATTAAAGATTTTTTAATGCTTTCATTTGAATTAGATTTACCATCTATAATTATATTTGATAGTGTAGCAGTTTTTTCACTTGGAACGTTAAATAAAAATCCGTCATAATCCTTACTTCTGCATATTTTTGCATTTGTGTCTTCAAGTGAAATATCTCCTTCAATATCTGTTTGACCAGTTATGACAATCTCTACAATGTCTTTATTGCTTTGAGCTATCTCTTTTGCTTTTGCAAATGTCTTTACTGCGTTTTCTTTAGATAGCCCATCTTTTTGATCATCCCCAGATTTACCATTCACATATACGGTATCACTAGGCTTAATTCCGCTTAAGTCTTCCGTAATATCTAAATTGATGTCATCTATCTCAGTTGGAGTTACTTCCTTAGCATTTCCATCCTTATACTTTAGACTTACATTGCTTACTTTAAATATTTTAACTTGATTAGCATCACCTGAATAATTATTTTTAGGAGCTAGTCTAGGAACTTGAAGAATCATTTTACCATCTTCTGACTTCTTAAGATAGAAATCATAATGTAAAAGATATGGCTTAACTAGGCTGTTATCTGCCTTTTTATAATATTGAATCTCAATGTCTCCATATGGAACTTCTATATCTTTAAACTCTATCTTTTCTGACCAATGGTACTCATCAGCATCATAAATCATTTTTTCCTTTATTGTTTCGTCAACGCCATCTACATGAAGCTCATTAATAACTGTAAAATTATTTAGTGCCCATTTATCACAATCAAAAATATTTTGATTTGCTCTACTCATCCAATAGTTAGTATATGTTGAAATAATGTAATCATAATCAGTCATTTCATATCTACTTATATCAAAGCTTAGATAATGTTTTGCGTTAGGATCAGCCACTGCTTCATTTACTTTTTCTTCACTTATTTCTATTGCTTCTTCAAAATTACTTTCCTTTACTCTTAGTGAATCTTCTTTCTCACCTATTCTTGGTAATTCTAAAACTGTTTTTTCTGCGCTTGTTTCTAGATACAAATCAAAGTTTTCCGCTTCTTCGTCAAAGCTTAATCCATCTTCTTTGCTATAGTACTTTACTTCTAGTTCATTGCTTAGCGCTTCAATGCCTTCGAATTTTAGATCTCCAACAAAATCAGCTTTTTCTACCGAATAAGTGATTCTTTTTTCTATAGTTTCTTCAGATGAGCCTTTTATATGAACTGTGTATGTGATATTTAAGTCCTTTACTTCTTCTGCCTTTTCTTCAGATGAGCCTTCGCCGCCACCTGATGGCAAGACTATTGCTTCTTCGCCTTCATCCTCAATCAATTCAGCTTCACCATTTGTTTCTTCTACCGGCTTTGCTTCGTCTATTGGCTTTGATTCTTCAGATGAATTTTCTTCAGCTTCTGTTTCTGCACTTAAGTCAACTACTGTGTCATTATCATTAACAGGTTTTGCCTTGCTCTTTACATCTTGATTTACATCTGCTTTGCCATTTTCCTCTTTATCACTAGCCTTTTCATCTGTCTTTTCACTTTCATTCTCAGCCTCATCATGCTTTTGATAAATTTCATTCAAAGCGCTCGTATCTCTTTCAAGCTCGAAACTTAAATTATATTTCGTTTCTTCGCCTTCTTCTGCGCGAACAAGCAAGTTTGTTGGCACTTGGCTTAGTACTAGCACCATCAAAATCAAACAAGCTAATATTTTCCTTCCTTTTTTCATGATTCCCCTTCTTTCATTAATTCTTATTACGATTTTCAAAATATATTAGTCCGTAAACCGTGATATTTACTGTCTTTCAACAATTATTTTGAATTATATAACGAATAAAATCATATGTCAAGTAAAAGTATCACAAATATATAAATTTATTTATGTATATTTTATTTTATCTTAATAGAAGTGAGTATATAGGTGAAATGTATAAAATATTAATTTTTTGTAATATCTTTTGCCGTGCTAATGCTTTCACGAATATCAAAGTAGGCGCAAAACGATTGACGCAAAAAACGAATCGCGCGGCGTAAAGCAATCGCTCGTCATATGTCTACCTCCCATCATATGTCTATCGCTCGGCATATACCATCCATTTTCACAATTAAAAAAAGAACTATGGGCACGTCGCTCATAGTTCTCTTCCTATTATATATATATAATTTATATACTATTTAATTTCTCCAGCAAGTTTTTTGATCTCGTCAACTTTTTCTAATCTTTCCCAAGGAAGATCTATATCGTCACGTCCGAAGTGGCCATAGTTAGTAATCTTGTGGAAGATTGGTTTTCTTAAGTCGTAGTAGTCGATGATGAAGGCTGGACGAAGGTCGAATACTTTTTCAACTATCTCAAGTATCTTTGTCTCTTCGATCTTGCCTGTTCCAAATGTATCTACGTTTATGGATATCGGCTTAGCTATGCCTATCGCGTATGAAACTTGTATTTCGCATCTATCGCAAAGGCCTGCTGCTACTAGGTTTTTCGCAACATGTCTTACTGCGTATGAAGCAGATCTATCTACCTTTGTAGCGTCCTTACCTGAAAAGGCTCCTCCGCCATGTCTGCAGTAGCCGCCGTATGTGTCAACGATAATCTTTCTACCTGTTAAACCTGTGTCGCCCTTTGGTCCGCCTATAACGAAACGTCCTGTTGGGTTCACGTAAATGATAGTTTCGTCGTCAATTAGTTTTGGATCAACTACTGGTTTTATAACGTGTTCGATGATATCCTTCTTAATCTTGTCAAGACTAACGCCTTCCTTATGTTGAGTAGAAACGACTATAGTGTGAACTCTCTTTGGCTTATCTCCGTCGTATTCGATAGTTACTTGTGTCTTGCCGTCTGGTCTTAAGTAGCTTAATGTGCCGTCCTTACGCACTTCAGCTAGCCTTCTTGCTAGCTTATGTGATAAGTATATGGCTAGTGGCATATAAACTTCTGTCTCATTACAAGCGTAGCCAAACATCATTCCTTGGTCGCCTGCACCTATTAAATCATATTTATCTTTTGATTTTTCTTTAGTCTCAAGCGCCTTGTCAACGCCTAGTGCTATATCCTTAGATTGTTCTTCGATCGATACAAGTACAGCGCAATTTTCTGCATCGAAACCGAATTTTCCTCTAGTGTAGCCTATCTCAGCTATAACCCTTCTAACTACTGCTTGTATGTCAACGTAGCAGTTTGTTGTGATTTGTCCTGATACTAAAACGTAGCCAGTTGATGCAGTTGTTTCGATCGCGCATCTCGCTTCTGGATCCTTTTCTAGTATGTCGTCCAAAATTGCATCTGATATTTGGTCGCAAACCTTGTCAGGATGACCTTCTGTAACCGATTCAGATGTAAATAGTTTTTTATACATAATCTTCCTCCTTAATATATTTTTTTGAAATATAAAGCCGCCTTGAAAATTTTCTCGCGGCGCATCGTGTAAAATAAAAAAACCTTCATAGCTGAAGGTTCGTTCTTCTCATCTTTCAGCTGCGCTGTAGGATTTGGCACCTTGCTAGCAGGTTGCCGGACTTCATAGGGCCTATTCCCTCCGTCACTCTTTATGAGACTTATTAAGTTCACTAATCATTATATATATAATTTTCGTTTTTGTCAAGACCTTTGTCTTAATTATTTTCTTCCAAGGCAAAACGTTCCCCTACCTTCTTCTTCACATATATATAAGTGAAGATGTAGACTACGGTAGTGAGTAACCAGGACAATGGATATGAGATATACAAAATCCATTGCTCATGATATTTTTGAAATACGCTCATGATCCAGAATATTCTAAATCCGCAAATGCATACGACAGCTATGATCATAGGCGTTAGTGAATAGCCCATCGCGCGTATTACGCCTGAATAAACGTCCATGATGCCGCAAAGTAAATATGTTGTCGATATGATAGATAGTCTTAGCATCGCGATCTCGATAACTTCTGGGTTTGGTGTATATAGGCTTAGTAGGAAATTGCCTGCTAGGTATGAGCCGACGCCTAGAACGAGGCCCACGACTGATACCATGACGATGGTTGTCTTAAGTATCTCGTCAACTCTGTCAAGCTTTTTTGCTCCCATATTTTGCGAGGCAAATGATAGTGAGGCTTGGTAGATGGCGTCCATCGCCATAAAGACGAAGCCTTCGATGTTACCAGCTGCAGTGTTTGCAGCGACTACAAGCTTACCGAAGGAATTGATTGAGGATTGTATAAGCATATTGGATATACTAAATAGTGCCCCTGTAAAGCCTGATGGCAAACCTATCCTAAGCATTTCGCCAAACTTTTTCCAATCCATCTTTAATTTATCTAGCTTTAAGTTCAAGTAGCTGTCGCTCTTCATCAAGCACAAAACTATTAGCACGGCTGAGAAAGCTTCCGAGATTATGGTAGCAAGAGCAACTCCGTCAACTGTCTTTTTTAAAACTATTACAAAGTATAAATTTAAAACTATATTCATAACGCCTGAGATGGCTAGGTAGTAAAGCGGCCTCTTTGTGTCGCCTGCCGCTCTAAGTATCGATGCGCCGAAGTTGTATATCATAAAGCCCGGCATGCCCATGAAGTAGATCTGCATATAAAGTGTCGCTAAATCAATAACTTCCTCGGGTGTTTGCATCAGTTCAAGCATTGGCCTTGCTGAATAGTAGCCGACGGCTATCATGATAAAGCCGCCAAGTAAACCCGATAGCATCGATGTATGAAGCGTGTCTTGTGCTTCCTTGTATGAGCCCTTACCTATCGCCTGACCCATAAGCACGCTCGCGCCTATCGATATACCGATGAATAAATTGATGATTAGATTAATCAGTGCGCCGGTCGATCCAACTGCTGCAAGTGCAGCGTCCCCTGCATAACGTCCGACAACTATAACATCGGCGGCGTTAAAGAAGAGCTGCAAAGTGCTCGATAGCATCAAAGGTATCGAAAACTTTATTAACTTTGGAAGGAGTTTTCCCTCCGTCATATTTATTTCATAATTCTTTGACATAAGTACCTCTTTTCTTTTATATCAATCAATTTTACTACAATCGAAATAATTTTTCAAGGCTTTTTGCAAAATTAATTACTAAATCCTTTATTTTTTCATCAAAATGTGTTATAGTATATGAATATAATATGGAAGGTGATTTAATGAATAAAAAAGTTTACGTCTCAGGTCATAAGGTGCCTGATACGGATTCAATCGCGAGTGCTATCTCCTACGCTTACCTTGTCAATAGTCTTGGCAAATACGATGCAAAAGCGGTTAGGCTCGGAGATTTAAATAAGGAAACAAAATTCGTTTTAAAGCACTTTGGCGTAGATGAGCCAAAGCTATTAACAACGATGAAGATAAAATTAAAGGACGTTGATCTTGATGACGCCGTGCTTATAGACGAGGACGCATCTTTATATGAAGCGATTAACTTACTTCGCGAGAAGAATGCTTATGTACTCATAGTCGTTGACAAGGCCGGAAAGATGAGTGGAATCATAGGTCTTAAGGATATCACAGAGATTTATACAAACATCTTTGACGACACAATCCTTAGCAAGGCTGATACGCCATTTAAAAATGTTGTTGAGGTCTTAAAGGGTACTGTCATTAACGATGGTTACAGAAAACCTCTTGGCCGCATGGCGATTTACGCAATGGACCCAAAGATGATTGAAGATCGTATCGAAGCAGACGATGTCGTTATACTTGGCGACAGAGAGGACGCTCAAGAAGACGCGATCAAGAGAAATGTTTCTTGCATGATAGTGACTGGCGGCTTCGACATAAGCGAAAAGATCTTAAATTTGGCGAAGGAAAAAGGCATCAGCATCATATCAACTGAGTACGACTCCTTCATGGCATCGAGGGTGCTTCCACTAAGCGTGCCCGTGTCGTACGCGATGACAAAGGATGGCATCAAGACCTTCCACATACAAGATTTTGTTTCGGACGTCAAGGCCGAGATGAACAAAAACAGGTTCCGCTGCTTCCCAGTCCTTGATAATGACGGCAAGGTCATAAACACAGTCAGCCGTTATCACTTGCTTGACGATAAGAAGAAAAACATCATCCTAGTCGATCACAACGAAAGAACTCAATCCGTCGACGACATCGAAGAGGCTGAAATCCTTGAAATCATCGACCACCACAGAGTTGCCAACGTCGAGACAAAGCTCCCACTATACTTTAGGAACGAACCACTTGGTTCAACAGCAACCATAATCACGAAGATGTTTATTGAGAATGGCATAGTAATTCCAAAGCACATAGCAGGGCTGTTGATCTCAGCCATCATCTCAGACACACTTTTACTTAAGTCGCCAACAAGCACAAGAACAGACGCGAAGATGATAGACTTTCTTGCGCCGATAGCTGGCATCGATCCAGATGTCTACGCTATAGAGATGTTTACTGAAGCGGCTAGCATCAAGGACGTAGCGAGCGAAGATCTACTAAAGATGGATGTGAAGTCATTTAATATCGCGAAGAAAAAAATCCGCGTCGCACAAGTCATGACCATGGATATGGATGAAGTGAAAAAGAGAAAAGATGATTTGCTAAATCTGATGAAAGAAACGATAGAAAAGAATCAAGAAGACACATTCGTACTGATGATAACTGATATACTTAAAGAGTATTCACTAGTTTTAGTGCAAGGCTCATACAAAGAAAGCATCGCCGCAGCCTTCGATAAAGAGCTAGTAGATAACGAATTTACAGTCGATGGACTTCTTTCAAGAAAAAAACAAATGATACCCGCTATATCAAAAAAGATAGAGACTTTATAGTCCCTATCTTTTTTTGCTACTTTTCAGTTTTAATACTATCTTATGATCAATTTCATCTATCTTGAGTGGTCCAAAAGACCTCGAGTCAGTACTTATAGCTCTATTGTCACCCATTAAAAAGACTTCATCATCTGCAAGCGTCCAGCCATTGTCCCTATCTACCCAAGAAAAATCATTCCTATATTTATCTTCAAGATAAGTCTCATCAAGCCTCTTGCCATTTATCAAAAGGCCTTCTTTTCTTGTCACTTCAACATGTTCACCAGGCAGAGCCACTACTCTTTTAATCATATCAATGCCCAAGGCTTCAGATCTCGCCCCAACAATGTCGCCTCTTTTTATCTCTTTGTACAATGGCTTTTTGATTGCTAGAAATTTATCCCCATCATTCGCCACAGGCGCCATGCTATCACCAGTAACATTTACTATATTTAAAAACAAAAGAGTAAATATGTTTAAAGTTAAAAGCAAAACGATAATTATGGCTGCTATGATCTTTTGTTTTTTCATATATAGAAGCCCCCATTCACACGAAGCACTTCGCCTGTAATGAATTTCGCGTCCTGTGATGCTAAGAAAACTGCCGCCTTCGCTGCGTCCTCTGCCGTGCCGATTGCCTCAAGCGGCGTTTCATCACGAAGCATATCGATTTCAGCCTCCGAATAAACTTTCATCATGTCAGTCGCTATGCAGCCCAAACTTATTGCATTCACTCTCACGCCCGATGGTGCCGCCTCTTTCGCGACCGCCTTAGTAAAAGCGATGACAGCTCCCTTCGATGCGCTGTAAACAGTCTCCATCGCGGCTCCCGTCTCGCCCCACATGCTCGTTACGTTAATTATGCTTCCCGCGCCCTCATGTATCATCGGCTTAATAAAAACCTTAGTCATGTTGAAGACGCCCTTCATATTCGTGTTAAATACATAATCGTATTCCTCTTCGCTCGTTTCTTGCACAAGCTTAGTCAAAGCCACGCCCGCATTATTCACAAGCACATCAATTTTTTTATATCTTTTAAAAATTTCTTCCTTTAATTTTAAAACTTCTTCATAATTTGAAACGTCTGCCCCATAAACAAAGCCGTCTGAGTATTTTTTAATCTCATCTAAAATTTTCATCGCTTCATCACCATGCTCATGGTAATTGATGCAGACATCGTATCCTTTTTTGGCAAACTCAATCGCTATGGCCCTGCCAATGCCTCGCGAAGCGCCACTTACAAGAGCTAACATATATAAACCCCCTTCATGTAAATATTATAACACAAACTTGCAATTTTAGCCATCATATGCTAAACTAATCTTGGTGATAAAATGAGAATGAGGAAAAAATGGTGGGCACTGCCTGAACTTAAAGAGAGCCCCATCTTTAGATACAGACCCATGGAGAACAAGGGCAAATGGCACGAGGACTTCGGAAATAATAGTCCCATCTACCTAGAGCTTGGCTCTGGCATGGGCAGCTTTATAAATTATTTGAAAAATACATTTAAGGAGAAAAATTTCGTCGGCATCGATATGGAAGAGGGTTGCCTCGTTTATGCAAAGCGCATGCTTGAAGAAGAGGACTGCTCCAACGTAAGGCTAGTGCTTGCAGACATCAGAAACGTCGATGAATACTTCCAAGAGAACGAGGTCGAGGAAATTTATATAAACTTTCCGAACCCGTGGCCAAAGAACAAGCAGCACAAAAGACGCCTCACTTACCCCGATCAACTAAAGATGTATAAAAAAATTCTTAAAAATGGTGGGACGATTAGGCTCAAGACCGACGATCAAGGTCTTTATGATGCCTCGCTTAAGTACTTCGAACGCGAGGGCTTCGAGATAATTTTCAAAACAGATGACTTGGCTGTAGATGAGTTCCAAGACGACTTTATCAGCGAGTACGAGACAAAGTGGCGCTCTCAAGACGTCAAGATCAAGGCAATACTTGTAAGGAATGTGAAATAGATGAAAAAGAAAATTTTGTTAACACTTCTTATTATTATGTCAATGACTGTGTTTGTAACGTGTAAGGCGAAAAACGATGCAAATTTACAAAAGGAAGCAAAAGTAAATAACGAAGCAAAAGTAAATGACAAGGCAAAAGTAAATGAGAAGACAAAAGTAAATGACAAGGCAAAGCCGATAGAGGAGAAAAAACTCACAGAGAAGACAAAAGAGGAAAAGCTATTAGAAAAGATGTCCTTAGATGAAAAGATTGGCCAGATATTTATTGCGCGCTGCCCTGAGAAAGATGCAGCAGCACTTGCGAAAAAATATAATCTAGGCGGATATATATTATTCGGAAGAGACTTTAAAGGCAAAACGAAAGACGCCGTTGTAAAAAATATACAAGAGTGCCAAAATGCTTCGACGATCCATATGTTCATAGCCGTGGACGAAGAAGGCGGCACAGTCAATCGTGTGAGCACCAACAAGAATTTCCGTAAATATCCATTCGCCTCGCCGCAGTATTTGTATAAGCATGGCGGCATGGATAAAATTAAGAGTGACGCGAAAGAAAAATCAGAGCTATTAAGAAGCATAGGCATCAATCTAAATTTTGCGCCAGTCGCAGATATTTCTACGAATAAAAATGACTTTATATATAAAAGAAGCTTTGCGAAGAGCCCCCAAGAAACTGCAGAATATGTAAAAAGCGTTGTAAGCGTGATGAATGAGGCGCGCATGGGCAGCGTCCTAAAACATTTCCCAGGCTATGGCAATAACAAAGACACCCACACAGACCTTGTTCATGACAAGAGACCAATGGAAAAGTTTAAGAGCGAAGATTTTCTTCCATTCAAGGCAGGGATTGACGCCAAAGCGACTATGGTACTCGTTTCACACAATATAGTAGAGGCCATGGATAAAAACGCGCCGGCATCCATATCCCCAGCAGTTCATAAAATTTTAAGAGATGAACTAGCGTTTGATGGCGTCATCATCACAGATGATTTGGCAATGCAAGGCGTGAAGAAGTTTGTAGGCGAGAAGAATGCCGCAGTACTTGCACTTAAGGCAGGCGCCGACATGCTTTGCTCCACAGACTTTATTAATGACATAGCAGCTGTTAAGGCAGCCGTGGCAAATGGCGAGATCAAAGAAACGGACATCGACGAACACGTTTTGCGCGTCTTAAGAGCAAAAATAAATTTAGGAATAATTAAATAAGTGCATATAGAAACGGACTGAGATCATCTCAGTCCGTTTTTCTTACGCTAAATATTTTTTCACATCAGGACCCACAGCCACGAAAGAGCCATCGTCCTCAATAAGTATCGGTCTCTTCACAAGCATACCATTAGTCGATAAAAGTTTGTACTTTTCATCGTCCGTCATATCGCCCAGCTTGTCCTTGAGATTCATGTCCCTGTAAACAAGGCCCGAAGTGTTGAAGAAACGCTTGATGTCAAGACCCGACGCCTTGTGCCACGCCTTTAGCTCCTTCACAGTAGGAACATCCTTGTCAATCTCCCTGTAAGTGTATTTTATATTTTTTTCGTCAAGCATCTTCTCAATGCCCTTACATGTAGAGCATTTTTTGTATCCAATAAGAATCATATTGCCCTCCTATTCCATAAGCTTCTTGCCAATATCATAAGCCTTCGCAAGCTTTTCACCCAATAAATTATAAGTATTCTCGCAAGCGTTGTAAAAAATGAGATTCATCTTAGCTGTGTCAATGGAGCCATCTGCCTGAAGATATTTCTCGTCAATAGATATATTTTTAATCTCGCCGATTAGGTTCTCACTCACTTCATCGTATTCAATAAGCTCACACTCAATAGTCATAGGTAGATTAGTTATGACAGGCGCGTTCAAAAACTCAGACTTAGCCGTTTCAAAAGAAGTTTTCGTAAGCTTGTTTTGAACCTTATTTCCGCTAGTCATGCCAACATAGTCCGCATCGACCATGTGAGCCTCATCCGCGAAAGACACAGTGAAAGCCTTTTCACGCATAGCATTGATTATGGTCCTCTTGCCCTTGCCAATGTAAATGGATACCTTAGTAAAATCGCCCAAAGTACCATACGCCGCATTCATAGCGTTCGCAGTACCGTCCTCGTTGTAAGTCGCCACAAGCAAGACAGGAAGCGGCATGAAATATGGTTTAACACCCAAGTTTTTCCTCATAATATCAACTCCTTATTTGATATATACCCAAAATGTTCTGAGCTTTAATACATAATTATAGGCTCCCCCGCCTACGCGGGTACTACTCAATAGCTCCAGACTCTTTAAAAGCACTCATAGGATCACCCCCGCGTGTGCGGGCATTACTCTTGCTTACATCCTGTTCTTTCATCTAATTGAGGATCACCCCCGCGTGTGCGGGTATTACCTTTTGGAAGTATTCATCAGCTAATTCAACGATAGGATCGCCCCCGCTCGCGCGGGAATGACTGAATGACAAGGACGCGACCCGTCATATATTTAGGATCACCCCCGCTCGTGCGGGAATAACGATATCAAAATTACAAATCCAACGATAAGAATAGGATCACCCCCGCTCGCGCGGGAATAACCTTTCGCTTAGCTTGAATTGTCTAGTTATAGTAGGATCACCCCCGCCTACGCGGGTACTACGTATAATTTTGCTTAGCAAAGCCTTGATATGCAGGATCACCCCCGCCTACGCGGGTACTACTCAGTCGCTTCAATCTTTACACTATGTCTACCAGGATCACCCCCGCTCGCGCGGGAATAACCCAAGCTCAAAATTTAAAAACCATTCGCCCTCAGGATCACCCCCGCCTACGCGGGTACTACTATTTTTCTGGATTTGATTTAGGCAAGCCTGTAGGATCACCCCCGATTAAGCGAGAATGACGACTCTGCCTTAATTACTTCCTGTTGAAATTTAGGATCACCCCCGATTAAGCGGGAACGACCTAAACTCCATCTTATCTAAGTCATAAGTGCCAGGATCACACCCGCTAGCGCGGGAATAACTCATATCCTGTGATTAATCCCTCATAAACTCCAGGATCACACCCGCTAGCGCGGGAATAACTCTGATACGTTTTCTTTGTATCCTGCTGCCATGGGATCACACCCGCTCGCGCAGGAATAACTCGCGTCTAGCCCTTTGATGAGCTAAGAGAATAGGATCACCCCCGCTCGCGCGGGAATAACTATATTCCCTTTCGGTAATCTTTCTTACTTCCAGGATCACCCCCGCTCGCGCGGGAATAACAGGCATGTTAAATTTCATAAGTGGTATGATATAGGATCACACCCGCTCGCGCGGGAATAACTTAACATTAACTCTATCAGAAATTTTAGGTAGTTCCGTGAGTTCAGTCTTTTTTGCTCCACTTATCTTATTCATGATATGGTATTATTGTTAATAGACCAAAGCCATATGCCTTTTTTCTTCCTATGCCATTTACTAGTGTATCTTTAAACTTATCAACATCTCTTACTGTTAATATTCCTTCATAAGTAGCCGAAACTAAATTAACTTTTTTATTTTTTCCCTTGTCGTCTTCTTTCTTCACAAATAGCTTTTCTCCTCTACTTGTTATATCGAATTCATCTTCCTTAACAAAAAAGCCGTTCTTCTCTGTTCTATCAAGAAAGAATTTATGAAGCTCATCAAGCCCCACTGGAACTAAACGTCCACGCTTACTTAACTCGTTTTTATCATCTCGAATAGATTTAACTGTATTAAGACATATTTTAAATCTTGCTCTCATACCAACTTCAATTGAGCTTAATAGTTTATCATACGATTTTGTTTCTGCGCTAGACTTAAGTCCATATTTTTCAAGTTTTTCAAGGTCTGGTTTGTTTTTACTCAAAACTAGTAAATATGACTCACCATTAATTTGATCTACTCGCCAAAGTTTTCTAGTACGATTTTCTTTTATATCTTCTCTTTCGTCTGGGAATGAATCTTCTACCCAGGCGTGATATGCACCAAGATGTGTTAGTTCTCTTAACTTTCGTCTATTGTAACTATCTATTTTAACTCTTGATAAATACATCTTTCACCTCACTGTTCTAAACTATCAAAATAATCGATATCTTGTCCTAGATAATCAGCTTTTTTATCTTCTTTATCATCTTTATAGTATAATTTAATGCTAGTTCTTGCTTCAAAGCGTGGTCCAAACTTGCGTTCTTTTTGCGAGAAGGACACTGCTCTATCATTCCTCGTCATATAAGCCTCATCATCAAACAATTCTTTATCTGCATATATATCTGCAATGTACTCTTTGTTTCTTCTTTGATATTTTTTTGACGCTTGCCACTCAAGATTTTTAAGCGCATCTAGTGCTCCTAGTTCACTTTCTTGTAAAACGAAATCAATTGGAACTGGGCATGATCTTCTTCCCATGAACTGTTGAAAATATGGATGTTTTAGTGCATAAATAATCTCATCCATCCACTTTCCATCTTCACTTGATAGTGCCACAATAAAAACTGAATCTTCAAGATAATAACGATATGTTACATAATTTCTCTCAAAATCTCCATTGTTTTTATATTTTGTTGCAATATGAAAATCTTTCCTTAAAGTTCCTACCTGATCAACTCTAACAGCAAAATCTAAATCATTTAGCTTTTTAATTTTTTCATCTTCATCTCTTCTATAG
The DNA here is from genome assembly GCA_900539725.1 of uncultured Eubacteriales bacterium. Taxonomy (GTDB): domain Bacteria; phylum Bacillota; class Clostridia; order Tissierellales; family Peptoniphilaceae; genus Fenollaria. The sequence goes on along the minus strand of UQDI01000010.1, from coordinate 45,080 downwards.
CCAAAACTAGCTGCTATGATACCTATTACAGCTGATTTTGATGGATAATAATCTGTATTTCTTGTTTCAAAGTGTGATGATGTACCCCAAGACTGCATAGGCCCACATAGCTTTAATAAAACTGTTTTCAAAATATCACCTATCTTATTTTATCTTTTCTAAAGCACTATTTAATTCTGCTCCTAAATCCTTTACCAAATCATCTATAGAATTTTCTTTTTTACCAATATTTGCTACTTCGTAATCCTTAAAAGTATAATAAGCAGTATATACTGGCTTTTCAAGCATGTTGTCATAAAGTGAATATTCATCAAATAGCTTTTGAACTGATTTTTTCACATAACCTTCGTTTGATTTTACCGGCTCTTCAAATGCACTCACCATATTAACTGGTCTATCTGACCTTAATGTTATGACTATAGCGCTTGGTAGAGTTTGATTCGCAAACGAATTTATCTTACCTGTTGGCATTGATTTAATAAATGCTTCAACAAAAAGTTTTGCTGCATTTATTGCACTTTCCTTATCACCAATTTGATTATAAAAATCATGCATAGCAATGTTTGCATAACGATATAGAGTTGATGAATTATATTCAATTGTTCCAAGCATTCCAGCGCCTTGATTATTCTCTGGAGCTAAATCGTCAACAGCTGTATAAAAATCAAATTCGCTTTCTATTGCATGGGTTGACAAAGAATGAGCAACTTGTGAAGATGCATCTTCATTAAGAGATGGATCATCTGCAAGCATTCTTCCAAAAAGACATATATCTATAGAAGATTCAGCTTTTAAAATATCTTGAAGATATTTTTTATCTTCTTTTTTAGCAATACTTGCTTCAGCAAGTTTCTCTGCTTGTCTATCGCTTATGAAGAATAATGCTTTGGCTTTTTGATCTTTGGTTGATATTTTAGCAGCATTTAATGTTTTTTCAGCCATTTTCATCGCATCTTCTTCCGATACGCTCTTGTCTAAAATTACTATCTTATTAGCAATATATCTTACGATATCTAGTGAGCGTATACCTACGTTGCTTAGCTCTCCATTATCATTAAAGTAATTTCTTATAGCTCTCTTCCAACTTTGTGAACTAACTCTTGCTCTTGTTATCCCTCCATATTGCGCTGTCTTAGGACTGCCCGTATCGTCTCTATTAATATTTGCTGGTGGCACTGTTTGAATTGCATGCACATCTAAAAATAATCTACTCTTCATTTTGAATTTCTCCTTCCATTTTTTCATTTTTTCTAAATTTATAGTATGATCTTGACCATTGTAACTTAATTTTGTCTTTTTGACCCATTAAATACCAATACAAATCATCAGCAAGTTTAGCATAATCAACTTTTACATCTGATTTTGCTTTCAATATTTTTATTAGTTGTCTTAAGTGATGCTTAAGCTCTTTAAAATTACTTGAAGTTATCATAGCATTAAATCTTCTGTCAATAGACTCACTATCGGCATTCCTTAGTGTACTAAGAGCTTCCCCGATGTTTTTTTTTCTTTCATCTTTTTCATAATCAAGCTTCAAAACCGAATTAGGTTTTGCTTGCTGATGAATAGCATACAATTGTACGGCGGTAAGTGTCGCTTCTTCTTGATAGCTTAATTCGCCTGAATTACCCAGATATTCTTCGGGAACATTTGAAAAAATAAATGCTATAGTTTCAATGTTATTTGATATACTTGAATCGTTAATGCTCCTCATTTTAGCCAATATTGCCTTTGCTCGTGAAGTATCTTTTATGCTATCTAGCTTTTTTAGAACACTATAGCTCGTATTATATACTATATTATTTGAATTTTTCATTCTTAACCTCCTTTTTAGAAAATTTCTTATTTATACGCATTACAAAAATATTATATACTGTGAAGATGTTTTTTATTGAATTATCTTCAATAACCCCTGTAATATCTCTAGGGCTTGAGCTTTGATACATCTTTTCTGCTTGTTTAAATAAAATAACTTTTAATTTATCATACCAATTAATTATCTTTTCATCCTTACTATCATTATAAGATAAATTAAAAATCCAATCTCTAAATGTTTTATCAATCTCATAATATACAATCTCTACATTATTATTAACAAAATCATTTGATTCTAGGTTGCGTATATTTTTAATATCATTAATAAATTGTTTATATATAACTTCCACAGCTTCTTTTGTTTCATCTACAGCCATATTTATTCTCTCTACCCATCCACCTTCTCTTAAATCATTTATAATTGATTCTTCAATATTAAGATAGTCATATATCTCGTTTGTAGGGACCCATGAAGTTGCATTGCCATCATCTTCCATACTGATAGCATTAATTCTTATAAATTTATCATTCACATTATTTTCTATACGTTTTAACCAATCTATTATCCCTGGTTTTCTCAATGAATTGTTTTTTTCGCCTTCAGTTTTTGTAATTAGCCCAAATGATCTCCATACAGCTTTGTTGACTTGATGCTTTCTTGGAGTAAATTTCTCTTTATTTTCTCCACTTAAATTATATCTCCATATAGTCATTGGCTCTAAAAAATTATTTTCATGTTTAATTTCTGGAAGTTTAACAATTTGCATTGAAAAAGGTTCACCTTCTGTGAATTTATTTATATTGATGGCCCTGCTCCAAGCTGTATAAAGTTGAGAAATATTATCCACAAAATTATTTGACAAATATGAACTTACTGTCTCTTTTGTATCAAACTCCCAACACGGTTTTTCAATAGTAGTGTTGTACTCTGTGTTAGAATAATTCACAAGCTTAAGATTCAATAGTAATGTTTTAAATAAATTATTACTGGACAAAAATACTCCACCTATATCAAAAAGCCATCCCTTAGAGGCCTTATATTTATCTTTTCCAAATATTACTTTATCAGATAGACCAGTGTATGATTGATAAGTTATTAACCATCTTACAGTCTGCTCATAAGATAATTTTTCTTTATTGTTATCGCTAGAATACTTCGGAGAAAAAATAGCTATTTTGTTAGCACTCTCAGATATAAGCCTATTAATATTTTTTCCCATAACTTCGCTAGGTGCAGACTTGCTTATTTTTTGTGGATTAATATCATCTTTCGTAACCTGATAAAATGGATACTTGTCATCAAATAAATAAAACCTATCTCTCCATGCTTCTAAGTACTCATCAACTATTTCTGGAAATTTTCCTTTATTCCACAAATCTTTCCATGTGTCCATTAATACATCTTTGTAATCAGATTCATCCTCTTCATAAACTTCTTCTACTTGCTGCATTCTCTCATTTAATTCAACCATCTCATAAGGATTGCCATCTGCATCATATCTTGAAAATACAGTATGCAAAACTGCTAACAAAAATCTCATAACTGCAAAGTCTTGTGTTTTTGTATCTCCAGCAAGAGCGATGTACTTATGTGCATCTTTAAAAAATTCTTTCATGCCAACTAATTTAGTACTGCCTTTGTAATCAGTTACAACTGATATCCAAGCTTCATCTAACAAATTAAATTCGCTCATCCTCATCCTCCTTTTTAACTGTAAGTCCATATTTCGTATCATAGTGCAATATTTTATCAAATATCCTAAACTCATTATTCACATCAAATACTATGCCTAAAGTGTTTTTTAACCAGCTTTGATTATCCCACTCCTTTAAGTTTTCATTATAATAATCTTCTAAGTATTTAATCACTTTATCAATTCCATATCCATAATAAACTGCTCTAGGCAGTCTAATCGTATGTTGAGCCATCTTTATTGCGGTTTTATTATCTTGCGGATTTAATATGCCTTTTTCATCAAAGAATTCATATCCACCTTCACACTTTTTAAGAGCTATTACCTCTATAGTGTCGTCACTATCTCTAACTTGAGCAGATGCCTTTATTTCAGAAGCTTCTGCATTTTTATCTGAATATTCAATCCAATCAAGTATGTTGTTGTCGTCTGATATTTTATTTACTTCTGGCGGCCCAAGTCTGTATGATTTTGCTTTGCTTTCTTTTTCTCGAAGTTTATTTTTAAAATCTCTACTATATTTATTATATACATCATTTAACTTATATTCAAGTGTTAATTCTTTTTCTGAGTAAACTAATTGCACGAGGCGAGATATATCGTTTGGCAAATTTATCTTATCTGGAAGATAATACTCTGTTCTAAAAAGCAGGTATGGGTCATAAACGTAAGTACTGGCTTTATCGAAATCATAATCTTTTGAGTTAAGCACATATACTTTAGGCTCTTTCAAGTTCTCTGGCCTGTCATCTCTTTTATGTCTGTGCTCTCTACCCATTCTTTGTAGCAATAAGTCTATTGGTGCTAAGTCTGTTATGAGTACATCGAAGTCAATATCTAATGACTGTTCAATGACTTGTGTGCCTATCACAATCTTAAAATCAGGTCTTTTCCCGTCTTTTCCTATTAAGTCTAAAAGATCCTTTTCTTTTTTATACCTATCAGTAGCAATGAATAACGAATGCATAATAAAAACATTCTCCTCGCCAAAAACATCTGTACATAATTTTGCAAATTCTTGAGCTTTCTTTACTGTATTTACTATGACTCCAACTATTCCTTGACTAGTTATAATCTTTATAAGCCTTGTTATATCTTCACTATCTTCTTTTGATAGCCTTTTTACTTCGTAATCAATACCTACTAGTTTTTCAAAGTTGTCATATTGAAGTATTTTATCGCAATCATTTAATGTTAATAAGGGATATGCTTCATTATTATCAAAATTCTTTGGTTTAGGAAGTCTTCTAAATTTATAACCTGCACCTACCATGTAATTTTCAATCAATTTATTTCTTCTTTCAATAGGTAGTGTTGCTGATAGAATTACTACTGGTACTCCATAAGCTCCCATCCACTTAATTGCTTGATATAAATACACACTCATGTATGCATCATACGCATGCACCTCATCAATAACTACAACTTTATTTGCAAAACCTAAGTGCCTAAGCATCAAGTGCTTTTGCTTCAAGGCCAATAATAAAAACTGATCAACAGTCCCAACCGTAAAATCGTCCAATATAGATAATTTTCTTCCACTAAACCAGTCATTAACAGTCACTACATTTTTTTCATTTTCGTCATCATCATGTATATTTCTGCTCTTAGGTAAATTAGCAAACTCTTCATTAAGAGCAGCTTTACCATGGAGTAGTCTAAGTGCTCTTCTATAAGACATATCATCTCTTAGGTTTTCAAGCCAAGCATTCACACGAGAAAAGATACCATTAGATGTAGCTTGTGTGGGAAGGCCAAAAAACATTCCTGTTCTTCCAGTCTTTCTGGCAAGCTGCTCAACAGCAACTAAGGCGGCTTCTGTTTTACCCATGCCCATAGGTGCTTCAAATATAACTATTCCAGGATTCTCTGCTCTATCTATTGCTTCTGTAATTCTTTTTTGCGCATCTCTTGGAATAAACTTCTCTCCACTTTTTAATTTAAATCTCTCCTCATAAATAGTATCTAAATTTACTTCAAGAGGTTCCCATAACGATGTTCTGTCATTATTCCATTTTAATAGTCCTTTTTTAATACGATCTTCATCAATTTTATCTTCGTTTATATTTATAAGCGGAAAATAGTTTTCATTACTGGTAATCCAGTCTGCCATAATCAAAAGTGCTGATAATATTACCTGTCCATTTTGAGAGAGCATTGGTATATCTTTTGCACTTGAAAAACCACATACTTTTAAAGCCCAAGTAAATATTTCGTCATGCAAGCTAAGCCAAGTTTTATTTATCTCACTTGAACTATCATTGTTTTGATAAAAATGATTCTCATGTATTCTATCTTCAATTTCAGATGTTTTAACCGGCCTACCATGATGTGCTCCAACTATATCAGCTACGGTTATATTAACACCACGCTTCAAGAGTATAAACTGACCTATAGACTGGTGGCTTACACCAATATTGTCAGCTGTAAAAAATTTATCTAAGTCTTTAAAGCCTGCACTTTTTAATTTTTCTAATATAAGCTCATCAAGTTCCTTGTCTCTTCTAAAAGATTCTTTCAATTGAAAATATGGACTTGCTTTGCCTATATCGTGAACTGCTCCTAAAAACATACATAAGTTTTTAGCAAAACTTTCTTTATCATATGTATCAGTCTTCATAGAATTCTTTATTAAATCTTTAACTCCTTGACTCAAGTAATGTTCCCATAAAAATCCCATAGCTTCTCTTGTATCATTTAAATGGGTTTTTAAAGGAAGCCACTGAGGTATATTATTTTTATCTCTAGTCTTTTTCGCCCAAAGTGCATCTAATTTATTTATCATGATTCCCTCCGTAATTTTATATCCTTAATAATATTATACCACATTAAAAGAGTCATTGTTCATTAAAACTATTTATACAAAACCTTCTGTAATAAATTAAATAATTATTCTATATTTATATATCAAACATATAGTAGATGGTTTTTATTTAACCACACTCATCTTTAAAAATATACATGTACGAAAGTAAATTGTTTGTTGCACTCTTGGTCTCTTAAAATAGTAAATTAATAAATTGTAATACTTTCTTTACTATTTATTAACAATTCTATGATAAAATAAATTCATAGGAGTGATGCTATATGAATAAAAGTTTAAAGAACAAAATTTTTATAATTCTAGCTTTAGTTGTTTTAGTTTTACTAGCTTATTACTTAATGAATTCTAAACATGAAGAACTTATTACGCTTACAATCAAAAATGAAAGTACAGAAAAGGTAAATGATTTAAATTTATATTTATCAAATGAAGAGTCATTTTATAAAGTTAGTTTAGAAGCTAATGAAAAGAAAACTATAAAGATAAGTTATAATGATACATTTCATGAGGGAAGTTTAATGATGAAATACAATGACTTTGATGGCAACGAACATGAGGAAACAATTATTGGATATGTAGAAAAGGGTCAAAGTATTAAGACTACGCTTATAATTAAAGCCGTTGATGCTCAAGGCGTCATTGAATTTGAAGTAAAGTAAATAAAGCAATAAAAAAGTTTTAGCCTAGGATCAATTGATCTAAGGCTAAAACTTTTTCTTTTATGTAAATGTATTGTATATATATTTCTATCTAAATCTTACCCAAAAAACAGAAGTAGAGTCTCCCCTACTTCTTTGTATAATTTAAGATTTACTTCCAAGTCATTTTTAGGCTTTTATTATTTGCGACACAATCTTCAAGATATAAATTGATTAAAGTTTGATATGGTATGCCCGTACTTTTCGCTTGGTCTTTAAAATAACTTATAACTGTTTCATTTAGATTGATTGTTATTTGCTTTTTTGCAATTTGTTCAGCGTAAATGTTTTCTCTTGGATTTAAATTCTTTATATCGTATTCTTCTCTCATTTTATACCTCCTAAATACCATTGATATATATCATTCGTTCATTCTTTGTAGCTTTTCTTGTGGATATAATTATATTATAATTGTTTTATATTTATTTATCAAGCCCACCACCATAAAAATGGGCTCTGCATAACGCAAAGCCCATTATCATTTTATCCATTATATTATTTAAATTTATCTAGTCTCTTGAATATCTTTTCCTTACCTAATAAGTAAAGTATCCTATCCATTTCTGGTCCGTGTACTGAGAAAGAAATCATCGCTCTAACTGGCATATAAAGGTTTTTGCCTTTGATGCCTGTCTTCTTTTGTATGCTCTTCATGAATGTTTTGGCGTAATCAAGTGTGATTTCGTCTACTGATGAAAGCTCTTCTTCGATTGCGTTTGCAAGCACTTTAGCGTTTTCTGCATTGTCGCCTTCTAAGAATTCTTTTGTTTCATCTGCAAGTGGAAGCTCTTCGAAGATAAATCTTGCTTTTTCTGGCAATTCTGTCATTAAAGATATATTATCCTTAAGTGTATCGATTAAAACTTCCATGTACTCTTTATTTTCTTTTGCAAAATCTTCTGTGATCAGTCCTGCCTTAATTAGTTCTTCGCTCGCTTCTTCTCTTAATCCATTTATATCTTGATTTCTTAAGAATTGTGCGTTTACCCAATCAAGCTTGTCCTTGTCAAAGATGCCGCCTGTCTTTGAAACTCTTTCAAAGGAGAACTCTTTGATTAGTTCATCCATGGTAAATATTTCTTTATTATCTTCTGGTGACCAGCCAACTAGTGCTAAGTAGTTATTTAGTGCTTCTGGCAAATATCCTTTGTCCTTGAAGTCTTCTACTGATACGTCGCCTTGTCTCTTTGATAATTTCTTTCTGTCTTTGTTAAGTACTGTTGGTAAGTGAACGTACTCTGGTTTTTCCCAGCCAAGTGCCTCGTATAAAAATACGTGCTTTGGTGTAGATGGTAGCCACTCTTCCCCTCTAACGATGTGTGTGATGCCCATTAGGCGGTCGTCGACTACGACTGCCATGTGATATGTTGGGAAGCCGTCTGACTTTAGTAGTACTTGATCATCTATATCTTCTGTGTTGATGGTGATGTCGCCTCTAACTACGTCGTGGAAAGTTATGTCTGTATCCTTTGGTAATTTTAGTCTAACAACGTATGGCTCGCCATTTGCAACTCTTTTCTTTGCTTCGTCAAGAGGAATATTTCTACAGAAGCCATCATACTTTGGTATTAGGCCCTTGATTTGTCTTTCTTCTCTGATCCTGTCAAGTCTTTCCTTATCGCAGAAGCAGTAGTATGCCTTGCCTTCTTCGATTAGCTGATCAACATATTTTCTATATATATCAAGTCTTTCTGATTGTATATATGGACCGTAGTCGCCTTTTTGAACTACCTTGCCATCTTCAATGAAAACGCCTTCGCTGTAGTGTATGCCTGCCCAGTGAAGTGAGTTTATCAAGTTTTCTATAGCGCCTTCGACATAACGTGTTCTGTCTGTGTCTTCGATTCTTAAGATGAAGTCGCCGCCCATCTTTTCAGCGAATAAGTAGTTATATAGCGCTGTTCTTAATGAGCCTATGTGCACAAAACCTGTTGGCGATGGTGCAAATCTTACTCTAACTTTTTTATCCACGATTATTCTTCCTTTCCTTTATATATGCAATTATCTTGTCAATGGCTTCGCTAGCATCTATCTCTTCATTTTCCATTTCACGACGAGTTGAGTACTCGACCTTGCCTTCACTAGCAAGCTTACCTACTGTAATTCTAAGAGGTATACCGATTAGGTCTCTGTCGTTAAATTTAACGCCGGCTCTTTCTGCTCTGTCATCAAGAAGCACTTCGACCTTCTCTGCCAATAGCTTTTGGTAAATTTCTTCAGCAAGCTTATTTTGCTCTTCGTCTTTTACATTGACTATTGTTACGATGGCTTCGTATGGACATGATGATATTGGCCAGATGATACCCTTTTCATCGTTGTTTTGCTCAACTATGGCAGATACTGTTCTTGATATACCAACGCCGTAGCAGCCCATCCAGAAGTATTCGTCCTTGCCATTTTCATCCAAGAATGTTGCCTTCATTGATTTTGAGTACTTTTGACCAAGTTGGAAGATGTTTCCGACTTCGATGCCTCTCTTGAACTCAAGTTTGCCGCCGCACTTAGGGCAGATATCGCCCTCAGCTATCATTAGTAAATCGTCTACGAATTCAAATTTTTCATCGTCACCGATATTATAGTTCATATAGTGATAATTTTCTTCGTTAGCGCCTATAACCATGTTTTTGATATTTTTAACTCTTTCATCGGCGATAAGTCTATCTGCTTTTAGACCGATAGGACCAGTGTAGCCTGGGAAGGAGCCCATGGCCTTGATGTCTTCGTCGCCCATCATCTCAATCTCATGCTCTGCGCAGCCAAGATGCTTTATTAATTTTGTTAGGTTAAGCTCTCTTGATCCTAATATGAAGACAACGATCTTTTGTCCCTTAACCATTAGGTCAACTGCCTTAAGGCATCTATCTTTATCTACTTTTAGTAGTTCTGCTAAGTCGTCAATAGTTTTAACGCCTTTTGTCTCAACTTTTTCTAGCTCTTTTATATCTTCGCTACTATTGTCATATTTATAAGCTACTTCTGCTTTTTCATCAGTCGCAGAAAAATCGCAGCTGTCGCAATATGTGATCACGCCTTCACCAACATCTGATAAAGCAGTGAACTCGTGTGATTCGTTACCACCGATGGCGCCTGAGTCGCCTCTAACTATCCTGTAATCAAGTTCTAGTCTGTCGTAGATGTTTTCGTAAGCTTCCCACATGTTCTTGTAGCTAGCCACCATGTCCTCTTGAGTCTTGTCAAAGGAGTAAGCGTCCTTCATCAAAAACTCTCTCGCTCTATTGATACCAAATCTAGGTCTCTTCTCGTCTCTGTACTTAGTTTTGATTTGGTAAATATTTATTGGCAGCTTCTTATATGAGTTTACATCGCTTCTTATAAGGTCTGTGAAAAACTCTTCGGCTGTTGGCGCAAGACAAAATTCTCTGTCGTTTCTGTCCTTTAGCTTGAACATCTCTGGTCCAAAGGTATCCCATCTACCTGACTCTTCCCAAAGCTCTCTTGGCTGAACAGCGCTCATGTTGATCTCTTGAGCGTCGTGTGAGTCCATCTCTTCTCTAACTATGGCCTCGATCTTTCTGATTACTCTGTAGCCAAGGTTCATGTATGAATAAATTCCTGAGGCGCTCTTCTTGATAAAGCCGCCTCTTAATAGTAGTTTATGTGCTGCAATCTCTGCTTCGCTAGGATCCTCTCTCAATGTTTTAAAAAACATTTTACTCATTCTCATAGCTTTCTTCCTCCTCTTGGTACTCGTAGTTTTCTTTTTGCGCGTTGAACATCTTGTAGTAAAGGCTGTCTGTCTTTTGCATTAGATTGTGATGCGTGTCGAAGTCCTCTACAGTACCGTTATTTATTAACAAAATTCTATCGCAGAATATCGACGAACTCATTCTGTGTGAGATGTATATCGATGTCTTCTCCTTAACAAGGTAGTTGAAGTTCTCATAAATCTCTGCCTCGCTCTTTGGGTCAAGAGCCGATGTTGGCTCGTCAAGTATAACTAGCTCGCTGTCCTTGTACAAGCTTCTTGCAATTGCTAGCTTTTGGAACTGTCCTTGCGATAGTTTTTCTCCCGTTTCAGAGTAGCCCATGGAGACCTTAGTGTCCATACCGCTACTTAACGAATTAATTTTATCATATATATCAATATCTTTCAATACTTTAGTGACTTTTTCTCTGTCGTAGTCAGCCCTTGATGCAACAGTCTCTGCCACAGGGAAATTGTAGATGTTATAGTCTTGGAAGACTACCGAGATAAATTTTTGGTACTCGTCCATCTTTATCTTTGATATGTCAAGACCATTAAGAAGTATCTCGCCCTTTGTTGGCTCGTAAAGCCTAGTCATTAACTTGATGATGGTTGTCTTACCAGCACCATTAAGACCTACTATAGAAATCTTTTCGCCCTTATTAATATTGAATGATAAATTCTTTAAAACGTAGTCTTCAGAGCTTGGGTACTTGAACCAAACGTCTTTAAACTCAATCGTGTCAATGGACTTAGGCATCTCATATTCATATTCTTTCGCTTTTTCTTCTGGTAACATCATAAATCTATAGTACGGCTCTGTCATGTTCCTCATCATAATCATGTTGACATAGTTTTGCGAGATGATTCTAACTCTTTGGTTAAAGTTAACAAAGGCCGATGTGTATAGAGCGAAGGAACCAAGTGAGATTTGCGGTCCAAAAACATTCGATACGGCTCTTACTGATATATAAATGTAGCTTAAAGCTCTTGATACACCGTCTAAGATACCGCTAAAGAAAAATGAAAGTGAGTTTATGGTATACATATTCGCTATACCTGCGCTTATGTCCTTCATCAGCTTATATATGGATCCATTGACCAAATTATGCATTGAGAATAGCTTTACATCCATCATCTTACTATTGTCATAAATTATATTCATGTAAGCAGAAAATTTTCTGTTTATATCTTCAAGTGAAGCTAAGAAGTCTCCCATCTTCTTGTTCGCCCAAGCGCCTATGACAAAGTTTAGGCATGCTACTAAAAGAAGCACAAGACCTAAAACCCAGGAGAAACTAAAAGCGATGATTGCTAAGAAGATTACTACAACGAATGAAACAAATACTTCCGCAGCTATTTGAACGAAGTTTGCTAGAGGTGATTGAGTGCTCATGATGAAGTCCGCTTGGTCCTTAAGATTCATGTAGTCTTTGTTCTCAAGCATTGAATAATCAAGCTTCATAGTCTTTTCGCATATATTGTAACGAATTCTTTGTTGCACGCCAGGAAGGTCTACGTTGTTGATGTAGTTGTTGACATAGCCAGGTATTTTGGCTAAAACAACGTTTGCAAGCACCAAAAGTACTACGTAAGTCACTATCTCAAAGCCAGCGCCATTCATTATTGAGTCAATAACTAGTTTTGGCAAGAATACATTTATCATCAATAGTCCTGCTGATGACAATGAGGCCAGTAAGATTAAAAATACTGTTTTCTTGGAGTATTCCCAAATTGATTTGATCATGAAGCCATATATCTTCATGTGTTCTTTAAAGTTCTTCATATTTAGGCCTCCTTAGTATAGTACTTACCTTGTATAGTGAACATTTCGTAATATTCACCCTTCTTCTTCATAAGATCATCATGAGTGCCCTCTTCGAAGATCTTTCCGCCCTTTAATAAGATGATTCTATCACAGAACTTTGTCGATGAAAGTCTGTGTGAGATGTATATCGACGTTCTGTCCTCTCTTAAGTCATTTAGCTTAGAATATATCTCGTGCTCGGCAAGTGCATCGAGGTTTGCTGTTGGCTCGTCAAGTATAAGTATAGGTGAGTCCTTGTACACAGCTCTCGAGATGGCAAGTTTTTGTTCTTGTCCACCAGATAGTTCAAGAGCATCCTTAGCAACTTCATGAGACATATTTCTTTCGTAAGCGTTTTTCTCTTCTTCGATACGCTCCTTAAGTCCCACGTCCTCAATTGCTCTCTTGGCTCTTTCTAAATCATATGTCTCTTGCATAGAAATATTATTGCCAAGAGTATATGGATAGATATTTACCTGTTGGAATATGCAGGCAAACATCTTATATAGCTCTTCTTCCTTGAACTCGTTGATGTTCACGCCATTAAGAAGTATCTCGCCTTCGTCCGGTCTAAATAATCTTACAAGTAAATTGATTATAGTGGACTTGCCCTCACCATTGTTACCAACTAGGGCAATGGTTTCGTTTTTAGCTATCTTAAAGCTTAAGTTATCAAGCACTTTCTTATCTGTATTTGGATAAGCAAAGCTAACATTTCTAAACTCAATATCAACAGCACCACTAAGTCTATCTCTAGTACCATGGTCTGAGCTTAGCTTATCTGTTTCAAGTAAATCATACATATTTTCTACGTAAATAGTTTGATTAACTACAAAAAACTCGTAGTCTTCTATAGCTCTGTCTGCCAATAAGACGAATTGCAGCATAAGTGTTAGATACATTAAAAAGCTACCTGTATCAACTGAGCCATTCTTAAAGCTAAGTATAAGTATATAAGCAAAAATGCCCTGAGCAATAATTAAGATTAGAACTGATAAAAGGCTCTTTCTAAAAGTTTTGTTAACGGCTCTTAAGTTATAGCTTTTTCTTTTATCAATAAGGCGCTTATAAGCATTAAGTATCATGTCTTTCAAGTTAAAAAGTCTAATCTCTTTACCAGCTTTAAAATCACCAGCAGTTTTAGTATAGTATCTAATCTCATCACTTATTTTATTTATCTCGGCATCATTATCACTTACTTCTTTGTTTGCTTGTCTTTGTGCGTAGGCATAAGTAATTGCATATAAAAGTAGTAGTGCTCCTGTTAATGGTGATAGAGCCGTAATAACTCCTCCTATAATTATAAGTGAAAGAATTATAGGTGCGGTTCTTGCAAACTCTCTAAGCATGCCAGCAACTCCGCCCCAGTCACTGTTTGTTGCTTCAAAAGCCATGCCATACATCTTAAAGATGGATCTATCACTTATGTATTTAAAGTCGGCAGCTACCATCTTTTTGTTTTGCTCGTGCATTAGCTCGAACCTTGTTTTATTTGCAACTGTTATTACTTGATTTGAGCAGTAAAGGCTTACGCCCTCAACTAAGAACTCCAAGGCAAAAAAGCCAAGTGAGATTAGTAAAATCCTTCTAATCGCGTCTGTACCAGGATTTTCTACGACTCCAACTATTAGCTTAGGCATTAGTGATAATACTAGTGGAGCAAAGGCCCCTAAGATGCAGGCAAATAAGATGTAAAGAATCATCTTCCTGTCTGTTCTAATCGCGTCTCCAAGCAGGCGCTTCAGTGTTTTTGTGTACTTCATTTTTCTCCTCCTACGAGTTAAGCTCCTTATTGATATTAACTAAGGCAAGCTCTGCCTCGTCAAGTGCGTCCTTAAGCTTCTTACTCTTCTTTAAGTGTTCCTTCGTATATAATTTATTTGAGCTCATAACTATGTTTGAGAAAGCGGCTAATAGATTGTCAAAGCTCTTCTTAAGCTCTTCTTCACCAGCAAGCTTGTTCTTATGAACATCTATCCTTGCACTTTCACCAGTAGCTAGGTCAATTGTTTCGCCAAGCTTTGGTGCGTATACCTCAAGTCCTTGGTCTCTAGCTATCTTTTGCTTTAATATTTCTTGTGCATCGCTCTCGCCATGAACCAAGAAAACTTTTTTAGGCTTATTATCAAAGGCATCTAGCCATTTTAATAACATATTTTGATCGGCATGTGCAGAAAAGCCTTGTAAGTCATAAACTTCTAGACCTACGTCCACCATTTGACCAAAGAGCTTAACTCTTCTTACGCCGCTAAGAATGATGCGGCCTAAAGAGCCTTCTGCTTGGTAGCCAACTATGATAAGTGAATTTCTCTTGTCCCACAGACAGTTCTTTAAGTGATGCCTTATTCTGCCTGCTGTCATCATGCCTGATGATGCGATGATGACCTTTGGCGCCTCGTCCACATTAAGCGCCTTCGAGTCCTCTGTCTCGCGAATGTACTTTAGGTGCTTAAACATAAGAGGGTCGTCGCCCGACTTTAATAGCTTTTGTGTTTCTTCATCCAAAACATCGTAGTTACGCATAAATACTTCTGTCGCGTCGACCGCCATTGGCGAATCAAGAAAAACTCTGATATTATTATTTTTTCTCTTCTCGAACTCTTTGTTTAATAAATATATAAGCTCTTGGCTTCTACCAACTGCAAAGCTTGGTATTAGAACGGTTCCGCCTCTGGCAACAGTCTTGTCTATGATATCAATAAGCTTTTGAGTGCTGTCCGTAATTTTCTCGTGATTGCGATTACCATAAGTTGATTCCATAATGACATAGTCCGCATCCTTGATGAAAGTCGGATCCTTAAGTAGAGGCCTGTCCGGCATACCAAGGTCGCCAGAAAATACAAGTTTAGTCTCTTTACCATCTTCATTTATGTAAACTTCTAAGATGGCTGAGCCAAGTATATGGCCTGCATCTCTAAAGATGATTTTAATCCCATCAAAGAGTTCTACTTCTTCACCATAAGCGTAGCCCCTTAATAGCTTAAGAGTATCATCAACGTCAACGTCTGTGTAAAGAGGCTCAACTGGGTCAAGGCCTTGACGAAGATTCTTCTTAGTCTCAGTCTCAGCGTCTTGCATACCAATCTTGGCTGAGTCGTAGAGCATGACTGGAGCTAGGTCCATAGTCGCCTTAGTCATGATGACTTCGCCGTCGTAGCCGTCCTTGACCATCTTCGGTAGCCTTCCTATGTGGTCGATGTGTGCGTGAGTAATCAAGACTTTGTCAATGTCCCTTACATTATAGTCAAAGGGCCTTTTGTTCAGCTCTTCAAGGTCATTACTGCCTTGAAACATGCCGCAGTCTATGACTATCTTCTTACCACAGGCTTCAAGCAAATAGTTGGAGCCGGTTACTTCTTGTGCCGCGCCTAAAAAACTTATCTTCATAGTAATTCTCCTTTTTTATAAATATCTTCTACAATTGCGTCTATATCTACCTTTTCTTCTTCACATTTAACATCAGCGATTAGTGGTCTCGTTTGTGGATGGTCAGGCGAAAATACTGAGCAGCAGTCATCGAATGGCTCTATCGATTTTTCGTAAGTGCCTATCTTTTTCGCTATGTCAATGATGTCAAGTTTATCGAAAGCTATGAGCGGTCTAAAGATGACCATGTCTGTCGCATCCTCTATCGCTTTAATTCCGTACATTGTCTGTGAAGCGACTTGGCCGATATTCTCCCCTGTGATGATGGCGTCGTAGCCCTTGTCATGAGCTAGCTTTTTCGCAACGCGCATCATTATCCTTCTTGAAACAACCGTTGTGTACGAAACATTCATATTTTGATTGATGGCTGTGTATGCGTCAAGCATATTATATGAATATATTTTTATATCGCCAGTGTAGGCAGCGACTATGTCTCTAAGGCCTTTAACCTTCTCAAGTGCTTGCAGCGAGGTAAATGGATATGAGTGAAAATGTATCGCGTCGACCTTAACGCCGCGCTTTGCCATCATATATAGAGCGACTGGACTGTCTATACCGCCGGATAGTAGACAAAGCGCCTTACCATTAGTCGCCTTTGGCATACCGCCTAGTGCCTTGTACTTCTCTACTGAAACGTAGGCAAACTTCCTTATGTCAACGTAAACCTCGTGCTCAGGATTATGCACGTCAACTTTTAGTCCTTCTGTATTTGTAAGTATGGCAGCGCCTACTTCCCTTGCTAGCTCCATCGAGTTAAGTGGGAACTTCTTATCCGCTCTTGTCGATGCCGCCTTAAAAGTGCCTTTTAAATTCTTTTCCTTAACTAAGTCAATAGCGAGGCGCCTGATCACTTCAATATCTTTTTCACATCTATAAGCCTTTCTGATCCAAACTATGCCGAAGACCTTTTTTAAGGCTTCAATCGCTTTTTCAGATTTTGCATCGTCCACTTCTATAATAATCTTGCCGATATCGTTATAAAGGCTGTCGTAGCCGATGTCCTTCATGTTCTTATCGATGTTTGAAATAAGTTTTTGCTCGAAGTACCTTCTGTTGCCGCCCTTTAGGTGCATCTCACCCTCACTGATTATCAAATATACTTTATCCGTCATCATTTTTTAACACTCCTAATAAATTTAACCGCTTTTTTAATGAGTTCCGCCGCCTTTAAGACCTCTTCTTCTGTATTCATCTCAGAAAATGAAATTCTTACCGTATCTTCAGCTTCTTTTTCGCTGTAGCCATAACCCTCAAGTACGCGCATGTGCTTTTTTTGCTTCGATGAACAAGCAGAAGACGTTGATATATAGACCTCGTCTTGCTCTAAGATGTGTACCAAGACCTCGGCCTTGATATTATCAAAAGCTACCGACAAAACATATGGCGAATAGCCCTCGCCCTCTGAATGAAGGTGAACGCCGTCAAGCTCCTTTAGGCTCTCTATCATTTTATTTTTTAAATCATTTACATATTTATAATTATTTTCAAGATTTTTATCCAAAATTTTAACAGCTTCAGCAAGAGCTAAAACACCCGGAACATTTTCAGTACCTGCTCTTAGAGAAAATTCTTGTTCGCCGCCATAGATAAGCGGCTTAACTAAGTTCATATCGCGTGCGTAAAGGCAGCCAATGCCCTTAGGCGCGTGAACCTTGTGGCCCGACATCGAAAGAAAATCGATATTGCCTTCGCTTAGATCAATACGAAGCTTGCCAAAGGCTTGAACCGCGTCAGTCGCAAATATTATATCCGGATAAAGTCTCTTTACTTCACGAGAAATGCTTTCTACGTCTATGATGCTGCCAACTTCGTTGTTGACATGCATAAGTGAAACGAAGCCAAAACCATCATCAAGATTGTCAAGTACATCTTCTAAAGTGATTTGTCCATCCTTAGGATGAATTTTGATCACTTCAAAGCCATGGGCCACTAGATTGTCAATAGGCTTGTTCATCGCTTGATGCTCGACCGCCGTTGTCAAAATTTTCTTCTTCTTTATATCCTTAATTGAATTTACTATAATGTTGTTCGCCTCACTCGCGCAAGACGTAAAAATGATTTCGCCAGACTTTATCTTTAAGAAATTCTTGATGACTCTCCTCGCCTCTTCAAAGTCATTTCTTAGTAAAAAGCCTGCCTTATGTATGCTCGATGGATTCGCATAAGTTTCTTCAAAGGCATGAAGCGCCGCATCCATCGCCTCTTTATATACTTTTGTTGTTGCACAATTATCTAAATAAATCATAAACCTCACCACTTCTATTATATTATAAAGCCGTGAAAATAGCAATGAAAAAGTGACTAAGACTTGCTTAATCACTTATATAAATTAATTAAAATATTTTGCTTGTGCACGCCACATCTCTTTGTACTTTTCGTTCCGTTTCAATAATTCTTCATGCGGTGCGCTGTCTATAATCTTGCCGTCGTGGAATAAAATAACTCTGTTTGCAAATTTACAAGCACTCATCCTGTGAGAAATGAATATGACCGTCTTGCCCTTAGCTGCCTCATTGAAGCTCTCGAAAATTTTCATCTCAGACTTTGGATCAAGTTTTGATGTCGGCTCGTCAAATATCAATATATCCTTATCATTGTAAAGAGCTCTTGCTAGTGCAATTTTTTGGCTTTCACCACCAGAGATATCCACGCCGTCTTCGTCAATATCTGTGTATATATATTGTTCTAAGTCATAAGCTTTTTCAAAATTAGAGAGCTTTAAAACTCTTTCGCACTCATCAGCATTATAATTTTCACTTGTGGCAATATTTTCTCCAAGCTTAAATGAAAATAGATAAAAGTCTTGACTCACTACTCCAATATTTTTCGCAGTAAAATCAAGTGAAGGTACATCGCCATCAATAAGAAGGCTGCCTTCATTTGCTTTGTATAAACCTGTTAGTAAATTTACAAAAGTCGTTTTACCTGAACCATTTTCTCCAACTATTGCAATTTTTTCGCCTCGCCTTATTTCAAGATTAAGATTTTTTAGCTGAGTAATTTTTGAATCTGGATAGGAAAAGCTTAAATCCTTTACACTAATCAAAGTCTCTGTAAAATCTTTTTCCTTTACTTCAGATTTTTTATCAGATTTCAAATTAAGTATATCATACAAAATCGCTATTTTAGGCTCAAGTGCTTTTTCTTCGCCAATAGTTTTGATAAGCTCCTTTGCTGCTTCACAAAGTGCTTTAAAAGCACCATAGTATATTATAATCTTGTCTACGCCAAAGAGACCGCCTTTTGCCTTAATGGCAAGCATAATTAAGAACAAGATTCCAAGCGTCGATAGCAAAAGATCATCCATGCCTTCGCTAAAACCTGTTCTTCTTGCAATTTTCTTTCTTAATCCAAGACCACTCTTTACAAAATTCTCGTTTATATCGTCAAGTATAAAAGCCTTCTCATCATAAATTTTAATCTGCTTTAATGACTCGTAATCAGAGAGTAACCTCATGTAATAATCGTAAATCTTATATTTTTTCGCATAGTCCTCTCTATCGATTTCGTTCTTTTCTTCTGCCCTCTTCCTAAAATTGATTAGTGCATAAATAATTACTAGCATTAAAAATATTATTAGTAAAGGAAAATATTTTGAGCCAAAAACTTTAATATCGACAGATTTTGAAAGTGCTGGATAAAAGCTAATTAATGATACTATTGCTATAATAATGCTGATTATATTAACAGTAAAATTATAAAATTGATACATCGCTTCCATGTAAATGGTGCTCATGCCGTCACTTTCCTCTTTGTGTCTTAAAATTTTATCCTTTGTATCTTTAGCTTCAAGGTCCTTAAAATCTAGCGAAAACAATTTTTTAATAAGAATATTTTTTTCATTAGTATTTAAATAGTCGCCGTACTCTAACTTATAGTTTTCAGTGATGTTTTTAATATAGTGAAGCGCAAAGGATATTGCCGCTGCTGCCACAGAAAATTTTATTATAAAGCTAATTTCTCTAGCTTCGATTATAAATTTTAGTAAGTAGCCAGAGATGTAGACAAAAATAAAAGGCTCAGCTGCACATAATAAAGCATTTAGAAAAACTATTGGCAATATACTTTTTTTAATTTTGTAGATGTCTTTATAAACTTGCTTCTTCATTTTCATTCTCCTTATAATACTTAGCTTGCATATCAAACATAGCTTTGTATTTTCCACCTAAGTTCATAAGCTCATCATAAGTTCCCACTTCGGCAATACTTTTGTCATCTAAATAAATAATTCTGTCGCAGAACCTCGTTGATGTAATTCTGTGTGAGATAAATATCGCCATCTTGTCCTTAGTAAAGTCTTCGTACTTTAGATAAAGTTTTTCTTCAGCAATCGGATCTAAAGCTGATGTTGGCTCATCAAGTATCAATAAGTCGCTATCTTTCATAAGAGATTTGATGAATAAAAGCTTTTGTGTTTCGCCGCCAGAAAAACCTTCTACCTTATTATCTTCGATATTTATTAGCTCAGTATCCAAGCCGTTTTCTAGTGAAGTAAATCTATTACTTAAACCCATCTCATCAATAAACTTTTCTGCCTGAACCCTATCTTGCTGCTTATCGTCCAAATTATTAATAAGCGTAGTCGGCATCAAAAAGTAATCTTGGAAGAGAGCGCTTATCCTCTTGTAAATGGACTTTTTATCGTAAAGATCAATGTCGATGCCATTGATTAAAATCCTGCCGCTGCTAGCATCAAAAAGCTTTGTAATAAGCTTAATAAGAGTTGTTTTGCCAGTGCCATTCTCCCCAACTATGGCGATTGACTCACCTTTTTTGATAGTAAGATTAATATTCTTTAAAATTTCGTTATCCTCATCATACGCAAAAGAAACATCTTCTAGTATTATCTCATCTATTGACTTTAAAATAATTTTTTCAGTATTAAGATCTGCCTTGTCTTGAACAAAAGTCCTGTACTTGTCGCAAACAAGAGAAATTCTCCTAAGCGACCTTATATGACCTGAGAAATTATTTAGCCACTCTGAAAAACCAACTACTAAGCTTAGATAAAAGATAAAATTCGCTGCACTTATCTCTCCATTAAGAACGCTCTTTGTAAGTAAAACGTATGTAAATAAGTCTCTAATGAAGCCAAAGATGCCTTCGACTAAAGAGACTCGATTAGCTTTTTTAGTCCATCCGCGAAGAAGCGCGTAATATGCTTTTGATATCTTATCTAGGTGATAGACTAACCATGAAAGAGCATTGTTTAAGCGAATCTCTTTTTGTGCACCATCATCTAAAGAAACTTTATACATATAGTAGTGCCTTGACTCTTCCTGAGCCATATCGTCAGTGATTTTGTCTCCATAAAGCATAAGCCTATCTTGGAAATAGGCTGTGACAAGTGCTGAAATTAAAATAATTATGACTAATTTGTAGCTAAGAAAAGAAAAAATAATTGCATAAGCGAAAAACCCTAAAAAAGATGTGATAAGCTTAGAAAGTCTAATCGCAGACCAAGCGCCATCAGCTTGTTCTCCTTCAAAAGCAAAGGACTTCGATCTTTCGAATAAAGATTTTTGCTCTGCTGTTTTAAAATCAAGTAAATCCTTATCCATAAGAGCAGAGATAAGGTCTACACCGTAGAGCATACTAACCTTAGTTTGGAAAAAATCATTTCTAGTATCCATCCAGGTGTTTAAAATTTTTAATAAAATGTAAAAAATAAATAGACTGATTAAACTTAATATAAATTGTTCAGCGTCAAGACCTTCGATAATCGCTGCTGTTATCATTTTAAGTATGTACGCATCGAAAAGCGGTATTATTATTGTAACAATAGCCGACAAGAATACAAGGATAGTCCCAAAACTATCTTTCTTAAACCAATTTTTAATTAAAAACTTGATATTGCTAGAAAAACTATAATTCATTTACGTCCTCTTATATATTTATCCTATAAATTTTATTCTTCAAAGATATTTTAAAACATAATTGTTCTTACGTCAAGTTTCGCATAAATATTATTTGAAAAATCGTAATATTTATATATTTAGCTTGAAAAAAATCAATACTTGTGATAAAATATCTTTATATATGAGGAGGGAAGAAAATGGATATCAGACAAATAGAAACTTTTGTTGAAGTCGTTAGACTAGAAAGTTTCTCAAAAGCTGCAGAAAAGCTCTTTATAACTCAGCCAACTGTGTCAAATCACATCACCGCTCTTGAAAAAGAGGTCGGAAGTGAACTTATTGACAGAAGCGGTAGGCTGTTTCGAATTACGCCGACAGGCCAAATTTTGTACGAGCATGCGGAGAAGATCATCGATCAGATCAACAATGCTAAGTATGAGATTGACGCCTACGACCAAGGTCTGCAGGGTAAGATAAGTATTTTGTCGAGCTCCATCCCTAGAGAGTACATCCTTCCTGATTTGATCAAGTCTTTCCTTGAAGAGCACCCGAAAATCAGTTTTTCGCTGCAAGGAAGCGATTCGAAGGAAGCTATCAAGCGTATTCTTACATATGAGAATGACTTTGCCATCGTTGGCAAGATGAATGACAATCCGAAGCTTGATTTTGTAAAATTAGTTAAGGACTCAAGTGTACTTATAGTGCCCAATGACAAGTTTGAAAACCTTGAGAATGGTGATACAGTTAAGTTTGAAGACATACTCGATGAAAACTTTATTCTTAGGGAGTATGGTTCTGCCTCACTCGAAACCATAATCAACGCTATATATCAAAGCTCGAAAGACGCTAGAAAGCTAAGGATAGTTGGTACGTGCGATGACAATGAAGCAATCAAGTCCTTAGTAAGCAAGGGCGTCGGCCTTAGCTTTATGAATAGGATTGCAATCGAAAGAGATATTAAGGAAAAGAGATTTAAGTACCTTAACATAAAAGGCGTGGACTTCTCAAGAGACTTCTACTTCTTGTATCACAGAGAAAAGCCTTTAAGCCCACTGGGCAAGAGATTTAAGGACTTTGTCTTAGATTATGTAAAGAAAAATAAATAGATAATGTTTTTTATGGAGTTAGTTTTTTCTAGCTCCTTTTTTGTGCTCTAAGACATAAAGAAGCAGATGCACCTAAGATGCATCTGCTTTTGTAGTCACTAATTTATTTAAATTAGATCTTAAATTTTAATTTTTTAGATAAAACATGATAATTATGCAATGTAAACACATTTACAATATCAACTTAACTTTATCCACAAATTTCGAAGAGAAAAGAAGAACCTCGTCCTAAAGTCCGAGAACCTTTACGCTATGATGGATAAGACTAATATATCAATCCGTAAGCTCAATCCTCTTTATTCACTAATTTTTTAGATAAAACAAGATGATTATGCGAAGTGGAGAATTTTTCAAGCGACGTCGTACTTAAGCGTACGTGGAGCGAAGAAAAAATTCAAAGCATTCAAAGATCGCAATTTTAGCAATAAATTTTTTATTTAACTAAGTGACAGGCGACAAAGTGTCCCGGCTCTACTTCTTTTAGAGTAGGATGAGGACCATTGCAAACACCTTCATCTCTCATCGGACATCTGCCGTAGAAAACGCATCTGTCTGGTGGATCTATTGGGCTCGGTACGTCGCCTTTTAGTATGATTCTTTCTTGTTTGTAGTTATACTCAGGTACTGGTATTGCTGATAGTAGTGCTTTTGTGTATGGATGTAATGTGTTTTCAAATATTTGCTTATAATCTGCTAGTTCAACCATACGTCCAAGATACATAACTGCGACTCTGTCTGAAAGGTGACGAACAACTGAAAGGTCATGTGATATAAATAAGTATGTTAGTCCCTTTTCTTTTTGTATGTCTTGAAGAAGATTTAGTACTTGGGCTTGAATTGATACGTCAAGTGCTGATACTGGTTCATCAAGTACTATAAACTCAGGTCTCATTACTAAGGCTCTTGCGATACCAATTCTTTGTCTTCTTCCACCGTCTAGTTCGTGTGGGTAGGAGTTCATAAGTCTCTTCTCAAGACCTACTGTTTCCATCATTTCAAGAACAACTTTTTCTATTTCTTTCTTACTATCGTAAATTTTGTTTACATAAAGTGCGTCCGCAATTAGGTCAAATGTGTTAAGTCTTGGGTTTAGCGATGAATATGGGTCTTGGAAGACGATTTGCATTTCGCGTCTTAATTGGTGCATTTCCTTTTTAGTCTTACGATTCATGATGTCTTCGCCGTTAAACCATATTTCTCCGCTTGTTGGCTCATGTAATCTGATGATTGCACGACCAGCTGTTGACTTACCACAGCCTGATTCACCTACTAGGCCAAGTGTTTCGCCCTTTTTTATCTCAAAGTTAAGGTCTTCAACTGCATGTAGAACGCCCTTCTTAGTCGGAAAGTACTTACATAAAT
The DNA here is from genome assembly GCA_900539725.1 of uncultured Eubacteriales bacterium. Lineage (GTDB taxonomy): Bacteria > Bacillota > Clostridia > Tissierellales > Peptoniphilaceae > Fenollaria. The sequence goes on along the minus strand of UQDI01000010.1, from coordinate 20,784 downwards.
GTTTTACTTCAATGAAATTTTCGCTCATAACTTTCCTCCTCTACTTTTCTTCTGATTCAGAAGCTGTTTCTTCGCTAGCTTCATTCTTAGAGCCGTCTATACCCATAGCTCCGTCCTTGTATAAGAAGCACTTAACAAAGTGACCTGGGCTCACTTCATAAACCGGTGGTTCATTTGTTTTGCACATTTCCATGCACTTAGTGCATCTTGGGTGGAACTTACATCCAGTAGGTAAATTTGTTGGGTCTGGTGTCATTCCTGGAATAACTTGAAGTCTTTCAACATCACCAGTTAGCTTTGGTATTGACGAGAAAAGTCCAACTGTGTATGGATGCTTCTTGTCAGTGTATATATCCTTAGTAGTACCGCTTTCAACAACTTCGCCAGCGTAAACAACCGCTACCTTATCAGCTATTTCAGCGATAACACCTAAGTCGTGAGTAATCATGATGATGGATGTATCAAACTTGCTCTTAAGCTCCTTCATTAGCTCCATAACTTGAGCTTGAATAGTAACGTCTAGAGCAGTTGTTGGCTCGTCCGCAATGATTATTTCTGGGTTACAAGCAAGAGCCATCGCAATAACGATTCTTTGCTTCATACCACCAGAAAGTTGATGAGGGTAGTCATTAACTCTTTCACGTCTGATACCTACTAGGTCAAGCATTTCAAGAGTCTTTTCTTTTCTGCCGTTCTTATCAAGCTTAGTGTGAAGAGCAAGAACTTCTTCTATTTGCTTACCTATAGTCATAACAGGGTTAAGACTTGTCATTGGGTCTTGGAAGATCATGGAGATCTTTTCCCCTCTAATCTTTCTCATATCTTTTTCTTTAGTTTTTAATATATCCTTACCATCGAACTCAATCTCACCTGAGCTAATAATTCCAGGTGGATCAGGAACTAGGTTAAGAATTGCAAGAGCAGTAGTAGTCTTGCCGGCACCTGTTTCTCCAACAAGGCCAAGAGTCTCCTTTTTGTTTAGAGACAAGTTCATGCCATTAACGGCTTTAACAACACCCGAATCTGTATTGAACTCAACAGATAGGTCTCTTATATTAAGTAAATTTCCTTTTTCCATAGTAACCTCCTACCTCTTAAGCTTAGGGTCAAGTGCATCTCTAAGACCATCGCCCATAACGTTAAGAGCAAAGATGGTGATAACGATGGCTAAACCTGGGAACAATGTGATGTGTGGGAAGTCCATGATATATGAACGACCATCCGATAGCATAGCGCCCCACTCTGGTGTAGGTGGTTCAAGTCCAAGTCCTATGAAGGATAGACCTGCCGCGTTAATGATTGCGTAAGCAACACCTAGAGTCGCTTGAACGATGATAGGTGCCATACAGTTTGGAATTATGTGTTTAAAGATAATTCTAAAGTCACTAGAACCATTGGCCTTTGCTGCTTCAACAAATTCGTTATCTTTTATAGTTAAAACAGAGCTTCTAACGATTCTGGCATATGCTGGAACCGAGGCTATACCAACGGCTATCATCAAGTTACCAAGGCCAGTGCCTAGTGCACTCATGATGGCTATAGCTAAAAGTATATCTGGTATAGCTTGAAGCACGTCTATGAATCTCATGATTATAGTGTCGACTTTACCACCGTAGTAACCAGTTACAGCGCCTAGTGTTACACCGAATACTAAGGCGATGGATACGGATATGAATCCGACTTTCAAACTGATTCTAGAACCATAAACGACACGAGAGAATATATCACGGCCTAAGTGGTCTGTTCCGAAGATAAATTCAGAGTTTGGTGTTTGATATGTTGGGCCAACCATGTCATTGAAAGTATATGGGGCAACAACGTCTGCGAATATCGCTACCAAAACTAGCAAGATAAGTATAACTAGACCTACCATAGCAAGTTTGTTTCTCTTCATTCTCTTTAAAACTTCACTAAGACCTGTTTGTCTTTTTGATTTTCTTATTGATTGCTCTTTTTTCATATTTTTTTCTGCCATATCATTCACCTACATATATTGACTCTTAACTCTTGGGTCCATGAATGTATATAGTATGTCGACAATTAGATTTACAAGAGCAAATGTAACTGCAACGAATAATACGCATCCCATAACAAGAGGTATGTCTCTCATCTTGATTGAATCTACCATAAGTCTGCCTATGCCAGGTATACTAAATATAACTTCAGTCATTAGAGCACCACCCATAAGTTGTCCGAATTGTGTACCGATAACAGTAGTGATAGGGATTAGAGCGTTTGCCAAAGCGTGCTTCTTAGTGATGACCTTTTGTTCTTGACCTTTTGCCTTAGCAGTTCTGATGTAGTCTTGTCTAATTACTTCAAGCATAGAGCTTCTTGTTTGTCTTGTAATAACTGAAACAGATTGAGCTCCTAGTGCTATCGCTGGTAAAACCCATTGAGCAGGCGTATCAAAGCCTGATGCTGGTAGCCAGCCTAAATTTACACTAAATAGCATGATGAGTAGTAGACCCAGCCAGAATACTGGCATTGATATACCTATAAGGGCGAATATCATTGTCAAGTTATCAAAAATACTATATTGTTTTACCGCGGATATAATACCTATAGGTATACCTAGTAAAACTGCGAATGTTATAGCTAAAAATGCTAGTCTAATAGTTGCGCCTGCTCTGTTGCCAATTTCTTGAACTACAGGCATTCTTGTTCTGTAACTACGGCCTAAGTCACCTTTAAATACTAGGTTAGATATGTATCTACCAAATTGCGTGAAAAATGGATCGTTTAAGCCAAGTTCTTCTCTAAGTTCTGCTACTTGTTGTTCTGTGGCCGATGGGCCTAGAATGTTACGGGCAGGGTCTCCAGGTGTTATGTATAATAACCAGAAAACGAAGAGACTTACCAATAAAATAACAGGTATTAAATAGAGAATTCTCTTAATAATATATTTTATCATAATGCCTCCGATATAATTGAACTATGTGAGGGGGAAGATGTCCACCTCCCCCTTCACCATTTTGTATTATTCTACTATTTTACAACTACTTTGTTTAATTTGTAGTAACCAAAGCTGTTCATTTCAAAACCTTCAACATTCTTAGATGTTGCTACAGTTAATTCTGACCAGTATTCAGGGATCCAAATTTGATTATCAAGAATATATTCTTGAGCTTTTCTGTAGATTTCGCCTCTCTTTGTTTCGTCAAGTTCTTGTCTAGCGTCATCTAACATCTTGTCCATTTCTGGGTCTTCTAACCAGCAGTAGTTACCGCCTTCGCCCTTTGCACTTGAGTGGAAGCAAGGGAATAAGAATGCGTCTGGGTCTGGTGTATCAGAAGTCCAAGCGATTTCAAACATATCTTGTTTAGCATTCTTTAATACGTCGTTGAATGCAGACCATTCCATAACGTTGATAGTTACGTTGATACCAACTTCTTTAAGTTGTTCTTTAATGATAGTTGCCATGTCAACACGTTGTTTTCTTTCGTTTGTAGATATAGTTGTATCAAAGCCGTTAGGATATCCTGCTTCAGCAAGAAGTGCCTTTGCCTTTTCAATGTCTCTAGTTCTAGCCTTAGTTTCTCCACCGATAGAGTATTTTAATGTTGGTGGCATTGAGTTAGATGCAGTTTTTCCTAGACCTAACCAAACCTTTGGAATTAAGTCGTCCATATCGATAGCGTATGCTATAGCTTGACGAACCTTTGGATTGTCGAAAGGTGCCTTTTGAGTGTTGAATCCTAGGTAAGTTGTACCATAGTCAGCTGATTTTAACATAACAAGATTTTCATCTTTTTCAACTTTTTCAACATCAAGTGGTTGTAGTTCATAAATGATATCTGCTCCACCAGTTTGAAGTTCAACTAGTCTGTTAGTTGGTTCAGGGATAATCTTGTATTCAACCTTAGCCATCTTAGCCTTTTCTCCATAGTAGTCTTCGTTTCTGCTTAGCTTGATAGCGTTAGCTTTAGACCACTCGTCAAGCTTAAATGGACCTGTACCGCAAACTTTATCAGTAGAAGTACCGTAGCTGTCTCCAGCTGCTTCAACTTCTTTTTGGCAAAGGATTGCTCCACCTGGATGCATTAATGATGAAATGATACCAGGATAAGGGAACTTAAGATTGAATCTTACAGTGTAATCATCGTCAGCCTTGATAGAATCTTCATCGATAGTATTGAACAAGTGCTTAACGTTAGGTGCTTCACAAGCACGTTTTAATGAAAATACAACGTCTGATGCCTTCATTTCGTCACCATTGTGGAACTTAACGCCCTTTCTTAGGTGGAAAACATATTCAGTATCAGATACCTTATCATAGCTTTCAGCTAGTAGAGGAACTTCTTCTGCTTTGTCGTTTAGTTCGAATAGACCTTCATAAATTTGAACTAAAACTTTAGAAGATGCGTTATCGTTAGTTCCCATTGGGTCTAGTGATATAGCATCTGAGTCGTTAGCGATTACAAGTGTGTCCTTGTCGCCCTTCTTTTCTCCAGTTGACTTGTTGCCGCCACCTTTACAACCAGTAAGTACTGTCATAACAAGCGCTAGCGCCAAAACAAGTGAAATAAATTTCTTCATAAAAACCTCCTTGCATTTCTGCGTTTGCTTAAGACCTAAGTGGTCCTAGCTATAGTCGAAGAGCCCTGTATGTATGATACCTTCGTACACTTAGCAATATAGAATCGGTCTACTAATTCTTTATGTGCTCGTGTTAACAGCGATATACTCTACCTGATTAAAGCTCTTTTATATATTATACCACTATTAGTTTAATAATACAAGAGTTTTAATAAAAAATACCCCTTTGGTATGAATTTTTTCGAAAACAGAAATACTTATGCTAATGGAAATGCTCTCGCCATGCCAATAGCATAACATATGACGGGCGTTTGACATATGACGAGCGTTAGGCACATGACGGGCGTTAGGCATATGACGAGCATTAGGCGTATGTCGGACTTTAGGCATATGACGAGCGGTAGCTAAACTATTTTAATAGTAATGGGCTCAAATGCATATTCACAAAAGTCGTTCTGTACGCAAATCCATTTACATAAAAATGGTTTTACACGCAAAAAAGATGCACCCATATATATAGGTGCATCCTAAAAAAAGAAGTTTAAAATGACTTTACGCAAAGTTTTTCCGCTCATATAGTACTTTGCGTAAAATATTGTTTAAGATTAATTTATCATTCTTAATCAATTGCTAAGATCAAATTATTTTATTTGTTAATTAATTAATCAATTTAACTTTACTCGCTAATTTATTAGATAAATTTATCTATATTCGCTAATTTATTAGATCTGTTTATCTTTATTCACAAGTTTTGCAGAGCAAGCGAGAATGTTCTCAAACATCTCCGAAAAATATCATTTATCTTTATTCGCTAATTTATTAGATCCGTTTAACTTTATTCACAAATTTCGAAGAGAAAATGGATGGAATAGGCGATGTGGAGCTTTGAGGCAAGCGCAGTGTATTGGCATACTCGAGCATTGCCGAAAAGCGAACGAGCCTAGGCCGCCATTTTAATTCGAAATTTAATTCAAAAACTTAATAGCCTGGGACCGTGACTTAACCCCCAACTTTTTATACAAATTTCTCGTATGCGTTTTGGTAGTCGATAAAGTGATGTAAAACCTGTCGGCTATCTCTTGGTTGCTTAAGCCCTCTTTGATGCTTAGTAGGATTTGCTTCTCACGTGAGCTTAGTGTGTCGTAGAGCTCCTTACGGTCCAAAAAATCCCCCAATTTTTGTTCCGTCTTAACGCTGAAGTTCTTTTTCTTCGACACGACTACTACCCCTTTTCTCATGTCAAGAAGTGCCTTTCTAAGTTCATCTCTTTTAAGCTCTTTGTCCATGATGCCGTCTAGGTGAAAGTCTTTTGGTGAGATAATCATCTCGAGGCTTGGTCTGTTTGTCATAAAGAGTATTCTGTAGCGCCTGTCCTTAAAGGCTAGTCTTTGTAGATCGACTATCCTTTTACTTTCATCCAGCTCATCATCGACGTATATAACAAAGTCTACGCTCTTCCTTGTTAAGTAGTCTTGAGCATCAGATGCATCTCTAAAGCTCTCAACGACATGCATATCGTTAAAAGCTGATAGAGAAGCATCTACGCCTAGGGCGTATATATCTGAACCGCCAACTATTAATACTCTAAATGATTTAAGCGCCATAAACTATTTTTCCGCTCTTAATCACTTTATAAGTGTGGTTTATACCGAAGTGATATACGAAGTAATCAATATTTTCACAATTAAAGATGGCGATGTCGGCCTTCTTACCTACTTCAAGCGAACCTATGGATTCCGTTCTAAGTACGCTTGCTGCAGCGTTTATAGTTGCTGCGTTGAATACTTCTTCTGCTGTCATTCTCATTTTGATTGAGGCTATTTGCATAGCTAGTTGAATGTTTTCAGATGGGCATGAGCCAGGATTGTAGTCTGTTGAGATACTTACTGGGCAGCCTTCTTCTATCATCTTTCTAGCTCTTGCGTATTTGCCTGTGTTTAGGTTAAATGCTGTTGCTGGAAGTACGTTTGCTACGACTCCATTAGCTGCCATGGCCTTGATGCCTTCATCTGAAGCGCCTATCAAGTGATCTGCTGAAACGCATTTTAGTTCAGCGCTTAGTTCAGCTCCACCGAAGCTAATTAGTTCGTCTGCGTGTATCTTAAGCTTAAAGCCAGCATCTCTTGAGGCTTTTAAAACTCTTCTTGACTCGTCTATAGTATAAACACCGTCTTCACAGAAGATGTCAGCAAATTCTGCGAGGCCCTTTTCCATAACTTTTGGATTGTATTCATTGATAACCTTATTAATAAAGGCTTCTCTGTCATTTTTGTACTCATCTGGCATTGCATGACACGGCATGAATGTTGATACTAAATCGATTGGGTGTGTTTCGTTTAATTTTTTCACTACTTCTAATTGCTTTAGCTCTGTATCGAAGTCTTCTATGCCATAGCCTGATTTGGCTTCAACTGTTGTAACGCCATAGCTTAGCATGATGTCTAGTGATTTTTTCGCCTTTTCATAAAGCTCTTCGAAGCTTGCTTCTTTAGTATGCCTTTGTGTAGCGTGTATACCGCCACCCGCGTTCATTATGTCCATGTATGTCTTGCCATGAAGTTTCATGGAGAGCTCATTTTCTCTCGAGCCCCCATGAACAAGGTGTGTATGTGAGTCTACAAGGCCTGGTGTAACTAATTTACCTGTCGCGTCGATGACTGTACTCTTGCTCTCATCTATGTTCATAGCCTTGTACTCATCCATAGTACCCAAGGCTTTTATCTTGTCGTCTTCAGTTATTATATATGCGTTTTTGATTATTTCTACTTCGCCTTGTGCTTTACCGGCTCTGACTGTGCCATGAGCCTTTGTTGCAAGTAGCGAAGCTATATTTTTAATTATGACGCTTTGCTTCATATTCATCCACCTTTGCCATTTCTTTTTCTATAATCTTGTCGTCTACTAGATAAGGAATAGTAATGTGGTCAGTGTCTTTGTGATCCTTGTTATATTGAATTGCTGTTTCGATTGAGTGGTCGTTTCTAGCCCAACTTCTTCTTGCTACACCGCTCATAACGTCCCATGGCATTGCTGCCTTTAAGATAGTATCTACTCTGTCTGATCCGTCCAGAACCATACCGAAGCCGCCGTTGATTGATTTACCTATACCAACGCCGCCGCCATTGTGTAGAGCTACCATGGACATACCTCTTGCGCAGTTACCTGCAAAGCATTGTGTAGCCATGTCTGCCATGATGTTTGAGCCGTCTTTGATGTTTGATGTTTCTCTAAATGGTGAGTCAGTTCCTGATACGTCGTGGTGGTCACGGCCTAGCATGATTGGGCCTACTTCGCCCTTTCTAACCATGTCGTTGAACTTAAGAGCAATCTTTAATCTACCGATTTCGTCTTGATATAAAATTCTTGCTTGTGAGCCAACTACTAATTGGTTCTTTTCAGCATCTCTTATCCAGATGTAGTTATCAAGGTCTTGGCCTCTTCTGTCCTTGTCTATGCATTCCATAGCTGCGTGGTCAGTCTTAATTAGGTCTTCTTCCTTATTTGATAAGCAAACCCATCTGAATGGTCCGTAACCATAGTCAAATAGCATTGGTCCCATGATATCTTCAACATAGCTTGGGAAGATGAATCCTTCTGATTCGTCAACGCCGTTCTTAGCTATTTCCTTAACGCCTGCATCGAAAACTGATTTCATGAAGGAGTTACCATAGTCAAAGAAATATGTTCCTCTATCTACTAATGTTTTAATTAATTCAAAGTGATGCTTTAATGTTTTATCAACTAATTTGCAGAAGCCTTCTTTGTCTTCAGCAAGCATCTTTGTTCTTTCTTCAAATGTTAAGCCTTGTGGGCAATAGCCGCCGTCGTATTGAGCGTGGCATGATGTTTGGTCAGAAAGTAGTTCTACATGAACATTGTTTTTAACGCAGTATTCTAGTAGGTCTACGATATTGCCATGGTAAGCGATTGCTCTAGGAGTTTTGCTTTCTTTTGCTTCGTTAGCCCATTTGAATACTTGGTCAAGGTCGTCTGAACATTCATCTATCCAGCCTTGTTCAAGTCTTGTATTGATTCTTGAGATATCAACTTCAGCGATAACGCCAACACCGTTCGCAATTTTAGCTGCTTTACCTTGAGCACCACTCATTCCGCCTAAACCTGATGAAATGAAGATGTGGCCTCTTAAGTCGCCATCGTGTGGAACACCTAATTTTAAACGAGCAGCGTTAAGAACTGTATTGTATGTGCCGTGAACTATACCTTGTGGTCCAATGTACATCCAGCCGCCAGCAGTCATTTGTCCGTAGTTTGCAACGCCCATAGCAACTGCTTTGTGCCAATGTTTTTGATCGTCGAACTCGCCTATCATTAATGAGTTTGTGATTATAACTCTTGGTGAAGTCTTATGGCTTCTGAATAAGCCTAGTGGGTGACCTGATTCCATAACTAATGTTTGTTCATCAGTTAGATTTTCTAGGTACTTCATAACTAGTCTGTATTGCATCCAGTTTTGCATAACTTGTCCTGTTTCACCGTAAGTAACAAGTTCATATGGATATAGTGCTACGTCAAAGTCAAGGTTGTTGTCAATCATTAGTTGTATTGCCTTACCTTCGATGCATTTACCCTTGTATTCGTCAATGGATTTAGCCTTGATATTGCCCTCAGGTCTAAATCTGTAACCATAAATTCTTCCTCTAGTCATTAGCTCTTCCATAAATTCTGGAGCTAATTCTTCGTGTAATTCTTCTGGAATGTATCTAAGTGCATTCCTTAAAGCTAGCTCAATCTCATGCTTTGATAGAGTTAAGTCTCTAACTGGTGCTCTTCTAACCTTTGGATCAATCTTATGCATTTCAGGTAAAACTGGATCAAGCTTGATTGTCATAGCATCTTTAACATCAAATTTCATAAGTAACCTCCTTACTTAATATCTATTTAAGTGCTCCTACAGCTTCTTCAACAGCGTTAAGAACCTTGTCATCAGCTAATAATTCTTCAGCTTTATTGATTTCAAAGTACATAACCTTGTCTTTGTCGATGTAGTCTATTACTTTTCTTACTTCGTCGTAAGCAGCCTTAGTACCCTTGCCAAGACCCTTGTCTCCTCTTATGTCAATAGCTTGGCATGCAGCAAACATTTCCATAGCTACTACTTTTCTTGCGTTTAGATATATTTCTCTAGCCTTTCTAGCAGCTATAGTACCCATAGATACTAAGTCTTCTTGGTTAGCTGAACTTGGGATTGAGTCAACACTTGCTGGATGAGCTAAAACCTTGTTTTCACTAACAAGAGCTGCAGCAGCGTATTGAACTATCATGTAGCCAGAGTTTACTCCGCCTTCCTTAACTAAGAAAGCTGGTAGACCTTCTGATAATGCTGGGTTTACTAGTCTTTCAAGTCTTCTTTCGGATACGTTAGCTATTTCGCTAATACCAATGCCTAAAAAGTCAAATGGTAGAGCCATTGGTTCGCCGTGGAAGTTACCAGCACTGATAACTGCTTCATCATCAGGGAAGATGATTGGGTTGTCAGTAACAGAGTTGATTTCGATATCAACTTTATTCTTTACAAAATTGAATGTATCCTTTGATGCGCAGTGAATTTGTGGAACACATCTTAGTGAGTAAGCATCTTGTACTCTTAAGTCGCCTTGGCGAGTGATGTTCTTTGATCCTTCAAGTATAGCTCTTACATTATATGAAGTGTCATACATGCCTTGATGCTTTCTAACGTCAGCGATTCTTTCATCAAATGCATCAATAATGCCGCCCATGGCTTCCATTGTAAGAGATGTAGCGACGTCAGCTAATTTTGCAAGCTTCATAGCATCATATAAAGTTAATGTACCAACAGCAGTTAGTACTTGAGTACCATTGATAAGAGCTAGACCTTCCTTGCTAGTTAATTCAATAGTTTGAATGCCAGCCTTGTCCATAGCTTCCTTACCAGTCATCTTCTTGCCTTCATAGAAAGCTTCACCTAGACCAAGCATAGGTAAAACCATGTGAGCAAGTGGAGCTAAGTCACCAGATGCACCTAGTGAACCCTTTTGTGGTATACATGGTGTAACACCCTTGTTTAGCATAGCAACTAGTGTTTCGATAGTTTCAAGTCTTGCACCAGAATAACCCTTTGATAAAGAGTTAGCTCTTAATAAGATGATGGCTCTAACGATGTCTTCGTCAAATAATTCGCCAACACCACATGAGTGAGACATAATTAAATTCTTTTGTAAATTTTTAGTCATATCCTTAGAGATATGTACTTCAGAAAATTTTCCGAAACCAGTTGTGATTCCGTAGATAACCCTTTCTTCTTCAACAAACTTGTCAACAAGTTTTCTTGATGCAATGATTCTGTCCTTTGCATTCTTAGAGATTTCAACCTCTGCGTGACATCTTGCTACCTTTACAACGTCTTCGATAGTAAGGTCATTTCCATTGATAACGATCTTGTCCATAATATCCTCCTTTTACTAAGTTAGTACTCTGATAAAGTAAAAAGGAACGCACGTGGCGTTCCTCTTATCTATTATTATTAAAATTGTGAGCAATAAAACTAAAATGTATGTACATCATACCCCTCACCTCATCCGTAATTATTATATCATAGAAATTATTTATAGTCAAGGATTAAAATTCCAAAATCGAAATATTGGGTATAAATACTTAGGTGATAAACATGGAATACGTTAATCTTTACACAAGACAACATGAGAATAGCTTATACGAATTAAAAAATAAAGGCGTCATACAAAACAAAAGGCTCTACGTCGGCTTGCATATGAAAGACATATCGGACTTCTTCTTGGAAAAATATGATTACTTCGTGAAGATGGCTTTGCAAATAGTCGCTAAGCCAGACGAGATCAGCTACCCAATTTGGTGCAGCGTCTCGAAAGAGAACTGCCTCAAACCCATTCACAAAGAAGTCGTTTATGCTCTGACAGTGCCGAAGAGCGAAGTCATCTACTTCGATGGAGCTAAGTGGGACCTCGTTTTAAATAATCAGTACGTGCCACTTGATGCGGACGACGCGAAACGCTTTGAAAAAGAGCTCAAGTCATGCGGCGCGGACCACAGCTTTAATATATTTGATAGAAAATATGATGAGATGTATGACGATATAAGAGAGACAATTGTAAATAGCTGGGAGAGGATCTTCGAGATAACAGATAGAAGCGAGTTCGTCGTTCAGGCAAATCTTTGGCAAATTAAAGAAGAATGGATTAAGCATATAGTTTATCCAGGCGATGACTTTTTTGAAATAGTGAAGGATATGGAAGAGACTTGGATTAAGTAATTTTGCGTCTATTTTGCGAATGCGGCTTGTTTCGCTCGCTCGTTCCTTCCGCGTACCCACTTGTACAGCTCAGTCGCTCACTCACTGTACTTCGCCTTATTCATCAAAATATTTCGCAAAATTCAATTTGATTATAGTTTTAAGATAATAGCATTAAAAAAGGGAGCTTTCGCTCCCAATTTTTTTGATTTAATTATGTGGTACTAATACTACACTAGCAAAACCCTTAATTAATGGTGGATATACATCAAATCTAAATACCATACCATTTTTGTATCTAAATATAATCATATTATATTTTCCATTATCAATTTCTGAAGCAACATAGTTTACTTCATAGTCCTTAGAGAAGATTTCTCCGCCAAATCTTTTAGCATCAGCAATTTTTCTTTCTGCTATTTCTTTTACCATTTCTTCGCTAGCATCATAATTCAACTCTCTTAAAATTTCACTAGCCTTCTTATAATCTTTGTCTGCTAAAGCATCATGAACCTTAGTGAATTTTTCTTGTAGTTCTTCTTTAGACATATTTCTAATATCTTTTTCTTCATCTATAAATCTAATAACTGGTCCAACTTCTACACTATCCACGAATTGAAGCTTTCCTTCTTCTTCAGCAGGAACAGTCTTCATTATACTAACTCCACCACCTGGGTAAGTAAATTTTATTATGTGAGTTCTAAATCCATCAACATCTTCAATGTTCTTTTCAATCTTTGCGCCTTCAGTATATATTCTAGCTCCATAAAGTATAGACATATTTACAATAGTTGCCATCGGATTATCATCAGTTAGTGGTACTTGATCATAACCATTATATCTATTAATAGAAGTATTGTTTTGAGCTATCATAAGGTCAAAAATAGCATTATCTTCTTTAGAGAATTTTTTTTCTTTATCTTCTTTCTTTTCATCTTTTTTATCTTCTTCTGGCTTTTCTTCTTTTGCTTCAACATCGCTCTTTAACATGATAACTTTGTTAACTTTATCATAGCCAACGCCAAGTCCTACAAGTGCACCAAGGTCTCTTAATTGCATGTAGTTGTTTTCATTAATTAGAGCTGTCTTTACTTCTTTTTCTTCACCATTAACAAGTATTTTGATCACGCGGATAATGGCTTTTGCTTTTTCGTCTTTAATTTCAGCTAAATCGCCTTCTACTTTTTCATAGCCTTTTACTAATTCAACTGAAATTAGTTTTGTTGGTTCATCGTAGCCAACGCTGAATTGACATTTCTTGCCGTTAAGTATAGCTGCTACGTCCCTAAGTTTTAGGTAGTTATAGCCTTCTACATCGTATGCGCCGACCATGACTTCTTCTCCGTCAAGTGTCACCTTTTTAGTGTTTTTTACTGCATCTACTGTTTTTGATTCAGCAAATGCTGTTGGGATTAATGTTACAAGCATAAGTATTGCTAATAACAGTGAAATTTTCTTCTTCATAATATTACTCCTCCTCAAATAGATTTGTTAACTTTATTATACTACTTAAGAAATATAAAATCAAGATAAAAAAGGGAGCTTTCGCTCCCAATTTTTTAAATAATTAAATTAATTAGACTTAGCTGAATATGGGCTTCCTACTATGCCACCTTCATAAACATCTGTATAATATAAAGCGAATGAACTTCCGTCCTTATATTTAAATGCAACGCAAGGATCGCTGTCAGGATCGTTGTATGGAGCAGCTATTTCTTCAGCTTTATAATCTTTTCCAAATATTTCAATACCTACTACTTCTGCAAATTGTCTAGCTGTTTTTTCAAAAGCTTTTACTCTTTCAGCGTCTGCTTTTGTACCTAATTCTTTAGCTACTTTAGCAGCCTTTTCATAATCTTTGTCAGCTATAGCATCATAAAATTCAATTAAGGCCTTACAAATTAATTTAGTATCTTTTTGGTATTTTTCTGGCAATTCTTTTTCTGCATATAAAATGATAGAGTTTATTAAATAATCGTTTAATTCTTCATCATCAGTGCCTACTTTACTAGCTTCAAATTTTAAAGCAGATCCACTTGGATAATTATATTGAGCAACGCAATATCTAACACCATCTCTGACTTCAACGCTTTTGTCAATGCTCTTAGCTCCGCCTTCAAAAGCTATGTTTCCGCCATATATACTAAATAGTAGCATGTTAGTAAAATATGTCTTCATAGCTATTTGCGCTTCACTAGCATCTTCTGGAAGATCGTTAGATACAATATTAATAACTGCATCGTGATAATTATCACAAGTATCAAACCATTCTTTTTCTTCTTTAGTCCATTTATCTTCAGGAACTAATTCTACTTTTGCTTCTGTTTTTACTTCTTCTTTCTTTTCGTCTTTCTTTTCGTCAGTCTTTTCTTCTTTTTCTTCTGGCTTTTCTTCTTTTGCTTCAGCATCGCTCTTTAGCATGATAACTTTATTCACTTTATCATAGCCAACGTTAAGTCCTACTAGTGAACCAAGGTCTCTTAATTGCATATAGTTATACTCATTGATTAGTGCTGTCTTTACTTCTTTTTCTTCGCCATTAACAAGAATCTTCTTAACTGATACGATTGCTTTTGCTTTTTCGTCCTTAATTTCTGCTAGGTCGCCTTCAACTTTTTCATAAGCCTTTGCTAGTTCTACCGAAATTAACTTTGTTGGCTCATCGTAGCCAACGCTGAATTGACATTTCTTGCCGTTAAGTATTGCTGCTATGTCTCTTAATTTTAGGTAGTTGTAGCCTTCTACGTCGTATGCGCCGACCATGACTTCTTCTCCGTCAAGTGTCACCTTTTTAGTGTTTTTTACTGCATCTACTGTTTTTGATTCAGCAAATGCTGTTGGGATTAATGTTACAAGCATAAGTATTGCTAATAACAGTGAAATTTTCTTCTTCATAATATAATTCCTCCTTAAATAGATTTATTAACTTTATTATACTGCTAAAGAAATATAAAAGCAATGGAAATGGTCTTATTCCTTATAAATATTTTTAATACTAAGCTTACAAATATATAAAAAATTTAATAGTTCACTTACTCACATAGATATCCACACTGCAAATCGCTATTTTACATTTATGCACAAGCTTATCCACATTATCCACAGGCGTTTTTCACAAAAATAGCACTTGACAAAGCTATTTTCTTGTGATTTATAATCTATCCACAGACTTATCCACAGTTTTGTACACAGTGGCCCAGCTATTCGCATAGAAAAAGCCTTGTTCATGCATAAACAAAGCTTTCTAAAGTAAAATCTGTATTAAATCCTCTTAAACGTCGTCCCCATCGACAAGGTCAGATGAAACGTCTGGCAGACTCCACCTATACTTCATCGACAGAAGTCTGATAACGACTGTTGTTAAGGCGCCCATAAAGAAGGAGAAGTTCGCTCCATATGGTCTCAAAACTATAAACATGACTGCGCCCAAAAGCGAGGCAACTGCGTAAATGGTGTTTTTTGTGAATATAATCGGGATGGTGTCTGAAAGAAGGTCTCTCAAGACTCCGCCGCCGCAGCCGGTGATGACGCCGACGAAGATCATCAAAAAGGCGTTGTTCGAGTAGCCTCTGACCATGGCAACGCTTACGCCGCTGACTGTGAACAGGCCAAGGCCTATGGAGTCGAGCACTGACGCGACTTGTGTGTATTTAATCATAAAGTTTCTGTTAACTGTATTTAATCTTAAAAATTTAATTTTTTTCGACAAAAATAGTATCAAAACGAGCGCAGTAACGATGGCAACTATTGTGTATGTGTTGTCTCTAAATGCCATGGGCGGCGTGATACCTAGGGTGATGTCACGAATGACACCGCCTCCTATCGCTGTGATTATCGCAAGAACCACGATGCCAAAGACGTCCATGCCCTTTCTGATGGCGACAAGCGTGCCCGATGAGGCAAAGGCCACAGTACCGATGATTTCTGCTATGTAGTAAAATTTTTCGTAATCCATTTTTCTCCTCCTCTAATGATTATACTACAAAATTCGTTTTTTAGCTATGGAAATATTTGTCTTATTGGCCTATATTTATAAATATATATTATAGTTCAAACGGCTACAAATTGTAGCCACTTAAAATAAATCCCTTTATGTAAATTGACTTCGTGACAATTTGTCACGCACTGATTATGGTCTCGCCGCTCACCATACACTCGCTACTCGGCTTGAAGCCGTGACAATTAGTCACACTTTGCTAATGGTCTTCTCGTGCCATGCTATAAACCCATCCACAAAAAAAGTGCACATCAAGCGATATGCACCTTTCTATATTATGATCTCTTTTTAATCCATGTGATTATCTCGTCAAGTCTTCTTTGTCTGTGCTTTGGCTTGCCAGAGCGGCTTAGCTCGTGGTTTTCGCCGTGGAAGATAACTATCTTCGAGTCGACTCCGAAGTACTTAAGCGCTGTAAACATTTGCACGCCTTGCTCTAGTGGGCATCTGAAGTCCTCGTCCGAGTGGATAAACAATGTCGGCGTCTTGACCTCGCTCGCGTATTTAAGCGGAGAGCGTTCCCATAAGGCTTCACTCGATGTAAATGGCTCTGCCAAATTTTGATCAGTCGCGAAATAGTAGCCTATGTCCGATACACCGAAAAAGCTTAGCCAGTTCGATATCGAGCGTTGCGACGCAGCCGATTTAAATCTGTTGGTATGTCCGATGATCCAGTTAGTCATGAAGCCGCCGTAGCTGCCGCCAGTCACATGAACGTTGTCCCTGTCAATGTCCTCGTACTTTTCCAAAACAGTGTCAGTGAACTTCATCAAATCGTCGTAATCGATAGTGCCGTACTTACCCCTGATGTTCATAAAATCATTGCCGCGGCCGTCCGAGCCCCTCGGATTAGTGAAGAAGACAAAGTAGCCTTGCTTTGCAAAATAAAGGTACTCGTGGTATAGAACCTCGCCCGTAACAGTCTTTGGACCGCCGTGAATCTCAAGTATCGCAGGGTATTTCTTGCCCGGCTTGTATCCGTCCGGCTTGATCACAAAGCCCTCAAAATCTATATCGTCATTCTTAAACGTGATCTTGTCATATTTTTCAGCGCCCCAAGTCTTTTGTAAAGCCTCGTTTATGGCAGTCACTTTCTTAAATTTATCCCCTTCAAATTTATAAACTTCTTGTAAATTGTAGTCCAGCATGCCTATAGCGTAGATAGCGCCACACTCACAAGCGTCAAACTCATCGACTGAGCCGACTACCTTAGAAAGCCTTTCCAATTTACCCGCCTTGTCAATGACGAAGATGTCTGCGCTATTCGCAAGGGTTGATATAAAGTAAAGCTTGTCCTTCATCACTCTAAATGAGTAGCCACCGCCATAACGAAGGTCGCTGCCCACAGATGAGCCAATCGACATATCGAAGTCATCATTAATGCACTTGATATTTTCCCTAGACTTATCGATCAGGTAGACCTTTGGATTTTGGTTGATGCCGTGATCCACTTGATCAGTAGCAAAGACAAAAACATCATCCCCCGCATACTTAGGTCCATAATAGCTAAGACCCATGCCATAATCAAGTTTCACAGACTTATCGTCCGCAAAACTATAAACATAAAGCTGACTCTTTAAAGGCGCCTTGTCAGTATAAGACTCAGAAGTGTAGACAATTTCAGACTTATCAGGCGCTATGTCATAGCTCGATACACTAGTAAAGTCATCAGTAATAATCTTAAGCGCGCCGCTCGTCATATTGTATCTTGCAAGCGAAGTACGAATCTTGTTGTTGTAGCCAGCGCCGTTAAGGTAGAAAGGAATTTCGTCGTAAATAGTGTAGTCGTCCTCCTCCTTAATTTCAGCCGCCTTCTTCTCGTAAGTCTCTTGATCCATGTCCTTAAAGTGCCTGATCTTCTCAGAATTGCTGATAGACAAGATCAGCCTTTCCTCATCCAAGATGCGAATACCATTAATTGGGTAATTTAGCCTAAAGAGCTCCTCCCTCTCACCGCCACTGAAGCTTAGACGGTAAACGATAGACGCATACTTCCTTTTCTCGTCAGACTTAGCAAAAATGATCCCGCCATTGTCCACGGCATAAGTAGAAGAGACGTCATTAGTAGACAGTCTCTTCAAAGAATCATTTTCATCAAGCATGTAAAATGAGTTTTTGTACTCATTCGCCGCCATATCCACGTCAGTCACCATAAATACCTTGTGACGACCATCCGGCGATATCTTCACCGAAGATATGGGTTTGTTTAATTTAAAATCATCTATATTAATATTCATTTTATTCAACTTCAATAAGGCCGTAGTTGCCGTCCTTTCTCTTGTATACTACGTTGATGGCTTCAGTTTTAGCGTTTTGGTATACGAAGAAATTGTGTCTAAGTAGTTCCATTTGAAGTATAGCCTCGTCAGAAGACATAGGTACCACCTTAAATTTCTTGTTCTTTACAAGCTTAGCCTCATCCGGCTCATCCATAGGCTTAACATTTTCAAACCTAATCGACTCGTTCTTTTGGTATCTGTTTTGAAGCTTAGTTTTGTACTTTCTAACCTGTCTTTCCAAAACATCAACCGCCCTGTCGATAGATGTGTACATGTCGTCACTTTCTTCCTCAGCTCTAAGTATAGTCCTATCTAGGAAGATAGTTACTTCTACAGATTTAGTGTTTCTAACAGCCGAGAAGACAACCTTCGCGTCCACATCCTTGCCAATAAACTTGTCAAGCTTTTGGAACTTCTTTTCAGCCACATCCTTTAAACTTTGAGTTAGTTCAATGTTCTTTCCTACAAATTCGATTCTCATAAGCTTACCTCCTTAATTGATTTTCTATTTAATATATACCCGAGAGATAGAAAAATTAAAACAACTTTATGAATTTATTAAGAGAAAGTGTGAAATAGTTTATAAATGGTGGAGTGGAATGCTTTTGCCTGTAGTTATGATTATAGTTTTGCTTATGGATTTGATCGTGTTAATGATTGTGTTTATGATTATACTTTTGGTTTTGGTTTTGATTACACTTATGGCAATAGAAAAGGACCACATAAGCAGTCCTTGATAGTAAAATGTTTGAGTGACTTTCAAAACTCAAATATTTTTCATTTTTTGAAAGTGAGAATAGATATAGTAATATAAAAAATGTCCTCCCCTTGGTCCGCATGTGTAAAACATTAAGCGTGGGGAGGCTCTGTCAAGTTAATTATAGATTAAAATGTATTAATTGTCAATATTTTTAGTAGTATTAAATATCCTCCAACTCTTTCTCTACTTCTTCTGAAGTATATGTCCTGCCGTTATCAAGATCATCAATTGCTTTTTGCATCTCGTGATCAAAGTCTTCTTCACTTAAATCTTCATAAACTAGTGGTTTTTTGATTGGCATTTTTATTTCAGACTCAAGTTCTATATATACATTTGATGCTTTTGACATAATATCACTTCCTATACATGTATCATATCACTTTATATTGCATTTAGCAATACTTAATTAAAATGAATTAAACAAAAAATATATATATATACACAAACTAAGATTCATCCCCCATAAGCCACCTAGCTATATCGATGTGTTTCACACCATCAATCAGGCTCATTGGATGCTTTGTGTTAGAAAGGATCATCTTTGGATACGCATCCCTTATTGATAATAACGGCTCAAGCTCTCTTTGCATTGTTTTTTCACTAGATACATCATCACTAACTTGTACATAGATTTTCTCATCACCCTTCATTGCCACAAAATCTATTTCTTTTTGATAAAGCGTACCAACGTATATATCATAACCCCTTCTTAAAAGCTCTATAGCAACAATATTTTCATAAGCCATTCCATAATCAATATTTCTAACACCTAATATAGCATATCTAAAAGAAAGATCAGATAAATAATACTTATCATTTGTTCCAAGATACTTTTTGCCCTTAATATCATACCTCTTGACCTTGTAGAACATAAAGGCATTGCACAAGTACTTAATATAGTTGCCAATTGTAACGTGATTAGTCGCAATATTGTTGTAATTTAAGACTTTACTTATATTATTAGCATTTGTCAAATTCGAAATATTATCCATCAAAAACTCTGTTAGGTTATCAAGAAGAGCCTCGTCATTTAAATTGTACCTATCAATCAAATCCCTTTTAATCAAAGTTTTATATACATCATTGATATAAGCCGCCCTATCTTCCTTATTATCATACACATAAGAACCAGAAAGACCGCCAACAACAAGATAATCCTGCAAATGTTCAGAATAGTCCCTATCGATATCAAAGTAATCACAATACTCTTCAAAACTAAAAGGATATACCGGAATCTCTATAAACCTTCCAGTGAAAAGAGTCGCCAAATCAGAACTCAATAAAAAAGCGTTAGATCCAGTTAGGTAAATGTCATAATTCTTACTATTATGAAAACTGTTTATCGCTAGCTCAAATTTCTCACATAACTGAACCTCATCAACAATTAAAACATTCTTAAGAGAATCATCATACATTTTTTCAACATATTCATAAAGACTTTTATAATTTTTTAGAGAATCAAACTTTAAATCGCTAAAATCAATACGTATTATATTAATGTCAGTGTAAGACTCCTTCAAATAATTTACAAAAGACCTTAGGAGCTCAGACTTTCCAGACCTTCGTAAGCCCGTTATAATTTTAATGTCAGGAGTACCGTAAAGCCTCTTTAACCTATCTAAATATAAAGGCCTCTCAATAATTTTCAATGTTTACACCTCACTTTCAAAACTTTAATTTTTTTAATTTCTTGAAAGTATTATATCATACACTTTCAAAACTTGCAATATTTTTGTTTTTTGAAAGTGAGAATGGAGAGAAAGGATATAAAAATCTAAAAAACAAACCAAATTATACAAAAATATTTTCTAAATGTAACATATGTCTTGACAATTAAAAGAATAAGCATATCAACATTTTAATTTATATATTGAATTAATTGTCTAAATAAAGTATAATATAATTATAATGTTAATAAAGGATAATTAATTATTATCTATGATAGGGGGGGGATATTGTGAGT
>UQDI01000009.1 GCA_900539725.1 uncultured Eubacteriales bacterium | reverse complement strand
CCTTCTATGTCTTATATATACCCAACAAATGTGTATTTTAAGAGGTTTTAAGCAAAAAAAGTAGGCATAATTTTTAAAAAATATGCCTACTTTGTCAACAGTCTGAGTGACTATACCTAAATGATATAGTCACTTTTCTTATTTGTCTGATTTTTCTAATTCTGTATAAATTAATATCCTCTTGTCGTTCTTTGGATATGGGTGGCAAGCCATGAGTATAAGCCTTGATTTGTCCTCATCTCTTGTAAATTTACTCCAATCGTCTGGCTCGATGACTTCTGAACCAGTAACTTTATAGACAAGAACTTCTGTCTTTGTAGTAACTTTCACTTCATCACCAATTTCTAGCTTGTCAATATGAAGAAACGACAGTTCCTCATTAACTCCACCTCTGTGTCCAGCAATGGCTGAGCATGTGTCTAGCTGTGACGATGGAAGGTCAGTCGTTTCAATCACCCCAACGCCTTTTAGTAGCGTATCTTGTCTGTCATTGTCAAAGATTTGTGCTAGAACAGCGATTTTATCAATCCTAATTACGCCTATGGCATTGCCTGTAGTTATCTCATCTCTTTCAATGCTTTCATCTGTGCCATTAGATTCAGGCTCATCCGAGCTAGCTAGTGGCTCTTCCACATCCTTATCAAGGGCTTTGTTTTGAAATTCTTTTTCTAGTTCAAGCGCCTCTTGTCTCATGCGATTCTCTCTTATCTTTATAGCACCAAGCCATATGGCTGAGGATATTATTAATAATACACCGATTATTATTAATATTTTTCTATTTTTCATCTACAGTATCGTTCTTTTTCTTTTTAGCTCCAAGTGCCAATAGTGCTGAACCAATAAGGCCCATAGTGTAGCCATAGAATGATCTGTTCATTCCGTCGCCTGTTTTTGGCAATTGTTTTGTCTTATTAACTTTATCTGTCTTTGACAAGTTTTTGTGATTGTCGCCTGCGTCACGGCCTTCTTCATCATTATTTTCTACTGAATTATTGTTTTCTTCACTAAACTCTGGATTTTTTTCTTCTTTTTCTACGCTTATTTCTGGTTTAGCTTCTGGATCCTTTGTCTCTTCACTAGATGTTTCGCCGGTGCCGCCTTCACTTGGTTTAGCTGGATTGCCAGGTGTATTAAGTTTATTTGAATCTTCGTTGTCTGGTTTGCCTGGTTGGTTTTGATTGTTATTATCTCCACCTGAAATATCTAAATCTGAATCTTTTCCAGGATTGCTTGGATTGTTTGGTTGGCTAGGTCTTCCTCCTGGTTTGTCTGGATTTTCTTTACCTGGCTTTTCTGGATCTACTGGTGGAATTTCACAAACATTCTTAGTTCCTATTTCAATAATCTTATCTTGTTTTTCAGTTATTGTCTTAGTATCCCTAGAAACTTCCTTGCTGTTTTCTATCTTAACAGTAGTTTCTATCTTACCTTGCTTACCTTCTTTAATTACATTAGTTTTTCCAGCTTCAAGATTTGGATTTTCTTTAATGATGATGTCATAAGCTTTTTCACTTTCATAAGTGAATTCGCCTTCAGTTTTAGAACCATATTCAACAACTTTATTCTTTGGTTCAACTCTTTCTTCTTTTACTTCAAGCTTACCAGTTTCCTTGTTGAAGGTTGTAGTATATTTTACAGAACCCTTAGAGCCTTCTTCGATAACTTTTTCTTCGCCAACTTTTAGTTCTGGATTGTGTTTGTACTCAGTGTTGTTACCAAGTTCAGTTTCTTTAACAACTGGTTTTACACCAACTCTAACCATCCTATCTTCTTTATCTTTAATAGTTTCAGTTGTTTTAGAAGTTTCTCCATTACCATCAGTTATATTAGTTGTAACTGTTACTTTTTCCTTACCAATTACACCTTCTTTATCTACAACTTGGCTTCCAGCATCAAGATTTTCATCATAAGTAATCTTAGTTTCGTAAGGAATATCTTTTTCCACAGTTTCTACTGTTGAGCCTTCTGCAACTTTTGTACCTATACGGACAATATGGTTTTTAGGTTGAGAGTTTATTTTTTCACTTAGTTGCTTTGGATCTCCATCTGGTTGCCCATTCTTAATACCTTGTTCATAGTAAGTTGTCTTAGATCCGGCTTGTCCTTTTTGGTCTACAATTTTTTCGCCTTTAGCAAGATTTGGATCTTCTTTAATTTCTACTTCAAATGGGATTGGGCAAGTTTTCTCGTACTTGTAAGTTCCTGTAAAGTCTTTAATGCCTACAATAATCTTTTGAGTTGCATCTTTAACTATTTCTTCTTCAGTAGTTGTTATCTTTCCTGTTGCTGGGTCGTATTTGTTGACAATCTTTGTTTCAACCTTGCCCTTAGTCAACTCGCCAACTTTAACTACACCTTTGTCAAGATTTGGATTATATTCATATTCAACCTTAACATTTACGTCTTTTGAATAATCTTTTTTAT
The DNA here is from genome assembly GCA_900539725.1 of uncultured Eubacteriales bacterium. Taxonomy (GTDB): domain Bacteria; phylum Bacillota; class Clostridia; order Tissierellales; family Peptoniphilaceae; genus Fenollaria. The sequence continues at coordinate 61,595 of UQDI01000009.1, read as the reverse complement.
TATCAGCAGGTTTTGTACCCACCTTGATTACTTGTTGAGTAGGATTTTCTGTTGCAGTTACTTCAGATTGAAGCTTGCCCTCAGCCTCGCCATTTTTAATTCCTTGAGTGTATTTTGTTGTCTTGAATCCGGCCTTACCTTCTGTAACTACTTCGCTTGTGCCGGCTATCATAGTCGGATCTTCAATTACTTTTACATCATAAGGAATTTCTTCTGTCACTTCGTGGCTGATATTGCCGACAAAGTCTTTATTTCCAACTCTTATTTTTGCATCGATAGGAGCTTCCTCTTTAGTTACACTTGCAGAGTCTTCAACTACTTCAGAGTTTTTGATAGTCCATTCAGTGGTTTTAGATCCTTCTTTACCTTCAACATCAATGACATATTCTCCAGCCTTTAAGTTTTCATCATATTCAATTTCATACTTATATGGAAGTTTTTCTGTATAAGAGTGTTTGCCATCAGTCATAGTACCTACTCTTATGATTTGGTTTTGTACTTTTTTAGTTTCTTCAGTAACTGGATCTTCGCTTCGTACAACTTCACCATTTTCTATATGTTTCTTAGTTGTTGTAGTCGTTTCTCCATTTACTCCAGCTTGATCAACTACTTTTTCTCCAGCTTTAAGGTTACTATCAAAGACGATTTCTGTTTCATAAGGAACGATGTTCTTATCTACTTCTTCATACGCTCCAGTAAAGTCTTTCGTTCCAAAGGTAACCTTTCTCTTTCCTGGGATTACTTCAATCTCTTCAGTAGTTTCAATTTCTCCTGTTTCAGGATTATATTTATTAACAACTTTTGTTATAACCTTGCCTGGTACCAGCTCTTCAATATTACGATAACCTTTTTCTTTAGTGTTGTCATAAACATATTCTACTTCAACACCAACTTCGCGTTCGTAGGTCTTTTCGTTATTAGCTGTTTTTGTACCAATTTCGATAATTTCTTCTTGTGGAGCTACATATTTATCAGTAAGTTCTTTTTCTGTAATTGATGAACCTTCTTTTAATGCTCCATTAAATATTTCACCAGAGTATTCAAACGTCTTAGAACCTGCAACTCCTTTTTGCTTAACATTAGATTTGCCTGCTTCAAGTTCTGGATTTTCTACTACTTTTACAGTGTATGGTATTTCTTTGGTTACAATGTTTGTAACAGTGCCGGAGTAGTCTTTTTGTCCTACTTTGATGATTGCGTCTACTGGATCTGTTATTTCAATTTTTGGATCTCCCACTTTTTCTGAATTGACAATGGTCCAAGTCTTTGTATTTTCTCCTTCTTTACCAGGAGTTACAATCTTGTAGTTTTCTGTTGCATCTGGATAGTTTTTGTAGAAGTCAGGGTCGAATTCTACCTTATATTTAAATGGAATTTTGTCTGTATCAACAATTTCCCCTTGAGTCTTGGTACCGATTTTGATTTTCTTATTCTTAGCCTCTTTAGTAACATTTTTATTTACAGTAATTGTTCCATCTTCATTTCTTGTTGTGGTGATGGTCACTTCGCCCTTTTCACCATCATTAATAAGTTCGGTTTCCCCTGCTTCAAGGTTGTTGTCAACTTCATATTCTGTATCAAATGGGATTTCTACTTTAGTTGAAGCTGGTTTTGTACCAATTTTTATAATTCTTGGTGTCGCTTCCTTAGTAACCACTGCTTCAATTTTGCTTTCGCCTTCTTTAAAAGTTCCATCTTGTTGGAAAATACCTTTTTTACCATTTAAGGTATCTTGGACGAAAGTTACCTTTAGTTCTCCCTTTTGACCAGCTTGTGTTTCTTGGAAGTAGCCTTCTGGAAGAGTTGCATCATATTCTACCTTTGTTTCATAAGGTATTTCAGATGTCTTTGTTTCATTGGTTAAAGTCTTGTGTTGCTTTGTTGCAATAAATTGTGCCTTAATCTCTTCAGTTCTTTCTTCTCCAGTATCCTTGTCAGTATATTTTACCTTAACAGGAACAGTTAGTTTTTCCCCTCCATTTATTTCCTTGCCTTCTGGAAGATTTGTAGGAAGGGTCGCTGTTACTGCACCTGTTTTTTGGTCGATACTTACATTCCAAACATTTCCCTTGTTGTCCTTAAAAGTATTTCCAATCAGTTCGTAGGACTCTGGTTGATTTTTCTTTAAGTCTTGTTCTTTTTTTGGAATAATAGGATTATTTACTAAGACATTTCCTTGAGGTCCTACTTCTGCTAAATACTCTGGTCTATTGTTGTTGGTTTCTTGGACAACAAAGTGGAACCAGTAAGTGTCTGTAGAACCATTTGTATAAGTGTATTCAACAGGTAGAGCTAAGAAATCACCAGCCTTGGCTTGTTTTGGAGCTCTTATTGTAAACTTTGAAATATTGTCAGACTTACCATCAACAATCCAGCGTTTGTCTGCGTAATCGTCGCTTGTGATAAATTCCTCATAGTCAACTCCCAAATCAGCAGCAATTTGTTTGTTAGCTATTTCAAGAAATTCGTCCTTTAATTTTCCTGAGGCTTCTCCACGACTATAAGCGCCGTCAATCTCTGCAGCAGTTTTCGGATCTTGTATCTCGACACTAAAGTCTTGACCGGGAAATACCCTTGTAGAAGAGTGTTCATCAATTTTATTACCCTCATCATCTTTGAACGTTTGGTCATAGTATCTTGTGTCGTCTAGGTTTAGCTTAAAATCTCCGATGAGGTTGTAGTGGTCGTAGCGGTCGATACCTTGCTTGTCGATTGTGACATTTGTTCCCTTGTGGTTGATATCGGCACTACCAGCCCCTGAGCCTGTGTATGTTCCTGTTTCACCATTGTCGTCTGGTGTTTCTGCTATGGATTTAAATTCTTCTGCTGTTCTTGGACGCGCAAAGAATTTGACATCTAGGTTTTGAAGTGCCTTGTAATCTCCATTGCTAAAGATTGATTTTTTGTTTACTACATATTTATTCTCTTCATTCTTTATAAGAGCCCCTTCTGGCATTTGAATATGGATAATGCCTTTGTCATCAATATAGGCACTTGCTCCTGGTACGATATCGCCATTAATAGGATTGTATACTTGGCCAACTAGTCTTTCTCTAGCATTTTCATCGATATTGTCTACCTTAATACCGGTATCTATATCTTGGCCTTTGACAAAGACCTTGTCAGTGTACTGACCATTTAATTTCAATAGCTCTAGCTTATCATTTTCATTTGGCCATGGGTTTACCTTGTAACCTAAAGTGAAGCTATCTCCAAAAAACTTAGTTCCCAGATTGTCTGATGTATAATTATCTTCAAAACCAAAAGAAGTGAAATCATTATCCTTGTTATTAAGGTGCTTTAAGGTATCTTCACTGGCTTCATAATTTAAATTTCTTTGTCGTCTAGAAGCAGATATATTTGCATCTTCTCCTGGCTTATAATTTACTTCTGGAGATTCAGGTGTTAACTTATCTTTCTGACCCATCATTGGTTTTTTGCCTGGATCAACAGGTATAAGACCAGAATCTGTAACATAAACCTTAGTATAGGTTCTTTGTCCAGTCTTCTTGTCTATGGTGATTTGGTAACCATATTCAGTCTTACTTGGTGATGTTGCAGATGGGTTTTTAAGTTCAAATTTAAGGCCATCTTTTTCTGCCTTCTCATCATCTTTGCTGAACGATTGATTTGTATCTCCCGGTTGTAGGTCAGTTTCCTTATAACGTTCACTGCCACTATAGTCTTTGATTTCTTTTTCGTCGTCGGCATAGTTCGGCTCAGTTGTTTGTTCACCTTCGCCAGCCTGTTGAGCTTCTGCAGGTTTTTCATCAGAAAGACCTAGATTACTATCTTCTTGAGTTTTTTCATCCTTATTATAAAGTGCTTTAATGCCATCAAAGTTAATTAAATCATCGAGTGTACCCTCACCTTTATTTTCTGTATCAGCATCTACTTCATTCATTTCATCTAAAACTTTATTTGTATTAGCATCTACTTTATTGATTTCATTTAAAACTTTATTTGTATTAGCATCTGTAGTAATGCTTAATGTTTCAGCAGACACTCCTTTTACATCGTTTACTTCTTCTACATTATTTGCCGCTTTTACTTCAGTATCATTCGTTTTCTTTTCTTTAGATGTAAGAATTTCATCTATCATCAAAGAAAGTTCTTTCTTGTCATTTTCATTTTGCGCATCAATTGTTTGTACTACAGCTGCTGGTTCTTGAACAGATTGTGCTTTAACACTTTGTCCACCAGCAATCATAACTCCTGCAATAGACGCACCTAATACAGCCTTCGCTGCATTTGACTTAATCTTTTTAATAGTTTCGTCAGACATAGGAATGACTATCTTAAAATCATTCATATCTTTTTTTGATTCTAATTGTTCTTTCATTTTTTCCTCCTATTTTATTTCCCGCTTTCAAATTTAATAACTATATAAACATAGTTAATATTATTTCTATATTATGTCTAGATATATTGTATATACTTGTTGTTTCATGTAACATACTTATCAAATATACCCAAGGTTAGTACAAACTATTCAATTTCGCGATAAATAGTACGGATTTCGAATTTATTGTGCTAACGCTTTGAATGTGTAAATAAGCCCTATATACGCAAATAACTGGACTTAGTCAAACTAGTTCCAGTTATTTGTATTATTATTTATTATTAATATAATTTTGCTCCTGCTGGTATGTGATTATCAACCATTAGTAAGTGAAGCTTTTCTTCGCCTTCTTCTTCGTGTATTGCTGATAAAAGCATGCCGCATGAGTCTATGCCCATCATGGCTCTTGGTGGAAGATTAACTATAGCGATAAGTGTCTTGCCAATTAGCTCTTCTGGCTCGTAGTAAGCATGTATACCGCTTAATATAGTTCTGTCCTCGCCTGTACCATCATCAAGTGTAAATTGAAGTAATTTCTTTGACTTAGGTACTGCAACGCAATCTTTAACCTTAACAGCTCTGAAGTCTGACTTTGAGAATGTTTCAAAGTCTACCATGTCCTTGAATAGTGGCTCTATCTCAACTTTTGAGAAGTCAATCTTTTCATCTGCTTTAACGATTGCCTTTGGTGCTACGTCTGCATTTGGATCAGCGCCTATTGGCTTCATTGTTGGGAAGAAGATTACGTCTCTGATGGATGCTTGATTTGTTAATAGTATGATAAGTCTATCGACACCTATACCAAGTCCGCCTGTTGGTGGAAGACCAACTTCTATAGCGTTTAAGAAGTCTTCGTCCATTGGATGAGCTTCGTCGTCGCCGTATTCTTTTTGTCTTAATTGTTCTTCAAATCTTTCTCTTTGATCGATTGGGTCGTTCAATTCTGAGAATGCATTTGCTATTTCCCAGCAATTTGCAAAGGCTTCGAATCTGTTAGTAATTCTTGGATCGTCTGGATTTCTCTTTGCTAATGGTGAAATTTCTACTGGATGGCCAATGATAAATGTTGGCTGATCCATATATTGTTCGCAGAATTCTTCGAACATTTCACTAATAACGTGTCCTCTAGTCATACCAGGTTTTATCTCAAGTTTATGTTCTTTAGCTACTTCAAGAGCTTCTTCATCTGTATTTATCTTGTCAAAGTCAACTCCTGTGTGCTCTTTAACAGCGTCTTGCATCTTGATTCTTCTCCAAGGTGGACTAAAATCAATAGTTTTGCCTTGATATTCAACTTTTGTAGTTCCTAAAACTTCTTTAGCTACGTAAGCAACAAGATTTTCAGTAATTTCCATCATATCGTTATAGTCAGCGTATGCTTCGTATAGCTCGATATTGGTAAACTCTGGATTGTGTCTTGCGTCCATACCTTCGTTTCTGAACATCTTACCCATTTCATAAACTTTGTCGAAACCGCCGACTATAAGTCTCTTTAGGTAAAGTTCGTTCGCTATTCTAAGTGACATATCGATGTTTAGTGCGTTATGATGTGTTAAGAATGGTCTTGCGTTTGCACCACCAGCGATATTGCCAAGGATTGGAGTTTCTACTTCTAAATAGCCAAGGTTATCTAGGTACTCTCTAATCTTTCTTATAATTTTATTTCTTAATAAGAATGTTTCTTTTACTTCTGGGTTAACGATTAAGTCAACGTATCTTTGTCTGTATCTAAGGTCTGGGTCTTTTAATCCGTGCCACTTTTCAGGTAATATTTGTAAGGATTTGGAAAGTAATGTAAGCTTTTTAGCTTTAATACTGATTTCGCCTGATTGTGTTTTAAAGACTTCGCCTTCTACGCCTATGATGTCGCCCATATCTAAGTATGAGATAATCTTGTAGGCTTCTTCGCCTAATTCATCAATTTTTGAAAGGATTTGTATTCTGCCTTTCATATCTTGTATGTCCATAAAAGAGATTTTGCCGTGTCCTCTCTTTGACATAATTCTACCAGCTACGGTAACTTCTTTGCCTTCAAATTCTTCAAAGTTATCAGTTATATCTATTGTGTGATGATCAGGATTGAACTTTTCAATTAAGAATGGGTTCTTGCCTTGATCTTGTAGTTCTTTTAACTTTTGTCTACGAATTTGAAGCATTTCATTTAAATCTGTGTTTTGCATCTTTCAACTCCTATGATATCTTTGTTATTTTATATTTCTTAATACCTGATGGTGCTTCTACTTCAACAACTTGATTTCTTTTTCTGCCTATCATGGCTCTGCCTACAGGGCTTTCGTTTGAAATCTTGCCGTTAAATGGATCCGCTTCTACTACACCAACGATTTGGTATTCTAAAAACTCGTCTGTGTCCATGTCCTTAAATCTAACATTCGAGCCAACCTTTACCGATTTGTTATCAGTATCTCCTGCCTCGTCTATAAGTACTGCGTTTCTAAGTATATTTTCAAGTTTAGCTATCTTTTCTTCAAGTGCTGCTTGATCGTTTTTTGCTTGATCATATTCAGCGTTTTCACTTAAGTCTCCGTAACCAAGAGCTATCTTGATCTTTTCTGCAACTTCTTTTCTTGCGACCGTCTTAAGATATTCTAGCTCTTCTTCCTTTTGTTTTAAACCCTCTTCTGTTAAGTATTGTTCTTTGGCCATACATCTCTCCCCTTACATATATATTAACATTGTTATTATATTAGATTTACTCGTAATTGTCAAGCATTTTAATCACAATTGTTACCACGTTATCACATGTATATGGACTAAAAAAGATCTAAGACTAACTTAGATCTTTATAAAACTATTTACTTGTTTTTTAGTTCTTCTTCGATTGCCTTTCTTAGTCCGGCCTCATCATCTGGAAGGTCTTCATTGAATGATGGGTCAAGCACGAATAATATACTTGAGTCCTTCTTTAGTATGATGCACTCACCATCTTCAGAGTCTGAATAATCTCTAAATGCTTCAACGCCCATATCATCAAGCATCTTAAATACAAGGTCGAGCTTCTTGTTACGTCTTGTCACGTAGTCTTCGAGCTCATCTGTGCCGATAGCATAAGCGCCAATCACTTGATACTTGTCGTACATGCCTTTGTACTCGTTAAGTAGTGGGTACTCTTCGACGTCAACGTAAAGGTATTCTCTATTTAAGAATATGTCTCTCGAAATGATAAAGTCGGCGTCATTGAATTTTAGCTTAAGTAGTGCTGGAAAACCATCTAGATAAATTCTGTAGTTGTATCCGTCCTCTTCGGGCTTGCAGCTTGGAATGCCTTTTAAAAACTCTTTGTAATCTTTTTCTTCTTTGAACATGCCTATCGAGTAGACAAGATCAAAGTCTCTGTATAGTCTTAGTAAATACATATAATCAACTCCTTAAAATATATATACCCAATTATAATTTAATCCAGTATCTTTTTGTTGAATGAAGGTCATCTTCTTTAATAATATTTTCGAGCTTGCCGCCACACGCTTCTATGGTCTTAGCAGATGCTATGTTATTTACATCGCATGTAATAAGAACTCTTTCATAGCCGTGATTTTTATAAAACTTAAGTCCTTCTTTAAGCATTGCCTTTGCAAGACCTTTGCGTCTTTCATCCGGGGCAATGGAGTAGCCTATATGTCCACCGAACTTCATTAATAAGTCATTCAGTTCAAGTCTTAAATTTATCATGCAATAACTTTGCTCTCATCATCATCAACATAAATGTATTGCATCGCAGGGACTATTCCCTCTGGACAAGTGCTTTTATTTTCTATTGACTTATTTCTTTCAAGCCACTCATCAAAATCAAGTCTTTCAAGTCCACTAACCCCACAAAATCTTTCGCCTGCATCTATAATTTTTTCTTTAAATTCTAAAACTATATCTCTATGATTTTTATTTGCTTTAATAAGTTTCATATCATCACTTCCTTTTATATATTATAATTTATTGAGGGGTGAATTGCAATAAAAAAGATGCGAAGATCTCTCCTCGCATCTCATTAAATATATTTACTTAAATTATTTATCTAAGCCAGCCATTCTCTTGTAGCTTGCAAGTCTGTCTTTAGCAGATTCTTCAGCTGCCTTGAATAAGATTTCTGCTTCTTCAGGGAAATCCTTTTGAAGTGATGTGTATCTTACTTCAGAGCCTATGAAGTCTTGGAATGATTCTGTTGGGTCTTTTGAGTCTAGTACGAATGGATTCTTGCCTTCTTTTTCAAGTCTTGGGTCGAATCTATATAGGTGCCAGTAACCAGCTGCAACAGCTTGTTTTTCTCTGTTAACGCTCTTACCCATACCGCATTTTAATCCGTGGTTGATACATGGAGCGTAAGCGATGATGATTGATGGTCCATCGTATTCTTCTGCTTCTTTGATAGCTTTAAGTGCTTGGTTCATGTTAGCACCTAGAGCGATTTGAGCAACGTATACATAGCCATAGCTTGTCATCATTAGACCAAGGTCTTTCTTTCTGATCTTCTTACCAGATGCTGCGAATTTTGCAACAGCTGCTGTTGGAGTAGCCTTTGATGATTGTCCACCTGTATTTGAGTAAACTTCTGTATCAAATACAAAGATGTTGATGTCTTTACCAGCTGCTAGTACGTGGTCAAGTCCGCCGAAGCCTATATCATAAGCCCAGCCGTCTCCACCGAATACCCAAACAGATTTTCTAATCATGTAATCTCTTAATTCATCTAATTGTTCAAGTATTTCGTCTTGAGCTGCGTCGCCAGTCTTCTTAGCTAATTTGTTAGCCATCTTAGCGTAAGCTTCTTTACTTACTCTAGCATCTCTTATATCTGAAAGCCATAGTTTGAATGCTTCTTCAAGTTCAGCATCTTTCTTGTCTAGTGCGATGTAGCTTTCCATAAGAGCTTTGATTCTCTTTCTGTTAACTTCATCAGCTAGAACGAAACCATAACCATATTCAGCGTTATCTTCGAATAATGAGTTAGCCCATGCAGGTCCCTTACCGCATTTGTTTACACAGTATGGAGTTGATGGAGCTGAACCTCCCCAAATTGATGAACATCCAGTTGCATTTGCAACGATCATTCTGTCACCATATAATTGAGTGATTAATTTAGCATAAGCAGTTTCACCGCAACCAGCGCAAGCGCCTGAGAATTCAAGAAGTGGTTGTTGGAATTGAGATCCCTTAACGCTAAATTTATCCATAAGGTCGTCTTTTACTTCAACTTCGTCCATAGCGAAATCCCAGTTTTCACTTTCTACTTCAGCAATGTCTTCGAAGTGAACCATTTCTAATGCTTTTTCCTTAGCTGGACAGATGTCAGCGCAGTTACCGCAACCTGTACAGTCAAGTGATGAAACTTGCATTCTGTATTGTAATCCTTCTAAGCCTTTACCCTTAGCTTCAATTGTTTCAAATGTTTCAGGAGCCTTAGCAGCTTCTTCATCATTTAGAAGTATTGGTCTAATTACAGCGTGAGGGCAGATGTATGAACATTGGTTACATTGGATACAATTTTCTTTGTGCCACTTAGGTAGGTTAACAGCGATAGCTCTCTTTTCGAACTTAGCTGTACCATTTTCAAAAGTACCGTCTTCAATACCTATAAACTTAGATACTGGAAGAGTGTCACCCTTTTGAGCGTTCATTACTTCAGCGATTTCTTCGAAGAACTTTGTAGTTTCTTTCTTTTCTACTTCGTCATCTTTTAAGTCTTTCCAGCTTTCTGGATATTTAATTTCTTTTAATTCTTCAATACCCTTATCAACTGCTTGGTAGTTCATATTAACAACCTTTTCACCCTTACGTCCATAAGATTTAACGATAGAGTCCTTTAAGTGAGCAATTGCTTCGTCAAGAGGAAGTACTTCAGATAACTTGAAGAATGCAGCTTGCATAATCATGTTAGTTCTTCCGCCTAGACCGATATCTTCAGCGATTCTAGTTGCGTTTATAGTGTAGAACTTAGCATGGTGCTCAGCAATAGAGCGTTTTAAGCTGTTAGGTAAGTTTTCTTCTAGTTCCTTTTCGTCCCAAATGCAGTTTAATAAGAATGTTCCGCCATCTTTAAGTCCATCTAGTAAATCATATAGATTGATGTAAGATTGTTTTGAACAGCTTATGAAGTCTGCGTGGCTGATTAGGTATGTTGATTTGATAGGTGATTTACCGAATCTTAAGTGAGAAACAGTTACACCACCTGACTTCTTAGAGTCATAAGCAAAGTAGCCTTGTGCGTAAAGGTCAGTGTTATCACCGATAATCTTGATAGCTGACTTGTTAGCACCTACTGTACCGTCTGATCCGAAGCCCCAGAATTTACACTTAATAGTTCCTTCTGGTTCAGTATTTATAATTTTCTTAATTTCTAGTGATTTATGAGTAACATCATCATTGATACCAATAGTGAAGCCATTGATAGGATTTTCTGATGCTAAGTTTTCATATACAGATAAGATTTGTGAAGGAGTAGTATCCTTAGAGCCTAAACCGTATCTACCACCAACGATAAGTGGCTTAGTATCTGCGTCGTAGAACATTGACTTAACGTCAAGGTATAGTGGTTCGCCTAGAGCGCCCTTTTCCTTAGTTCTATCTAGTACAGCGATTCTCTTAACAGTCTTTGGATATACATCGAAGAAGTATTTCTTAGAGAATGGTCTATATAGTCTAACCTTGATAAGACCAACCTTCTTGCCATTGCTGTTTAAATAGTCAACAGTTTCTTCAACAGTATCAGTTACAGAACCCATAGCAACGATGATGTCTTCAGCGTCTTCAGCTCCGTAGTAGTTGAATGGTTTGTATTCTCTTCCTGTAATCTTTGAAAGTTCCTTCATGTAGTCAGCAGCTATCTCAACGATATCTTCATAGTGTTTGTTAGATGCTTCTGCAGCTTGGAAATAGATATCAGGGTTTTGAGCAGTACCTCTTGTTACTGGATGTTCTGGGTTCAAAGCGTTTTCTCTGAACTTTCTTAGAGCGTCCTTGTCAAGAAGTTTCTTTAGATCTTCATAATCAATAACTTCGATTTTTTGAATTTCGTGAGAAGTTCTGAAACCATCGAAGAAGTGTAAGAATGGTACTCTGCCCTTAATAGCTGAAAGGTGAGCAACACTTGCAAGGTCCATAACTTCTTGAACTGAGCCAGAAGCTAACATAGCAAAGCCAGTTTGACGGCATGCCATAACGTCTTGGTGGTCACCAAAGATGCTTAGAGCGTGAGAAGCAAGAGCTCTTGCTGATACGTGGAATACACCTGGTAGTAATTCACCAGCGATCTTATACATATTAGGAATCATAAGTAGAAGACCTTGTGAAGCTGTATATGTAGTAGTTAATGCACCTGCTTGTAATGATCCGTGTACAGCACCAGCTGCGCCAGCTTCAGATTGCATTTCTTGAACTAATACTCTTTCGCCAAATATGTTAGTCTTGCCGTGAGCAGACCAGCTGTCAACAGCTTCAGCCATATTTGAAGAAGGAGTTATTGGGTAGATGGCAGCAACTTCTGTAAATGCGTATGATACATATGCAGCAGCTGTGTTACCATCCATGGTTTTAAATTGTTTTGCCATTTTTATTCCTCCTATAAAATTATTATCTTTCACAAATGTAATTATATAACAAAGGCCAAATATTTGCAAGGGTAATTTATAAATGTGATTTAAATCACCTATAAGTTTTACTTATACATAAGTGGCCTCATATAGCTTTTACTTATAGCCATGCTTATGGCCTTGCCACTATCATCTCAGAGCCTTAGATAAGTAAAATCACTTCTTTAAACCCGCGTCATTAGGCTAATAGCTTTGCTATGATAAACGCGGGCCACATAATTAATGTTTTTGCCATGTTAATCGCACGTCATTCGGCTAGTAATTTTGCTAGTGCTATTAAAAACGTTTATTAAATCAAAGATTTCGATTTGCACGTACTATGAGTGAAGTAATTTAAAAAGACCTCAAGCTAAGCTGAGGTCAATTGATTTGATTAAATATTTAATAGTTTTTTTATAAAATCGCGATTCTCTTCATCTATATTTGAAAGCATAAGACTAGTATCACTTGTTGTTATCAGATAAGAAAGCTTTCCTTCGTCATCTATCCTTGGTACTAAGGTCAATGAGTTAGTTAAGTTCATAACGCCATCGATTCTTCCTAGCAATTGATAATAATTACTCATAAAAGCTGAATAATTTTTTTGGATTAAAGCAAGACTTTCTTGACTCATAAATTCAGGATTTAAGAATGAATACTTGCGCTTAACATCATCTTTTGATTGTGATAAAAGCAAATCCTTAAGCTCTTGAACTTCTTCATCTGTAAAAACATCATCAAAGTTATTAAGTATATACTGTCTTAATAAGGCAGCTCTAAATATCGGATAGCTCGATTGATTATCTACTTCCATCTCGTTGTTTGAGATAACAACTGTGCCATGAACTAATTCATACCATTTCTTGTGATTTATTTTAGAATTTTCTTCCATAAATCTTGTGATAAAAGCTACATGACTTTCTGATTGCTCGATAACGCTGCGGCTCTCATCAGCTACGCCATTACCAATATTATGAATTACTTTACCATCGTTTTTAACTGTGATGGACCCAGCCATGTAATTTTTAACTTCTATGGTAAATATACCTTTATTGCTAATAAGAATTAAATCGTTTTCTCTTTGCTGGCCATTATGAGCTACGTTTACATTTCTAAGCAGCTCCCAATCTCTTGGCAAAACGCTTCTTAAGTATTCATAAGTAAAGTCTTCACCGCTTTTGCCTCTAGCTAGACCTTTATATAAGTTCTTGTTTGTTTCTATATTTTCAACAATGCTTTTTAATATAGATAAATATCTATTGCCTAAAATAGCAAAATTATCATATAAATTCTTTAGACCTTCAAGCGCATCCTCATTACCCTCAAGATAAAAAGTTCTTATTTCAGACTCTATTTCTTCATAAGTGAAGTCTTGATTAACGATTATATGCTCAATTGGATTTTCGCTAGATCTAAGTTTCTTTATATAATCATCATATTTTGAATATCTATTCTCAATTGTCGAAAAATAATTTGCATCGCTTGTATCGGTATTGGTATATGGATAGGCATAAAATATATACTTAATCGCAGTGGCTAAGACATTCTCAAGGCTTACGGAGTTGTACTGAAGGTAATCGTAGTATGACCTTCCAAATCCTAAGCCTTTTAAGTGCGCGTAAATGATTTCATGTATTGATCTTGTCAACAGGAAGCTTGTTTCCAAAAATGATGTCGCTGCGATATAAGCACTTGCTTCATTCTTAATAATCAATTTTATGAGATCTAATGAATCGCCAAAGGCATGTCCGTGATAATACTCTAAAAATTCATCGTTTGTTAAATATAGTTCTTGGAACAATTCACTTTCTTCTGCCTTATATATCTGTGAATCATATACTAAGTCGCAGATATCTTTTATTCCTATTTCTATATCATATGTGTTAATTCCAAACTCTTTTTTATATTCATTAGCTTTTTTTAGTTCAAACATTAATAAATTGTACATGATATCATCAAAGTCATCTTCGCTTAAAGCACAGTACTCCTTGTAGCCATCAGACGTAACTTTATCAACTTTTGCAGAAGGATACTCGCCTAGTTTTAAAGCAGTGAGGATGTTTACAGAAAGCATAAATCTATTTACTGCTTGTCCAGTTTTTTTAATCGCCTTAACTCCTTTGTCTAGTGCCATATATGTAAAGTTTCTCGCAGCATCATAAAAAATGTCATCAAATATACTCATAATTAACCCCTTTCCTAAATATTATTAGCCACGTGATTTTATTTCGTAGTTATCTAAATATGCATCAAAATTAAATTCAAAAAAATCAGTCAGACCGTCATCTGCTTCTTCATCTTGAATTTCTTCCTCTATGGATGCCTCGCTCTCTTCTTCATATTGCTCATCTATATCATTTCTATCTTCATAGGCAGGCTCTTCTGTAATGGTCTGAGCACCATAATCACTTTCTTCAAAGCTAGACTTATCTTTATCAGGTGCCCTAGCTTCTAAGAGCTCATCTTTATAAGGGTCGTCAATTATCTCGAGAATTTCTTTTAAAATTTTATCTTCAGATATATTATAAAACATTTCAGGATCAGATAAGCCTATGCCATAGGTATATTTATCAACAACTTTAAGTATGCTATTAAAAATATTCACAATATCTCTATCGTAGTCAAATTCATACCTATCTTTATTTTCACTCCATTGCTTAAACGTCAATTGAAGTATCTCATCTCTATTGACCTCATAAAATCTTCCAGCGTCTGCTTTTATATAAACATCTTGAGAAATTAAAAATCTCATGTATATATCTTTTATCGCTATTAAATACGGTCTATAATCAACATTACTAATCTCAAAATCGCTAGAAGCGCCTCCAAATTCTCTAAGTATGTCAAAAAATTCATTAAAGCTGAATTGCAAATTGTAAAGGCCTAAGACATCTTCGGCTATCGTTGGTAAATTAGCTTTTACTTCATCTAAGCTAAGTTTTATATCATCAACTGTCATTTCTAATCCTCCTTTATCATTCTTAATTAAATTATATCACATATCTAAATATTATTTACAAAAAAAGATACTTTAATCAACTAAGTATCTTTTCTAAAAATTCATATATATTTTTAATTTTTGAACCACTACCGACCATATCATCAAGTATATAGGCAAAATTTAAAACTACCAAAACCTGTCAGTCTCGTTTTTTATTTCTAAGCCATGGTATTACTCTATTTACTTCTTTTAAATATTCTTCATATTCTTTTCCAAATTCATTTTTTAACCATTTTTCTTCTGTGTTTTTCATTAATATTGTTAAAAAAGCCCAAAAAACAAATGGCAATATTAACAAAATATAATTTGATGTAAATGAAAGAATACCTGTGAATATAAATAAAAATGCTGAATATACGGGATTTCTTACAACGCTGTATACTCCCGTCGTGATTAATTTATTCTCTTTAACTTTTTTATTTATTTTTTGAATTATAACCGCTTCTATCCATAAATATAGTCCGAGCATTATAAAGAATATTCCTATAATAATAAATATTATTTTCCCTTTACTTATTTCGCCTTGATATAGGTATCCTTTAAGATGAAGGTACGTTCCTAATATTGTAAGAATTAAACAAGTGATTACATATATCGGTCCAACACCAAATGAAGGCATTTTAAATTCTTTCGATTTCATTTTTTCTCCTGGCTATTGCTTCAACAATTCGATAATTTCATCTTGTGCTTCTCTTCCTTCTCTAAAAAATCTCACCAATGGATAACAGTGGCACATTCCTTTTCCGACAATAATTTCGTATGGTACGTGGTATTTTTCCATTGCTTTTTTAAAGGTTTGCGCAAAGGCATAGAGGCATTCATTTTCTCCGAAATAAAAATATGTTTTCGGAAAGTCTGTAAAATCTCCCTTTGTTCCGTCTAAGATATATTCAGGTAAGTCTTCATCTCCTTTGCAAATCTCCCTTGCTGTTTTAAAATATGTCGGCTCAATCATTATGTCTTTATGATTTAGGGCATTTACTCTTTCCCAAATATCTTTATTTTCTTCAAGCCTTACATCGGGTATACCGCCGGGTGAAACTGAAATAATTTTGCCGGGCATTTTGAGAGGTCTGCCCAATGCATTGTTACGCAAAAATATTCCAAGAGCCAAGCAAGCTCCTGATGAAAATCCAAGTACACTTATTTTTTCCTCCTTATAAGTTTCGGTCATCAGCTTATAGGCTTCAAATGATACTTCATATGTCTTATCTATCTTTACATCTTCTGAACAAAGAGGATAGAATAAAAACCAAACATCTTTGCCGCTGTGTTCCATTATTCTTTCCGATAATTTAAAATCCAGTTTATTCGGTTGTGTAATCATTCCTCCTCCGAATAGATAAAGAACTGCACTGTCGGCGGGCGTTTGATTTTTTTGATATGAAATCAGTCTGTATCCCATAACATCCCTATCAAAAAGATAATATTTTTTTCTCGTAGCCCTTGCCTTTGCCTTTTCTAAATCAAATACTATTTTTGCATTTTCTTTCTTTGCATACTCAAGCATCTCTTCTTTGTCCTTTAAAAACATTTTTTTGACGCCTAGCATTCTTACTATTGTCGATGCAATTTTATAAGTTAAACTCATTTTATTCCCCTCCTTTAAAATCAATTAATCACAATTTACAAGTTTTCACCAATACTTATCCAAATAACTTCGCTTTATTCTCTATCGCCTGTGATGAAATAATCGCAACAATCTGCTCCATTTGCTATAGTATCTTTTCTGTGAAGTACTCCATGCTCAAGACTTATCATAAGCTCATCAAGTTCGCATAATAGTGGCATTAATTCATCTACCCCCAGCTTCTTTGTGTAAGCACAAATAGGACAACGAGTAATTCTATAATAACAAGCACCCTCATAAGGTTCTCCCACAAAATCAACTTTAAATGACGCAGGATATAGCTTTTCTTTTTCCTCTGTATACCACTTGTAATACTTAAGAATATTTTTCTTATTGGCCTCTTTTCCTCTCTTAGTATTTAGATTAATTAAGGAAAAATACCATTTGACAGAATAAAGAGATCGGCGCATCATTTCCTGAATGGTTTCTGGTGGAATATTTTTCTCACTTGCTATATAAGGAGCAACAAAGGCAAGGGCGAACATCTCATTGTATGCCATAGGATTGTCATTGCCTATATCATCTGCTTCTTCTATTAATTTTCGATAAATTATTTTGCTCTTTCTAATAATATCCGAAGCATATACTTTATCATACTTCTCTATAAGAACTTTTTTCATCGGTCTTTTAAATAACCAAAAATAAAAACCATTGTACTTCATCTTGCATACCTCATTAATTTTCTAAAATTTTTATAATAATTTATATACTATTTTATTTTCTTCCAATAAGAAGCGTTGAGCCGGAAAGTCCCAGCAAGATAGCTTCTTTGTGAGTCATAAAAAGACCCTTTGTTGTATCAATTTAAAAATTTTAATTCCAGCTTTATAATCTTATTATAAATCTATGTTAGCACTCGCTAACTAATTTGTCAAGCACTTTATATAAATAATTAAATAAACTTTGAATTTGCATAAACAAAAAGTGCTAATCCAATAAGACTAGCACTAAGATTTTTAACTTTTTAACTTTTCATTTTAATTTCAAGCGACACTTCAATAAAAAAAGATACTTAAATCAACTAAGTATCTTTTCTAAAAAATTCATATATATCTTTTGCGTTTGTCTTTGATATGCCCTTGACTGATTCAAGCTTTTCAAGGCTTGCTCTCCTAATCGCATCTATATCGTCAAAGGCTTCGTATAATATCTTCTTCTTTTTTGGACCGATGCCGACTATCTCATCGAGTATCGACTGATTGATGTTTTTCTCTCTTAAGGACCTATGATATGTGATGGCAAATCTGTGTGCCTCGTCTTGTATCCTTGTAAGTATTTTGAATAGTTCTGAGCTTTTATCAAGCTTAATGATCTCACCCATATAAGCGAGCGAATCGGTTCTGTGATGGTCGTCTTTTTTTAGTCCGACTACCGGTATCTCAATACCAAGATTATCCAAAACCATCTGCGCGCTCGATGCTTGACCAAGACCGCCGTCTATAAGTATGATGTCTGGCAGCGCCGCGAATGAGCCTTCTTTGTCCTTCATGCTTCTCATAAAGCGTCTCTCAAGTACTTCTCTTAGCGAGCCGTAGTCGTCTGGCCCAACTATGGTCTTGATCCTAAAGCGCCTGTACTCATTTCTTTGCATATCGCCGTTCTCGTAGACAACCATGGACGCGACTGAATTTTGTCCCATGGTATTGGATATATCGTAGCACTCAAGCCTATTTGGCACGTCTTCAAGCCAAAGTAGATCCTTAAAGCGCTGCATCGCCATATCCTTTAAGGCTTTCTTCCTTATATATCTATCGGCATGTTTCTCAACCATGTCGATGGCGTTTTTCTTCGCCATAAGCACCAAGGCTCTCTTCTCGCCTCTTTGCGGCACGTGTATATCGACTTTGTGATTTGCTATCTTTGAGAGTGCCTCAATCATTTCCTCTCTATCAGGAAAATCGATTTCTGAAATGATTTCGTTTGGCATATCGATGTTGGCTGAATAATGCTGCGAGATAAAGGCTTTGAATATGTCTTTGATCTCGGTCTTCTTTTCATTTTCGAATAGATAATAGTTTCGCTCAACGATTTTCCCATCACGTATGATAAATAGTTCAAGTATAACGTCTGAGATGCCTTCTGCATAAGCAAGGACGTCTCTATTGATGGCGTCGGGCGAAGTAATTTTTTGCTCCTTGTGTATGTCGTTAAAGGCATTGACCACGTTTAAGTACTCGGCTGCCTTCTCGAACTCAAGATTCTTAACCGCTTCGTCGAGCTTAGACTTATATTTCTCCAAAAGTGATTTATCTTTATTTTGAAGTATCCTCATCGCTCTATCAACAAGCTCTGCGTATTCCTCTTCTGTAACCTCGGCTCTGCAAGGCGCAATGCACTTACCGATGAAGTAGTTAAGGCAAGGCCTAATCTTGCCCTTGACCTTCTCGATATTTAAATTACAGTCCCTAAGCTTAAGCTCTCTATTTATTATATCAATTGCAATGTTGACGCTAGCTGCGTTTGGATACTGACCAAAGTATTTTGCTCCGTCTTTTCTAAGTAAACGCGTTTTTAATATGCGCGGATATTTTTCATTTGTCGTCACCTTGATGTATGGGTAACTTTTGTCGTCACGAAGGACTATATTGTACTTAGGAACGTAACGCTTAATAAGGTTGGACTCTAGGATCAGAGCCTCAACCTCATTATCAACAATTATATATTCAAACTCGGCAATGTTTTTTACCATCGCCTTAACTTTTTCAGAGTGATTAGTCGAACTCCTAAAGTAGCTCCTCACTCTATTAGATAAATTTTTCGCCTTGCCTACATAAATAATCTCGCCCTTGTCATTTTTCATAATGTAAATGCCGGGGTTTTTAGGCAGCTTCTTTATCTCTTCTTCAAAGTTAAACATTAAATTTCACTTGTCGCCTTTTTTAGCCAAGCTTTTTCGTCTTCATTTAATAATGGACTTACTTTTTCGTAAACAGCTTTATGATAATCGTTTAGCCACGATATTTCTTCAGCTGTAAGCATATCCTTATCTATAGCGTCCTTGTCAATAGGAGCGTATGTTAGTGGCTCAAGTCTAAAGAAGTCACCGTATTTACTTGTGCCTGCATCTTCAACATAAACAAGGTTTTCAGTTCTAACACCATATTTACCGTCTTCATAAACGCCTGGTTCAACACTGAAAATCATGTTCTTAACTAGGTCTACGTCATTATATCTAGATGAAATATTGTGTGGTCCTTCATGAACATTTAGTAAGTAGCCAACGCCGTGACCAGTGCCGTGAAGGTAATCCATTTGGTTTTTGTAAAGGTCTAGTCTTGCTAATAGATCTAGTGAAGATCCCTTAGTGCCTTTCTTAAATACAACGCTCATAAGTCTGATGAAACCCTTTAAAACTAGAGTAAATCCAGTTCTTTCTTCATCTGTCAAATCGCCCATCGCCATAGTTCTAGTGATGTCTGTTGTACCAAACTTATATTGTCCGCCGCTATCAACAAGTAAAAGTCCCTTTGCTTCAAGCTTTTTGTTAGTCTCTTCACTTGACATATAGTGAACGATTGCGCCATTGTCAGCGTAACCGCAGATAGTATCGAAGCTTTCTTCTAAGAAATCTTCTGACATTGCTCTAAAGTCATGAAGTTTGTCTTGAACTGTAAGCTCATCAAGCTCAGTCTTATCAGACTCCTTAAGCCACTTCATGAATCTCGCTATAGCAACGCCATCAGTTATGTGCGCCTTCTTTATATTTTTAATTTCAGTATCATTTTTAACTGCTTTAAACTTTGTAGTGATGTTTATGTCGTCTATAACGTAGTTGTCGTCTTCGATTAACTTAAACATATATCTATTGATTTTATTTTCATCTAGATAAATAGTCTTGTCTTTGATCTTTCTCAAATCATCTTCAAAAGCTTCATACGCCTTAACTTCAACGCCTTGTGCATTAAGTGCCTTGATTATGGCATCATCAAGCTTATCAAGATCTGTGTAGATGGCTGCCTTATCAAAATCAATGTAAGCGTAAGAAATTAATACTGGTGAGTCTTGTATATCGTTTGCTCTGATATTATATAGCCAGCAGATGTCATCAAGTGAAGCGATTATGCTAAGGTCGGCGCCTTCTTCTTTAAGCGCTTCTCTAAATCTTTTTAGCTTATCTTTAATGCTTTCACCAGCTTCTTCGTCTGATAGTATAAAGGCTTTGTCCTTCTTAAGAGCTGGTCTATCAGTCCAAATCTCTGAAATAAGGTCAACGTCGTCAACGAACTTAACGTCCCTACCATCAACAAGGTCCTCTATCCTTTCAAACATCGCTTCAGAAAAAGTTTTGCCATTAAAGCCAATCACTTCGCCCTTAGCTACGCTATCTCTAAGATATTCCATAAATGTCGGAACGCCTGGCTTGCCCCATTTATATAGCTCATATGAAGTGCCCTTTAATTGATTTTCTGCTTGAACGTGATATCTTCCGTCCGCCCATAGCATTGCCTTATCCATAGTGATGATGACATTGCCTTGTGAGCCAGTAAAGCCTGATATGAAGACTCTATCCTTGTAGTGATCAGAAAGATACTCGTTCATGTGTGGGTCCGCTGTGGCAACTATATACATAGTGATGCCGTTTTTCTTCATTAATTCTCTTAAACTTTTAACTCTATCGTCAATTGACATTATAAAACCTCCCTTATATATGTATTATACCACATACGAAGATTTTTTAATATATGGACTTAAAAATATATTATTTGTACAAATTGCTTTAAATGTGCATAACATTTATCTTGTCTTTAATAAATTTATATGTTATAATTAATCGTATGAGAGAGGTAAAAAATGACAAGAATTATAATTGATAGTGCGAGTGATTTCATGCAAGAAGAAATAAAAGAATTTGATCTCGAAGCATTGTATGTCAGTGTTTTTGACACAGATGATGTGGAGACCATCCTACGTGACGGACTTGATATAAAGCGCTCTGATATATATAAAGCTATGAGAAAGGGTAAGATTTTTAAGACTAGTCAGATCAATCTAAACCAATACCTAGAAGGCTTTGAAAAAGTATGTAAGGAAGGCGAAGACTTTATCTACATCTGCCTTTCCTATGGACTTACAACAGCTTGGGATACATCGCGCATGGCGATTAAGATGCTTGAAGAAAAGTATCCCGAAAGACGCATGGTCTCAATCAACTCAAAGTCGATGACTATAGGTGAGCAAATCATAGTTAGAGATATAATTGAAAAGAAAAACAAGGGCTACTCACTTGACGAGCTTGAAAAAAGAGCAAATGAGATTAGTGGCAAGGTAGTTCATCTCTTCACTGTTGATGACTTAAACTACTTATTCATGGGTGGAAGAATTTCTAAGACCGTGAAGAATGTTGGCCAAGTCTTAAACATCAAGCCGCTGCTTGGTGATGACGACGATGGTGCTTTAGCTCTTAAGGACAAGGTACGTGGCGAGGCAAAGATATATAAGAAGCTAAGCAATACTTTCATAGAAGATGCTAAGAAAAATCCTGATGTATTGAAACACGCAATAGTTGGTCACACTGACAACATTGAAGGCGCTCAAAAACTTTTTGACATGATATCATCTGAAGTCGATACTAAAGATGTCATCATTAGAGAGATAGGCCCAGCAATAGGTGCTCACTTGGGACCTGGTGCTGTTGCCATCGCTTACTTAGACGAAACAAGATAAACTTATATTTGGTCAAACTCATTAAGAGCTTGACCATTTTTATGCAAAGAAAACTCCTAATCGTTTGATCAGGAGTTTTGTATTTTTTAAAATTTTGTATCGACGTAATCGCTTGTTAGGTCTATATTTAACTTTCTAAATAGTTCTATGTCTGTTAGATTAAGCATAGCTGTTGAGTGCGCTCTTAAGTTTCTTATCTTAGATAGATTGTCTATACATAGCTTGGCGCTCGGATTAAACATCTTTGATGTCGCTAAGCAGATTAAAACCTCTTCGACATTTAGTAAAGGACTTTCTTTCTTTTCAATTATGCCCTTTACTTCCTTTATTGGTTCAAGTATCGCCTTGTCTATCAAGTGCAAATCGTCTGGTATATTCGATATATACTTAAGTAGATTAAGTACAGCAGCTGCGGCTGAATCCATAAGTTCGCCGTCTCTACCAGTTATGATAGTATCTTCATATTCGATAGCTGTGACATTTGAGTTAGTGATACCCATATTGATTAGTTCAGCCTTTTTATTTCTTGCAGCAACTAAAGATTTTCTGTCCTCAACAGTAAGATTAAGCTCTTCCATAAGCGTTTTGATTCTTTGAGCTTCGTCCTTCTTTTGATTAGTCATCTTATAAGTAAGTAGTGCCTTTAAGTATCTTCTGATAATTTCTTGTCTCGATGCTTCTTTAACTACTTCTTCATCAATGATACCTGACTTGATTCTATTGACGCCCATGTCAGTTGGTGATTTGTAGAACTCCTCACCCATGATTCTATCAAGTATCTTCTTTAATATAGGAAAGGCTTGTACGTCTCTGTTGTAATTTACTGAAATCTCGCCATATGCTTGTAAATGATATGGGTCGATTTGATTAACATCGCTAAGGTCAGCAGTCGCCGCCTCATAAGCAAGGTTTAGCTCGTGCTTTAAAGGCAGGTTCCAAACTGGGAAAGTCTCGAACTTTGCATAACCAGCTTTGACACCGCGCTTATACTCGTGATATAGCTGCGAAAGACATGTAGTCATCTTGCCGCTGCCAGGTCCCGGGCCAGTTACCACGATGATCGGCATAGTCGTTTCAATGTATGGATGCTTGCCAAAACCATCTTCAGAAAGTATCTTGTCAACGTCATTAGGGAAGCCCTCAGTCTTGTCATGGAGATAAACCCTCATGCCTCTTGCTTCCATATATTCTTTAAACTTATCAACATTTTCGTCCTTTTTATAACGGTTGATAACAACGCTGTTGATCTTAATGCCCTTTGCCTTAAGTCTCTCGATAAGTCTGATTGCTTCTCTCTCATATGTTAGGCCAGTGTTGTTGTTAAGCTTGTTTGATATGATGTCTTGAGCATGTATAGTGATGATGACCTCCATCCTGTCCTTTAACTTCTCAAGTAAGACAGTCTTGACGTCTTCATCGTAGCCAGGCAAAACTCTTTGCGCGTGCTTGTCACCTATAAGCTTACCGCCAAACTCCATATAAAGCTTCTCAAACTTTTCAACCCTCTTAAGGATATAGTCGCTTTGTTCTTTTATATATAATTCATTCGAAAAACCTAGTTTCATCTTTTCACCTCGTTTTGATTATAACATATGAGTAAAATTATTACAATTATTTTTTTGCTAATTGCTTAAGATTTTTGAGAATAGATTTGCCACTCTTATAGAAATAGTTTTGCCATTATAATAAAAATGCTTTTTGTGAAATAATTTTTTAAGTAAATGGATTAATGGAAATAGTTTTGTGAAAATGAATTTAAAAAAAATGCTTTTAACGCAAAAAAATCTTAGGACAAAATGCCCTAAGATTTTTTCTATAGTTTATTTTATTGAATTATTTGTAAATATATATTTTACTTATATATCCGCTACTGCTTAAAGTTATATCAGCTTTTAAACCTTCAACATATCTGCTGTCTGCATCTCTCAATTCATAAAAATCCCTATAATATCCAGATACATCAGTTTTTCTATCAATATAATAGTCGTTACCATTACTATCTGTTAAATCAATTGAATTGCTACTATTTTTTGACCAAATATATTTGATAGTTATACTTTTGTCATATCCATATCTACTATTATTTCTAAAGTCGCTTGGTTCTTTTTCAGACCAAGTTATTAGTTTTGGTCTACCATTTTTATCACTAACTTTGAAATAATAAGAGTAGCCTTCTGTTATGCCTGTCAATGAAATGCTAGAATCTATAATATAATCTTTACTAGAGTAATTATCTGATACTTCTAAATAAGTACCTCCTTTTCTTGTTACTTTACCATAGATATAATTATCATTGTAGCTATATCCATTGTTATATCTTGAATCAATAACCATAATCTTCTTAATAACGTCTTTATCTTTTTCTAAGATAACTACTCTTGATCCTTCACCTATATCTCTTACTCTTACGCCGCTTCTTGAGTCAAAGTTATCTGCTCTTAAATCGTAATCATAGTAGTAAGTTTCTCTGTCTCTATAGCTATTTGTTGAGTCCTTTGGATATAATTCTATTTGCCATTGGTCACGGCTTCTTCCTTTATCGTTATTTCTATATACGATGTATTCGTTATCAAAGCCATCGCGTACTTCAATGTAAGAAACTTCATTGTTATATCTAGCGTCTGTTTCGATTTCAACATATACTGAACCAAGTCTTTCTAGTTCGCTGTATGACAACTTACGATCTCTAGAATATTTTCCAGAATTGTATCTGCCGTCATAAATTTCATAATCAGTATCTCTGCTTGGTATTCTATAAGTGTTTTCTCTACCATTTAATGAAACTATAGTGATGTCTCTAGAAGTTAATTTCTTTATATATCCCTTGTAATCATCTGATGATGAAGTTACTTCAAGTGTTTTAACAATATTGTTGCGGATAGTTGCCTTAACTTGAGCGCCATTCTTGATGTCTACTAAATCTCTAGTTCTGTTATTCATAGTGATTGATGAATTAGAATCTACTTTAAATACTCTTGAAACTTTGTTCTTATTATTGTCTGTATAAGAAATCTTTATTTCTTTATTTGAGTTGTCAACGTTTGTTACTTCACCTTCAAGGCTAAATTCTACTCCCTTAGCGTTGATTGACTTAGCTTGCATTACGCCTAAAGCTGAATTTGCTGTAACTGTAACATTTTGTCCTACTAATAAGCTTGAGATATTGCCAATGCTTCCATCAACTGTAATAACTGTTGATGCATCTACTGAGAATACCTTACCATTAGCTGTGTTGTCGTTTACTAGCATGATAGCTGTGATGCCTGTTACAGAGATTTCCTTAATTGTACCTGTAACTACTGTTGGTGTTGGATTAACTGGATTTACAGGGTTTACTGGATTAACTGGGTTAACTGGGTTTGTATTTTTTGCTTGATATTGAAGTGCTGCGTAAACCATCCTAGCAACTTGTTCTCTCTTAACAGCTTGTCTTGGATAGAAATATCCTTTTCCAGCGCCTTGTGGAGAAATAACTCCTGCATCTATAAGGCCAGCTACATGAGCTCTTAAGTGTTCAGGAATATCTTTTACGTCCTTAAATGGAAGTGCAATAACTGGATCAGTTGACTTAACTCCCATAGCCTTTGCAAAGTATTCTGCTAGATTAACTCTACTTACTGCCTTGTCTGTTGTGAACATCTTGTTCTTCTTAGCTGCTTCAAGTGTCTTCATATCAACTACGCCCTTTGCTAAGCACTTAACAACATTGTCTTGTGCCCACTTAGGAACGCCTAGTGCAACAACTTTACTTTGCCAAACTTGTCTTGCAGCTTGTAATGCGTTCGCATCGTATTGTGTAAGTATAGCTGCAAACCTCATTGCTTCTAAGAATGTGATATTCTTTCTTGGTTTAAATGTTCCATTAGGATAACCTGATATATATCCTTGATTACTCATCTCGTTGATGTAAGTGTATGCCCAATGTGATGTAGGCACGTCTTTAAAAGTTTTTGCACTTGCTGTAGTCATAGGTATAAATGTAATACATAGCATAAGTGCGAGTACTAAACTAAATACTCTTTTTAAGTTATTTTTCATGTTTTTGCTCCTTTCATAACTAATCATAAGTAATTACTACTTCTTATGTACTCATTATAACATAAAAAATATGAAAAAATTATTACAATCTAGTTAAAAATCTGCCTTTATTAAGTAATTATCAATAAAAAACGTGTTTTGTAACACGAACTTAACATATTAAGCCTCATATATGTAGTATAATATAAGTGGAGTGGTATGCATGAAGAAAAAAATTATGCTCTGCCTCTTTTTTGTCTTAGTTATATTTGCTAGTGCAAATCTACTCGCAACGAGTGTAGCGACTAAGTACAAGAAGAGTGCCGAAGAGCTTAAGTCATACAATATAATACAAGGTGACTCATCGGGCGACTTGATGCTTGATAAGAATCTTAAGAGAGAGGACCTCATAGTTATACTATCGAGGCTCATGAATGATGAAGAAAGAGCGAAAAAGTATAGCTCCGAAACAAAGTTCACTGATCTTAAGAGTGCAAGCAAAGTCTACTTGCCTTACATCAACTGGGCTGTTTCGAACGGCTATATACATGGTGTAACAAAAGACAAGTTTGGCTACGGTGACTACGTAACTGTTAGGCAGTATCAAGCGATACTCTTGAGGATACTTGATTATTCATCCGAGGCAAAAAAGTGGGACATGGTCTCTGACTACGCAGTTACTTATGGCCTTATGGATGATCTTGATCTAAAGCCTGATGACTTTCTTAATCGTGGCGAGATGGCTTTGATGACGACTAACGCACTGAAAACTCCAAAGAAGGGCTCGACGCTCAGCCTATTAAAAGTATTAAACTTAAAGAAATAGTAATAGATAATTAGAACGATTTACATGGTCAAGCATATAGCTTGGCCTTTTTTGATGCAAAAAAAGAACAAGTGCTCGTATAAGTACTTGTTCTAATGCTATATATTTAATTAATCTTTATAAGCGTAGTAATACATAGTGATAAGCATCATGCCGCCTGCGATATTGCCAAGTGTAACCGGAAGCAAATTGTGAAACATTGCTGCCAGATCAAATGTGCCGCTAATCATCATAGCTATCGGCAAGTAAAACATATTGGCAACGCAGTGCTCGAAGCCTGCTATAACAAAGATTGCTACTGGAAATGCTGATGCAAATACTTTTGCTGTTATCTCTTTACTTGCTGTAGCAAGCCAAACTGACAAGCACACAAGCAAGTTACATCCAATGCCCTTTACAAAGAGCTCGAAAAAGCCTTGTGAAGTCTTCGCGTTAAAGATGTTGACAAAGAGCTCCTTAGTGCCATCGGATAAGATGTTTGAATAATAAACTACACATGCAAATAGCAGTGCACCTATAAAATTATAAAAATAAACTTTTGCCCAATTAATTATGAGTGAACCCGGCTTAATTTTTTTATCAAGTCTCGCTCCAAACATAAGTATATTGCCTGTGAAGAGCTCTGCTCCGCCAACTACTACGGCCACTATGCCGATGGTGAATGTTAGACCAACTAGTACTCTTGTTATTTGCGGATTAAAGCCTTTGCCAAGACTATTGACAATAGTCGATGCCGCTCCGCCCATCGCTATATACATGCCCGCTAGAACGCCTAAGAAGAACTGTGAACTCGCTCTTAGCTTAGTCTTATTGACCCCACTCGCCAAG
Organism: uncultured Eubacteriales bacterium; assembly: GCA_900539725.1. Classification (GTDB taxonomy): domain Bacteria; phylum Bacillota; class Clostridia; order Tissierellales; family Peptoniphilaceae; genus Fenollaria. The sequence continues at coordinate 33,710 of UQDI01000009.1, read as the reverse complement.
GTCATGGACAATATCTCTTTCGGGCTGAAATTTTCTTTTTCCATAATAAAACCCCCTAGCTTATATTATACAAGCTAAGAGGTTTCTAGTCAAGATTATAAATTTTCTTTTAAGAATTCTTCAATCTTTTTCACTGCGTCGTCTTCGTCTTCGCCTTCGATGATGAACTTAATTGCCTCGCCTTGCTTTGCTTGTAGGCCCATAAGTCCTAAAATTGATTTAGCGTTAACAGTTTTGTCACCCTTGGCAACTTTTACATCGCTCTTTATAGCTGCAAGTAGTTTAACAAGTAGACCAGCTGGTCTCGCGTGTATGCCTATAGGGTCTGTGATTGTGTATTCAAACTCTTTCATGATAACCTCCTATAAATTTATTATTCTGTCTTTTAATTCAAGTATCTGTCCTGGATTGACAGATAGCTTGTCAAATTTATTCTTTATATAAAACTCAGTTAAGTCTGGGTCGCTTCCAAGCTCGCCGCAGACACTGATCTTCACACCGTTTTTCTTTGCGTTTTCACAAGTCAGCTCCATAAGCCTTAAAATAGCTTTATGGTGAATGTCTCTGTGTCTTGCTATCTTTTCATTTTGTCTATCAACAGCAAGTGTGTATTGCGTTAAATCGTTTGTACCTATACTAAAGAAGCTTACTTCCTTCGCTAGATCATCACTGATTATGGCTGCTGCCGGTGTCTCAATCATGATACCAATCTCAATCTCTTCGTTGAATGGAATATCTTTTTCTCTTAGCTCCTCAAATATTTCCTTGATAAGCTCTTTTGCCTTTTTCACTTCCCAAACGTCATTTATCATAGGAAGCATAATTTTGATATTGCCGTAGTGAGACGCTCTGATTATAGCTCTGAGCTGCGCCTTAAATAATTCTTCGTCATCAAGACATATCCTTATCGCTCTATAACCAAGGGCCGGATTTTCTTCTTCAGGTAGATTTAGGTAATCAACCTTCTTATCCGCACCTATATCAAAGGTCCTTACTATGACTTCTTTGCCTTCCATCGCCTCAGCAACATATTTATACTCTTTGAATTGCTCTTCTTCAGTCGGAAGCGAGTCTCTGCCAAGATATAAAAATTCAGTTCTAAAAAGGCCTATGCCCTCTGCGCCATTTTTAAGTGCAAGCGGCAAGTCCTTTGAATTACCGATGTTTGCGTAAACACTTATATGCGTTCCGTCCTTGCTAATGGCTTTGGCTGTCTTTAATTTTTCAAGCTCTAATTTTCTTTTTTCTTCTTTTTCTATTCTTTCCTTAACATCTTTTAGTAATTTTTCATCTGGATCAATAATTAATATGCCTTCATATGCATCGAGGATGGCAGTCTTGCCATCGATGTCTTTATCAAAAGCGCTATCAAGGTTCACAAGCGACGCTATGTTCATAGACTTGGCAAGTATCGCTGTATGTGATTGCGTTGAGCCTTTCACTGTGACTATGGCAAGCAGTTTTTCCTTGTCAATGTTAAGCGTTTGGCTTGGCAAAAGGTCTTCAGCATATAAAATTACTTTTTCATCAAAATCATCATCAAAGGCATTTTTAATACCTAAGATGTTTTTGATAAGTCTTTGAGAAATGTCTTTGATGTCCTTGGCTCTTTGGCTAAAGTATTCATCGTCCATGCTATTAAAAATCATGTAGAATTTTTCTTCAGCAAGGCTTACGGCGTAAGCGGCATTATCTTTTTCTTCATTAATATTGCGTCTTATCTCGTCTTGGTACTCGATATCATCAAGCATCATCTTGTGTACTTCGAAGATTTGTGCCTCTTCTTCGCCCGCATCGACTTTTGCTTTTTCAAATAATTTATCAAGCTCATCAATTGATTTTTTTACTGCCGCATCTAATTTTGCTATTTCACTAGCTGTATCAGTAATTTTATCCTTGCTAATATTAATTTTTTCATCAGCAAAAACTTTTATCTTGCCTAAGACAAGACCTTTATTTGCTATAGTTCCTTTAATTGTTTTCATTAAGTTCACCTATTTTTTTGCCTCTTATATATACATCGATTATGTTTAAATCTTTATCAACTACAACAAAGTTAGCGTATTTACCTACTCTTATGCTGCCATATTTATCATAGATACCAGCTTCTTTAGCTGAGTTAACAGCCGCGGATCTAACAAGTGATTCGAACGGAATGCCGATTGAGTAAGCATATCTGATGCAGTCAAATAAGTTACTTGCGCTGCCAGCTATAGTGCCTGACTCAAGCGTAGCCTTCTTACCTTTTACGTAAACATCTTGACCACCTAGGCTGTACTTACCATCTGATAGGCCTGTAGCCATCATCGAGTCAGATACTAAGATAACTCTGTCGTCGCCAAACATCGCATATATCATCCTTATTACTGATGGATGTATATGAACGCCATCTGTTATGAGCTCAACCATGACCTCAGGGCTGTCAAAGGCTGCTCCGCACACACCAGGGCTTCTATGTTTGATGTCATTAAGTGCATTGAATAAATGTGTTACTGATTTTGCTCCTAAATCAAAGGCTTCAAGTGCCGTATCATAATCACAGTCAGTATGACCTATGGATATAACGACCTCATCAGCTCTTTCTTTGATAAAGTCCTTCGCTCCATCTACTTCAGGCGCTATAGTCACCTTCTTGATTCTATTATTAGAAAGCTTTTGATACTTGTCAAAATTTTCAAGGCTCGGCATAGCTAAATACTTAGGGTTTTGCGCGCCAATCTTGTCCTTGGATATATATGGACCTTCCATGTGCACGCCAATAAACTCAGCGCCCTTAGTTCCATCGTAGTCGCCGATTGCTTTGAATATCCTTTCAAGCTCATCATCTGCTAAAGTCATAGTCGCTGGTATGACTTGTGTCACGCCATTTTGCGCTTCGTACTCGCATATTGCTTCTATAGACTCCTTAGTCCCATCGCAAAGGTCCTTACCCACTGCACCATGAAAATGTATATCAGTAAGTCCTGGAATGATGTAAGCATCAGAATAATCTTTAACGACATCGTCATTACTATATACAGTGAAGATCTCTCCACTCACAGCAATGTCTCTTCGAATAAATTTACCGTCGCAGTAAACGTTAGCTCCTTGTATAAGCATAGTAACACCCCCTGATATTTTCTACTTAATTTGGTATGCTTATATTCATTTTACAATAAATATAGGATTTTTGCAAACTATTTTTTAATAAGTATTTCTAATTTCGTAAGAATATGTTATAATTCACAAAAATGTGGTATAATATAAGTAATAATAGTAATTATTATTAAATTTTTATTAAGGAGGTCATTATTATGATGAAAAAACTTCAAAACCTAGGTAAGGCTTTGATGCAACCAGTAGCTATACTTCCAGTTGCAGCTCTACTAATGGGTATTGGTTATTGGATTGACCCAACAGGCTGGGGTGCTAACAACATCGTTGCAGCATTCTTAATCAAAACTGGTGGTGCTATCCTTGATAACTTAGGAATTATATTCGCAGTAGGTGTTGCTTATGGCCTATCCAAGGACAGGAATGGTGCAGCAGGTCTATCAGGCCTAGTAGCATTCCTAATCGCAACTACACTTCTATCATCAGCAACTGTTGCTATATTTAAAGGAGTAGATGTAGCTGACCTAGCTCTAACTGACGGCTGGCAAAGTATGAACAACAAAAACGTATTCGTCGGCATCATCTCAGGTCTTGTAGCAGCTTATGCTTACAACAAGTTCTATCAAGTACAATTGCCAGATGCATTTGCATTCTTCAGTGGTAGAAGACTTACTCCAATCATGACATCATTATTCATGATTATAGTATCAGCAATTCTTTACTATGTATGGCCAATACTATATAGCGCTCTAGTAGCCTTTGGTAAAGGCATTGAAAGTTTAGGTGCTATAGGTGCCGGTATTTATGCATTCTTCAATAGACTTTTAATACCAACTGGACTTCACCACGCATTAAACTCAGTATTCTGGTTAGATATTGCTGGTATCAATGATATCCCTAACTTCTTAGGCGGAGCAAAATCTCTTGCAGAAGGAACAGCTGTTATCGGTAAAACAGGTATGTACCAAGCAGGTTTCTTCCCTGTAATGATGTTTGGTCTTCCAGGCGCAGCTCTTGCTATGTATCAAGAAGCAAAACCTGAAAAGAAAAATGTTGCTAAGTCACTACTAGTTGCTGCAGCATTTGCATCATTCTTCACAGGCGTTACAGAACCACTTGAATTCGCATTCATGTTCTTAGCTCCAGCTCTATATGTAGTTCATGCATTATTAACAGGTATATCAGTTGCTATCGCAGCAGCTTTCCACTGGACAGCAGGCTTTGGCTTCTCAGCAGGTTTTGTTGACTACTTCTTATCACTAAGAAACCCAGTAGCTAACAATCCTTGGATGTTAGTACCTCTTGGATTAATATTCTTCGTTATTTATTACTTCGTATTCAGATTCTGTATCAGAACGTTTAATTTAAAGACTCCTGGTAGAGAAGATGACGACGTTGAAGTAAACGCAGAAACTATTTCTAAGCATGATAACTTTGACGAAGTGGCTGCCATCATCATCGAAGGTCTTGGCGGAAAAGAAAATATCGAAGATATCGACTACTGCTCTACTAGACTAAGAACTAGCCTTATTGATGGAGCAAAAGTTAATGAAGCAAAGATTAAAGAAGCAAAAGTTTTAGGACTTATCAAACCTGATAAGGATTCAATCCAAATCATTATTGGACCACAAGTTCAATTCGTTTATGATAAGATTCACGAAAATATTGGCAAATAGTTAATAATTACTATATGGACTCCGATTAAGTTCGGAGTCTTTTTTGTGATATAACACATTGAGCGCATAAAAAAGACGGGCATCTCTACTCGTCTTCTTACGTTTATCGCTTAATTTAATTTTCTAAGTAGGCTCTTAATAATTTTTCAGTACTATCAATCGCCTTTATATTTGTTCTTTCGATATGATGTGAGGCGTCTGTGCCGCAGCCTATGCAAGCGAAATTTAGATTAAGTCCAGCGACTGCTCCTAGTGAGCCGTCTGAACCATATCTTTGATGAACATCGATAGCGTAGTCAATATCGTTTTTGGTAGCAAGCTCTTCAAGTCTATCTCTAAAATCGATTGGATAAGGTGTTCTTGAGTCTTTTGCAACTATTGTCACCTTGTCTTCGGCTGAATTATTTTCGTAGCTAACTATACCTATATCAAGAGCAAGTACTTCGTATGCATTATCTGGCACATAGCTAATGCCGTGACCAAGCTCTTCAAAGTTTGTGAAATAAAACATTGTGTCACAAGCAAGCTCGATATTCTTCTTAAGAACTTCTTCCATCACATAAATCATTATTGCTGCATGAATCTTGTTATCTATAAAGCGCGATACTAGGAAGTCATCTGTAAATCTTGTGCGCGGCTCAAAGGCAACGAAGTCACCAACTTTAACTCCGCTTGCTAAAGTTTCTTCTTTAGAAGAGCTTTCTATATCTAGCCTTATTTCAGTCGAGTGCCTTTCTCTTGGAAGAGTTTTTTCTCTTTCGTCCTCCATAGTATGGACGCTCGCTTTGTTAGGTAAAACTGTTCCGCTAATGACGCCCTTCTTCGTATAAACCCTTACAAGCTCTCCTTCAAGCGAAGCATACATAAAGCCGCCTATGTTTTCAAATTCACATCTGCCATTGTCCTTGACTCTTGAAACAATTCCGCCAAGCGTATCAACGTGAGCAGTTACTATCCTTAGCTTAGATGAATCTTTTCCCTTCAATATAGCATAAAGAGCATTCTTATTAGTCTTTTCAAAGCTAAGCTCGCCTTTGAAATGCTCCTGTATATAAGTATTCACCATCTGACACATGCCCGATGGTGAATCTATTTTGAGTAAATTTTCTGCTATATCGAGGATTCTTTTATTCGACTCCTTCATAGTCTTCTACTTCATAGCCAAGGTCTTCGATAGCTTTTTTTGCTTTTTCTAGATCGAATTCTTCCTTGCTTTCGATATCAACGTGGCCTGATGCGAAATCAGCTGTTACAACGTCAATTTCATCAAATTTTTCTAATGCCTTTTCAATAGCTTCGCTACATCCTTCACATTTCATTCCTTGAACTTTTAAAATTCTTTTCATTACTTAATCGACTCCTTATAAATTGAATTTATGGATTGCTCCATATGTTTATTGAATTCTTCATCTGTCATGCTAGCCTTTGCTCCTTCAGTAAGCGCTCTTGAGAATGATGCAATAACTTTATGGTTTCTGCCAAGTCTTTCGTTAGACTCTTCTCTAGTGTAGCCGCCTGAAAGCGCAACTATCCTTAAGACATTGTCATAATCGTATAATGGTAGATATAGATTATCTTCTTCAGGTAGTGTTAGCTTTAACATGATAAAGTCATCTTTAGCTAATTTTTCTATATTTTCTTTTAGTTCCTTGAATAATACTTTTTCTATCTCAGCCTTTTTTTCAGCGTGTATATCAACTTCTGGTTCTATGATAGGTACAAAGCCTTTTGCGATGATTTTCTTTGCGTAATCAAATTGCTGATTAACAACTTTTTTGATACCCTCTTCATTTAGCTCTTTGATAACAGATCTCATCTTAGTACCAAAGATGCCTCTTTCCTTAGCTCTATCAAGTAGCGAGTCAAGTTTAGTCATCTCTTTCATCACTTGAACGCCATCTTCAATATCTGCAAGGCCTTGGTCAACCTTAACGAATGGAAGTATCTCAAGCTCCTTCCATAGGTAATCAGCTGTCTTCATACCATCTACTTCTCTATCGATAGTTTGTTCAAAAAGTATCGCTCCAAGTATATGCTCTTTGTTAAAGCTTGGTGCCTTGATGATTCTTGTCCTCATTTCGTGAACAAGCTTAAACATCTCATCGTCTGATGAATACTTGTCCTCATCGATGCCATATAGTCTCAAAGCCTTTGGTGTTGATCCACCGCTTTGGTCTAAGGCAGCTATGAAACCCTTTCTGTTTCTAGCGATGTCTAGTTTTTTGCTATCCATAAATTCCCTCCTCAATTCTATTTATATCTTAATCTTAGTGAGTTTGTTACTACACATACCGATGAGAACGCCATCGCAGTTCCCGCAAGCATCGGTGTTAATAGGCCTAGTATGGCAAATGGTATACCGACCACATTATAAAAAAAGGCCCAGAATAAATTTTCTTTAATAATTTTCATGGCTGCTCGTGAAAGCTCTAGTGCTCTTGCCACTCCGCCGATAGAGTTATTCAAAAGACTTATATCGCTCGCCTCTAAGGCAACGTCAGTACCTGAAGCGATTGAGTAGCCAACGTCTGCGCTTGCTAAGCTCGGCGCATCATTAACGCCGTCGCCAACCATGGCAAGCTTTGCACACGATTTTTTAATCTCTTCTATTGCTTTTAATTTATCCTCTGGAAGAAGTTCTGCTCTGAAATCATCTATACCAAGCTTTTGAGCAACGTTTTTAGCGACAGTACTATTGTCCCCAGTAAGCATATAAGTCTTTATGCCCATAGCCTTGATCTTGGCAATGGCTTCTTTACTATCACTTCTTAAGCTGTCTTCGATAGCAAAGTAGCTAACGGCTTTTCTATCTATTGCCATGACTATGACAGTAGCGCCCTCATCCAAAAGTTCTTTCATCAGAGCCTTGTCATAATTAATGCCAAGCTCATCAAAATATCTTTCGTTCGATAAAATTATTTCTTTATTATCAAGTTTTGCGCGAACACCCTTTGAGTGAATCGCTTCAAATTCATCAGCTTCAGCATATTCAATGCTCTTATCTCTTGCGTATGAGGATATCGCCTCGCTTATCAAGTGCTCTGACTGATTCTCAGCGCTGTAAGCGTATCTTAAAATTTCTCTATCGCTAAGGGATGAAGTATTGATAAATTTTGTAAGTGCTAATTTGCCTTCAGTCAAGGTACCTGTTTTGTCAAAGCAAACTGCGTCAACTTTGGCATTTGCCTCCAAAACTTCGCCAGACTTGATAAGTATGCCTGACTGAGCTGCTCTGCCTGTTGCCACCATGATGGCTGTAGGCGTTGCAAGACCCAAACTGCATGGGCAAGCAATAACCAAAACGCTTATCGCGTTAATTATCCCTGTATTTGCATCCTTAAATATAGTATAAATCAAAAACGTCAAAAATGCAATAGCCATTACTGCCGGAACAAAGATATTTGCAATCTTATCTGCTAATCTTTGTACTGGCGCCTTCGAACTTGCCGCGTCGTCAACCATCCTTATGATATTGGCAAGTGTAGTGTCTTCGCCGACTTTAGTAACTTTAAATTTAAAAGTGCTTGGTCCATTGACAGTTGATCCGATAACTGCGTCCCCCACAGTTTTATTCACAGGAAGGCTCTCACCTGTTATCATCGCTTCGTTAATTGACGCCTCGCCCTCGATGATTACGCCATCTGAGGCAAGTCTCTCGCCAGGTCTAACTAGAACTATGTCATCTATGTCAAGCTCGTCTATGCTAATGGTTTTTTCTTCGCCGTCCCTAATTACAGTTACCTCATCAACTTTTAGGCTTTGTAATTTATCAACAGCTTCATTAGTTTTGTCTTTTGCCTTTGCCTCCATAAGTTTACCAAGTAAAACTAAAGTGATGATGACCGCCGATGACTCAAAATATAGATGCGGATTAGCTATGGACATATTGTAAATGCTATATAGATACGCCGCTGTTGTACCCATGGATACAAGCACGTCCATATTAAAGGTTTTGCTTCTTAATGAACTTATTGCACCTTTATAAAATCTGTGTCCGCCAAATATTTGCACAAGCGTTGCAAAAGCAAATTGCCATCTGGCATCCGCATAAAACACGTGTAAGCCAGCCATATGCAAAAACATTACTGAAAAAAGTGGCAGAGCAAATATTAAGGAGATGATAAAGTCACGCTTAAGACTTTTTATCTCTTTTTCTCTAAGCTCTCTTTCCTTTTCTATATCACGGCTCTCTTGATAATAGCCAGTGAAGCCCGCTCTTGAGATGACAGCCAATATATCATCACGAGTTATGACATTTTCGTCATAAATTACTCTCGCTCTATTCGACGATAGATTTACATTGGCTTTTGATACACCATCTTGTCTTGATAAAACTTTTTCAAGCCTTGCTGAACAAGCAGCGCAGCTCATTCCTTGTATTAAAAAATTGTCCTTCATATAATCACCCTAATTATTATACCCAATTTTGTGGTATAATATTTATAAGAAAGGTTGTGATGATATGGACGCAATAGAAATGCTATTGACAAGAAGAAGTATAAGAAAATTTAAAACTGATGAAGTGCCTCGCGAAACACTTGAAAAGATAATCGAGTGCGCAAAGGCTTCACCAACAGGCATGAATAAACAAGAAAGACTTTTTACTGTTGTGACTAAAGAAGAGGATATACAAAGACTAGCTGCCGCCATCGCAAAATCACTTGATAGAGATGACTATTATATATATAATGCGAAGGCCTTAATCATAGTGACTGTGCCAGAAGATTTAAAATTAGGCGATGCAGACACATCAACTGCTATGGAAAATATCTACTTAGCAAGCCACGCGCTTGGACTTGGCTCAGTATGGATCAATCAACTAAGAGGCAATAAAGACGATGGCGTAAGAGAAGTTTTGTCATCGTTCAAAATACCAGCTAATCACATTTCATATGGAATGATGGCTTTGGGCTACGCTGATGAAGTTCCTAAGGCAAAAGAAAGAACAGAAAAGGTAGTTTATCTATAATGAGAAAGACTATAGGCTTTATTAGCGACACACATGGCGGCATAGACGAAACGCTTAGGGCGCTTGATGTGCTTAAGGACTGCGACATCATCTATCATCTAGGCGATGTTTTGTATCACGGCCCTCGAAACGCTCTTCCAAATGATTATAATCCAAAAGATTTAGCATCATATTTAAAAGAACGTGACAATATAATCTACGTTCGTGGCAATTGTGATAGCGACGTTGATCAGATGGTTATAGAAAAGGATTTGACTCAAAAGGCTCGTGTAGTCGATATCAATGGACTTAAGACCCTACTGATACATGGCTACGAAGAGACAGAATTTGCTAGAATCAATTACGCGAAAGAATCCGGCATCAAGATGATAGTTACTGGCCACACACATATAAAGGTCTTAGATGAAAAGGACGGCATCATCTTATTAAACCCCGGATCAACAACTATACCCAAAGATGGCAAAGCATCCGTCGCCAAGATGAATGATGAAAAGATTATGCTCCTAGACATATATACTAAGGAAATATTAAAAGAAATAAAATACTAGATACAAAAAAAGAAGTCTACGATTAAATTACGCAGACTTCTTTTTCTTTATTAAAAATTTTAGAAAAAGCATTAAATTAATTACTATTAAAGCAATTATTGATATTTGCTTAAGTAAGTCTATGCCCATATCTATATGCAGTGCTTCCCTTAGCTCATAGATAGTTCTCATAAATTTGCCAAGTAAAAGTATTCCTGCTATGGATATAAGCTCAATAATTAAAAATGTTTTTTCATTTACTTTGCCTAATAATGAAGCTACTATAGCAATTGCAAGGCACGCGTAGTATATATACCTCGAGTGCACTCTCATATCAAGCCAAAGGTTTAAACTAACTAGGCTCGATATAAAGGCCGCAACTAAGATAGCTCCAGCTATGGCTAAAAGTAAATTAAAGACTCTTTTCAATTATTTTACTGTGTATGTTATTGCTACTGCAGTTCCGTCTGCAGGTGCTTTGTCGGCATCTACTGAGAATTCAACTACTTTGCTTTCTTCGATAGCACCTAGTGGATATTCACCGTTACTTGTGATACCAACGAAGCATGAGTCAAGGCATGTGATGCAGCCTGTGTTAAATTCTTTTGCATTATCTAAGTTACCTGAGAATCTAACGTCTAAAGCTTTACCGTTTGAATCTTTAACTACATCATCAATACCTACAGTTCCTTCTTGACCAGCCCAAGCAAGAGTAAGTTCAAGCTTAGATCCTTCAGACTTAGTTGTAGCAGCGTTATCAGCGTTCATATTATTACCAGCTTCAGCTCCTACTTCTTCTAAAGCCTTGTAGAAGTCTTCTGGAGATACATAAGATGAGAAGATTGACATATCGCTTAGCTTACCATCTTTGAAGATTGCTAAGTGTCTTGTTGCTTCTGTTTCGAATTTTCCGTTGTACTTAGTGTAGATAGTTACGCTCTTAGCGTCTTTATCTATCTTGATAGGGTTTTCTTCTGATACGCTGTTTATCATTGAAGCTTCGCAGCAATCAGCATTTTCATCATCAGTTTTTTCTTCTGTGTCAGCTGTGTCAGTTGTGTCAGTTGCTTCAGTTGTCTTATTGTCTTCTGTCTTATCTGTTGTTGTGTCTGTTTTTGGTCCGCAAGCTACTAATAATAATGAAACCATCAATAGCATTACTAATAATTTAATTTTTTTCATTTGCTTTTTTTCTCCTTTTTATAGCTTTTCTAAAATTAACACAATTACTATTATAACACTATTTTAGTTGCTTTATCATTGTAATATTTTATACTTTTTTATTCAATTTTATAAAATTTTCAATACTAAATTAGATCTTGCTAATATTCTGCGCACAAAAAAAGGACCCTTATGAGTCCTTTCTAAAATATATTAGCTTCTTTTAAATATGTCCACTACTTTGGATATAATATTTTCAGCTACGCTTTTAGATTTCATCTTTTTTTCATAGATAGAATCTTTTACGCTGCCTAATAAACCATTAACAGTTGAATAAGCATTGTTAGCAGTATTTGAAACTTGTGATGTAATCTTGTTAACAGTGTTAACAGCTGAGTTTGTTATACCCATAGCTGTATTAGTTAATTTAGATACATCTGATGTAACACCATTGATATTACTCATGATGCCTGATATATTAGGTCTTAATTCTGTAACTAAAGTGCTTACATCATCTGTAACGCTCTTTATATTTGGACCAAGGTCTCTAACTAAATCTTTAGCTTCAACTGTCATCTCTTTGATATCTGGTCTAATGTCATCAACTAGTCCGTTTACATTGCTCGTAATACCGTTCACATTGTTCATCACTTCAGGTAATTTAGCTACTGTTTGGCCGATGTTAAGTCTGTTTTCTTCCATCATGCTCTTCATAGTGCTAATAGTTGAAGCAATCTTAATGAATAGATAAGCTAATGAACCTAGTGCTGCTACACCAAATACTATAAGCACACATTGTAAAATATATTTTGCGTCCATTAAATCACCTATTTCCCGATATTCTTAACTGCGTTTTCTACGTCCTCTTTAATTTCATTAGCCTTTTTAACTGCTTCATCTTTTACATCTTCAGCAGTGTCTTTAGCTTCGTCAATCTTTTTGTTTGCTTCGCGTTCTAATTCATCAGCCTTTTTAGCTGCTTCGTCTTTTAGTTCGTTAGCTTTTTTTGTAGCTTCGTCTTTAATTTTATCAAAATCTATGCCCATCTTATCACCTATTTCTTAGCCTTTTCTACTTCCTTTTCAACGTCCTTTTTAACGTCATTAGCTTTCTTTTCTACTTCTTTCTTAGCATCGATAGCTTTATCTTCAGCTTTGTCTTTTAGTTCTTTTGCTTTATCTTCTGCTTCTTCTTTAAGTTCTTCAGCTCTTTGTGCTGCTTCGTCCTTAAATTCTTTAGCTTTTTCTAAAGCACTTTGTCCTAGTTCTTTAGCTCTTTGAGTTGCTGTTGCTATGCCATCTTTCATGTCATTATAAGTTTCTTTACTCCTCTTAGCTATCATTTCTCTAGTTTCTTCACCACTTCTTGGTGCGAATAGATAGCTTGCTGCAGCACCTGCTGCTAATCCTAATAAAGTACCCATGGCAATGTTGCCAGCGTTCTTCATTCTTTCTTTTCTTTCCTCTTCTCTAGCTTTTGCTGATATGAAATCAAATAATCCCATAATATCACTCCTTTTTTTATTTTTTACTATTAATTATATACCCACTAAGTGAAGTAATAAAACATAAATATAAAAAAAGAAAAACTAATCGCAATCAATTAGTTTTTCTTCTATATATATCCTTATATATTATTTGTCATATTGAAGTCTATATAAGTCGTAGTAAAGACCCTTCTTATCAAGAAGCTCTTGGTGCGTACCCTCTTCTCTGATTGTACCGTTCTTAATAACTAGTATCTTATCAACGTGTTGTATAGTTGACAGCCTATGCGCTATGGCGATAGACGTTCTTCCCTTGATAAGTTTCTTCACTGCGTCTTGAATCAATAGCTCCGTCTCAGTATCGATGTTTGCTGTTGCCTCATCAAGCACAAGTATCTTCGGTTCATAAACAAGTGTTCTTGCAAAACTTAATAGCTGCCTTTGGCCTGACGATAGCGTCGATGCCCTCTCCATAACGGGTTCATCGTATTTACCTGGTAGTTTTTGTATAAATGAATCAGCGTTTACATACTTCGATATTTTAATAATCTCTTCGTCAGATATATCTTTATTCAGCTTGATATTGTCTCTTATAGTTCCCGAGAATAAAAATACGTCTTGAAGAACGACTCCAATGTTCTTCCTTAGATCTTCTTTTCTAACATCGTTTATGTTTATGCCGTCGATTAATATCTCGCCTTCATCTATCTCATAGAATCTTGTTAATAGTGATATGATAGACGTCTTACCTGAACCAGTTGGTCCAACAAGGGCAACCGATTCGCCTTTCTTAATCTTAAATGAGATATTTTTAAGAACTGGCTCGCCTTCAATATAGCTGAAGCTAACGTTTCTAAACTCGATTTCGCCTTGAATATCATCAAATGGAAGCGGATTTTTAGGATTTTGAATTTCGTTTTTGTCATCAAGTATCGCAAAGACCCTCTCAGCTGAAACCATAGCCGATTGAGTGATGTTATACTTTTCTGTAAGGTCCATGATTGGCATAAAGAATTTCTTTAAGTAATCAATGAAAAGGTATAACATACCAAAATACATGGTCTCATTCAAAACTTCTTTCGCTCCAAAGTAGATAAGGCTCGCAATGGCTATGTTTCTAATGATGTCTATCGATGGTCTATATATTGAGAATATCTTTACCCTTCTAAGCATAGTGTTTCTGTAGTCAGCATTTGCTTCATCAAACTCTCTATTAATTTTATTTTCTTTACCAAAGATATGGATTAGCCTCATACCTGAAATATTTTCACTAAGTTTTGAGTTTATTAGCGATAATTTCTTTCTCGATAGTGCAAGTATCTTTCTAATCTTGCCTCTAAAGAATATTGAAATCGCAAATATAAATGGCAGCGTTATAAAGCTTAGTAAGCTTAGCTTCAAGTCCATAGACAGCATAAAAATCATGATACCCGCAAGCATGAAGATGTCTTTAAACAGTGTTATCATAACGTCTGAATACATTTCGCTGATTGCTTCTATATCATTAGTTAGCCTTGTGGTTAGTCTGCCTATTGCATTTCTATCGAAAAAGCTTAGGGACCTTGATATGATATGGTCATAAACTTCAGTTCTCATGCTATAAATCATCTTTTGCGATGCTATAGTGATGGACATCGTTTGTAAATAGTCAAGAACAAAAGTTAATATTATTGTTAGTAAAAAGTATAAGCTTAATTTGTTTATGGCTTTAAAGTCTTTGTCTCTATATGCCTTATACTCAGACATTGGCACTTCATAGACAGGGCTCTTTGTCTCGTCACCTGATTTATATAGAAAGGCTCTGCCATCTTCTTCTTTTAGGTGATAGGCTCCTTTGCCTTCGTATTGAGCTTTTTCTTCCTTACTAAGATCAGTCTCTCTAATGAAGAAGTCTATGCCATCTTTCATATTGTCTTTAGTACGTGTAACGCTCAAAGTGTGTTCAGTAGCCGCTGGGTACTCATACATCTTGATGTTTTCGACTTGTATGTGCTCATCTATGGCAACCTTGATTAGATAAGGGCTTACAAGTGCTAGTCCTGTTAACGCGACTATCATGAGGAAGGTTAATATAAGCTGGAATGTATATGGCCTTGCATATGAGAGCATCCTTCTAAAGGTGTTTTTAGAGTTTTTGCTTTGATAATTAATATCGTCTATGTTTCTTTCCATTACTCATCACCTCTATTTATCTTTTGCTCTAGTAATTGATCTTCGTATAATTTATTGTATCTGCCGCCAAGTGAAACAAGCTCATCGTGTGTACCTCTCTCAACTATAGCTCCATCCTCAATAAATAATATTTCATCAGCATCTTTTATAGTCGAAACTCTATGTGAAATGATGATTTTTGAAACATCCGCTTCGTCTGTGTTAAGATTTTTTAGTATCTCTTCTTCAGTTTGTGTATCTACTGCAGATAAAGAGTCGTCCATGATTAAAACGTTCTTTTCCTTTGCCAAAGCTCTCGCAATCGATACTCTTTGCTTTTGTCCGCCAGATAGCGTTACGCCTCTTTCACCTAAGATAGTGTCGAAACCGTCTTTAAACTCAATAATGTCATCGTAGACGCCAGCTATCTTCGCGTACTTTTCTATCATCTCGTCATCAAGCTCATGCTCGTAGTGAAACTCAATGTTTTCTTTAACAGTTTTTGAGAATAAAAAGTCATCTTGCGGCACATAAGAAATGTTTTCTCTTAAAGAATTAAGTGTTACGTCCTTAACTTCATGATCATCAACAAGTATCTCGCCCTCATTTATATCATAAAGTCTAAGAAGTACGTTAACTATACTTGACTTGCCGCTACCAGTTCTGCCTAGTATGGCAAGTGTCTTACCTGGCTCTATCTTAAAGCTTATGTCTTTAAGTGCATATGGCAGCTCAGGTGCGTACTTAAATGAAACGTTTTTAAATTCAATATTGCCTTTTATTTCGTCTAGCTCGATAGCGCCTTCTCTGTCAACAATTTCTGGCTCTGTCTTGAATATATTTGTCAGCCTATCCATGGACGCGGCGCCTCTTTGCATGAAGACTATAACCATGCCAAGTGCTCTTGCTGGCCACATCATAAGTCCTAAGTAAGCATTGAATGCAATAAAGTCACCTAGAAGCATAGTTCCCGCCATAACTTCTTTTGCTCCGAAGAATAAAAGTAGCATGTAACTAATATTGCTTAGTACGTGAATGAATGGATTGAAAAAGCTTTGTAATTTTGCTAATTCTATATTTTTATCATAATAATTTTGATTTTCTTCTCTGAATAATTTTGCGTTCTCTTCCTCTTGTCCAAAGGCTTTTATGATTCTGATCCCTGAAAAGTTTTCTTGAGCTCTGTCAGTAATCTTACCATATTGCGCTTGAACAGCTTTGAAGCGCGAATGAATAACGCCGCCAAACCTCATTACTATGAGTATAATTAGTGGTATAGTGAATAAAACTTTTGATGCAAACAAAACATTTGTTGTTTTTATCATCATAACAAGGTTTAGTATAAGTAAGAATGTTGAGTCAATAAACATGATGATACCTTGACCAAGAGTCATCCTAACAGCGTTGATGTCGTTAGTTGCAAGACTCATTAAGTCACCTGTTTTGTGCGTATTAAAAAAATTTTGAGAAAGACTTGTCAATTTCCAAAAGAAATCCTTTCTCAAATCATAATCAACTCTCATCGAGTTACCAATAATAAAGTTTCTCCAAAAATATCTCGCAACAGCAACCATCAGTCCAGTTACTATGGTTAGTATAGCATACTTAGTCGCCGAAGCCATAGTTAGAACTCCCCTTTGATAGTCGTTTGCGAAGTACTTAAGTATTTGTGGTATATATAGCTGAACAACGTCTATGAACAGCAGGAAGAATATACCTAAAATATACTGAACTTTGTACTTTCTGAAATATTTTAAAAGAGGTTTTAAAGATTTAAACATAGTGCCCCCTCCTTTGTAAATCTTTCGTGTTCCTAAATATTGTATCACTCCTTGACAAAATAATCAAGGAGTGGTTAAATGTTTTTTATTAATTATCACAAATGTATTGGATATGGCCTTCTCTTCTTATAAATATATAAGTACTTAAAGCCTTTTTCCTTAAGATACTTTTCCGCGTCCTTTATGCCATAAGCAAGATCTTCAGCATAATGAGCGTCTGAACCAACTGTGATTAGCTCGCCTCCTAAGGACTTATACATATCAAGTATCTCATCTTGCGGATGAAAGCTATTCATATCATAACGAAGTGCAGCTGTATTTATCTCAAGCGCCTTGTCCTTATCTACTAATACTTTTAGTATCTCATAAACAAGCTCCTTAGCCGCATCAGAAAACTCATAGTCGATGTCTTTGAATTTGTAATACCTGTCGATAAAGTCTATGTGTGCGACTGAGTCGAAGCTGTCAAAGCGTTTCACTACTTCTAATAGTTCTGTATAGTAGCGCACTTGACCTCTTTCGTAATCACTTTCAAAGCTCTTCTCTCTAGAGAAAATCCTTTCGCCATCGATGCTGTGAATTGAGCATAAAATGAAATCAAAAGGGTTTTTACTTAGCTCATCATATTCATCTATTAAACCAAGTTGAAGACCAAACTCAGCTCCTTTTAAGACTTCTATCTCATTAATATATGTGTATTTTAATTTGTTTATCTCTTTTATATAGTCCTCAATATTAAAAAGGACGTTTTTACTTTTGTCTTGGTCAAGTGAAAGGTCTATGTGATCAGTAAAGCATATAGCTTTCAAACCCATCTTTATAGCCTCTTTGACCATGTCCTCCGGCGGGACCTTGCAGTCAACTGAAAAATTTGAATGCAAATGAAAATCGTACATCTATGCCTCCTATAAAAATTTATCTTTTAGATTGTTCCAGTAAATATTCTTTGAAAATACTATCCTATATATCTTCTTGTAGCTTAGGTTTATCTCTACGCTAGTGACGTTTTTGAAGATACGTTCTTCGCCATCGTTAAGAAGTATGATCTCTCCTTCATATCTCTTCTTTGGCTCGAATCTTATAATAAAGTTTGGTGGAACGATGATTGAGTTTTGTAATGATCTAAAGGCTTTTGAGTTAATGGGTGCGAGCGGAGTCATTTGTATGCACTCAAGCTTTGGATGCACTACGCTGCCTCTGACTGAGTAGTTATATGCAGTGCTGCCAGCTGGTGTTGAGACTATAAGTCCGTCGCCAAAAAATCTTTCCAAGTAATCAGAATTGATAAATACATCGAGTTCAACGGCCTTTGATTTGTTTGCTTTAACAACCATCTCATTAACTGAATATAGCTTTGACTCGCCGCCTTCGTAATGAACGCTTGTCTCGATTAAGTGTAGTGACTCTTGTTTAAACTCACTCTTTATATAATTTTCGACAAATTTATCTACGTCATCAATAGAAAGCTCTTGAAAGAAACCTAAGTGGCCTGTATTGAAGCCGACAAAAGGCACTTCGGGAAAATCATTTTCGTGAACACTTCTTAAGAAGGATCCATCTCCACCTATAACGATGGAAAGTTCAGCCTCGTTACAAAAGTCTCTAGTAGTAAGAAAGCCGCGCGCCTCAAGCTTTTCTTCAAGCTCAAGCAAGATCTTTTTGCTAAGCTCGTCATCCTTTGCGAGTATATTTATAATTCTCTCACTCATTTCTTCACCTCTTATAATTATTAATTATACAACAAATAGAGTAATTTTTCAATGACTTAAGCCATCTACTTGTAAAAGCTAGAAAAATATATTATAATTTATTTAGGTGATAAAGTGATTAACGATGAATACAATGTAAGCTTTGTCGCTAAGAGGTCTTATGATAAGATGAGTGAAATGATAGATGAGCTCAAAATATCAAAAAGACTTTTTAGACGAAGCTACTTAAATAAAGACATATATGTAAATGAAGAATTTAGGCGCAAGGACCTGCCGATCATTAAGGGCGAGGTCTTAAGGATACATATGCCCGAAGAGGAGACCCAAGCTGATGACTTTAGCAGCGATATCGATATAGTTGACGAGACTATTGACTACATGGTCATCAACAAAGAGAAAAACATCCTCGTTCATGAGACGAAGAACAATCAAGGCAATACTCTTTATAACGCACTGATCAATTTATTTCAGTCGCGTGGCCTTAAAAGGCGCGTCCGCCTTGTCAATAGGCTTGACATGAACACGACGGGGCTGATGGTGGTCGCTAAAAATCCATTTGCCCACTACAATCTAATGCAGCAGATGGAAGATGGCAGCTTTAGAAAAAAGTATCACGCTGTAGTTGATGGATTTTTTCCTTATGATGAGATTGTTGTTGAGAAAAATATCAAGACCGACGAGAATGATCACATAAAGAAGATGATCTGTGACGATGGCGATGGTGATTACGCGAAAACCATATTCAAGAAAGTTATAAGCGGCGAAAAATACTCCATAGCCCAAGCGGAGCTCATTACTGGTAGGACGCATCAGATAAGGCTGCACCTAGCCTACTTAGGCTATCCTATAGTTGGCGACACGCTATATAATGAGAAGACTTATGACGGCGTTGATAGACAATTGCTTCACTCCTTTGAGATAAGCTTTAATGACCCGAGGACTAATGAGGAAAGGCACTATGAAGTGAGTGACCACGCTGATATAATAAATTTTTCTAAAAAATTTATCTAATTTCCTTGCATTTTAAATGCGTTTGCTATATAATATAGTTAAGATATCCTGTAGTGACCGCTTTTCATATTAATTTAACCGACAATAATAATATGGGACTGTGACGTTTTACAATTGATAATATGCCTTAAGTGGACATTAGATATTGTAAACAACGGACCCACCTCGTATATGCGGGGATAAATTACTTATGAAAAACGGCACATAATGGGATTACATATCAAAAGAGTCAAGCGATTTGCTTGACTCTTTCTTTGTATAGAGCCTCATCGATGGCTCTTATGTATAAACGACAGGCCCTCATAATGAGAGCCTTATCCTTTATCTAAAGCATTTCTAAAAACGCTTCGATTCTTGTGTTTAATTGGCCCAAGTCTGATTTTGAATAATCAGTTTCTACTTGGATATAAGGAGTTTTCTTTTCTTTTGTGACAAAGTCTCTAATGGCTTTTGTTTCTACTTGGAATGGCGTACACGCTTGAAGCTGCATATCCACTACACCATCTACTTTGTAGTCGTCTATCATTCTTGATAAAAGATTTAATCTTGGTGTGTTAGGACTAATGCATGCGCAGCCAATATTAAGATACTTCTTAGCAAGTGCATCATATATATCTGGGTTGTCTAGGTCAACGTTTTCATCGATTGCCTTAGCTCCCCCACAATTTTCATAAGCAACTACAATTCCACCGTTATTTTCAACAGCTTCGATAACTTTTTCAGTCGCTCCGCCTATTGGGCAGCCTGTTATAAGTATCCTCTTTTTGCCAGTGATGCGCTTGTTCTCGATTAGAACTTTTTCCTTAAGCTCAGCTAGCTCGGCTGGTATTGCCCTTTTATCGAATTCAAATTGCACTCCATTTAAGACGTGCCACAAGTCTAAACCCATGATAGGAAGTTCATCGGCTTTCATTATGCCATAAAAGTCTTTAACGGCACTTCTCTCAGCATTTTTGATTACAGTTGCTTCTCTAAGTTTTTCTTCTGTAATCTCTACACCAAACTCTTTTGATACGTAGTCAGCAAGTTTTTTTATTTCAGCCGTCCACAACTTAAGGCTCTCTTCGGACCTCTTTTGCGGAAGCTCCATTACATAAACGTTTTTAATCTCGCCTAAGTACTCATACATCTTCTTCTTGCCATCGCAAGTCGTTTCTCCGACTATAAGGTCTGAGAAATAGAAGAAGGGACACTTATCTGTAATGGCAAAGCCATAGCTTGCCTTGATAAGTGGACAAAGGTTTGTCGGTAGATCCTTTTCAGCATCTTTGATAGTTTCATCAGATGTCGAACAAAGTGATACAGATGTCGCACCTGCTGCAAGAGCTATCTCTTGCGGGAAAAATGTGCAGAATATGCCTATGACTGGTATGTTTTTATCCTTAATCTCTTTAACTTTTAAAAATGATTCTCTTCTCTTATCTTTAAATTCATCAAAAATTTCAGGTAATTCTTTTCTAATGTTTATCACGATATTCTTCCTCTCTTTAGGTTAGTTATGTTTATATTTTACTTTGCTTCTTCTGGCTTGTCAAGTTCGAAGTTCCATCCAGTCTTAAGGTCAGCGTATCTAACAAAGATTGAAAGTACTGCGAATACTAATAGTATCATTGGGTACCAGACGTATGGAACTAACTCAACTGGTGATACTGCTCCTTCAGTAAAGCCTGAAGCGATAAGTATTTGTGCGCCATAAGGGATAAGACCTTGAGTTATACAGCTGAACATATCAAGAAGTGATGCTGATCTTCTAGGGTCAACTTTGAATTTATTAGAAATTCTCTTAGCGATAGGACCGCAGATGATGATCGATACAGTGTTATTAGCAAGAGCAGCGTTTGAGATCATTGTTAATAATGCAGTAGATAGTTCTGCTGAGTTTTTACCCTTAGCCATTCTAGATATTCTAAGTACTAGCCATTCGATACCGCCGTTTGCTCTAACCATAGCGGCAAGACCACCAGTTAACATTGAAAGTAAGAAAATTTCAAATTGTCCTGAGAAGCCCGCAAAAATGTTTTGGCAAAGTTCAAGTCCATTGTATGAACCAGTTGCAATACCAACACCACCTGCAAAAACGATACCTAGTGTTAATACAACAAATACGTTAACGCCACATAGAGCAGCTATTAAAACGAATAGATAAGGTAAGATTAGTACAAAATTGTAGCTTAAGTCATCAAAATGAACTGGTCCACTTGTTCTACCAACTATTAATAAAATAATAATTGTAACGATTGCAGCTGGTAATGCTACTTTG
Source organism: uncultured Eubacteriales bacterium (assembly GCA_900539725.1). Lineage (GTDB taxonomy): Bacteria > Bacillota > Clostridia > Tissierellales > Peptoniphilaceae > Fenollaria. The sequence continues at coordinate 11,886 of UQDI01000009.1, read as the reverse complement.
AAGTTTGCTCTAAACTTATCTTTCATGTTAACGTTTTGTGTTCTAGTTGCGGCGATAGTTGTATCAGAAATAATAGATAAGTTATCACCAAACATAGATCCACCTACTAGTGCACCTAAAACTAAAGCTACTGGTAGGCCTGCTTTTTGAGCGATACCTACAGCGATAGGTCCAACTGTAACTATAGTTCCAACTGAAGTACCTGTTGCAATTGCTAAGAAGCAAGCGATTACGAATAAACCTGCTGTTATGAATTGAACTGGTATTATGCTTAGACCTAAGTTTACAACTGAGTCAACAGCTCCTGATGCTTTAGATAGTGTTGCGAATGCACCAGCTAAGATGTAGATTAAGCACATGATGATGATGTTGTCATCGCCACAGCCCTTAACGAATACATCAAATTTGGAGTCTATCGAACCCTTAAACATTATAAAGGCAACGATAGTACCAATAAGTACGGCGATAGGTGATGGTATTTGGTAGAATGCCATTTCTACACCCATCTTGTCTAAAATGATTCCTGATAATAAGAAAAAACCTATAAATACTATGAATGGTATCAGTGCCCATCCATTAGGTTTGATTGATGATTGTTCGTCCATCAAAAATTCCTCCTACTTTTTAATTTATATTTAATAACTCCTTAGCAGCTTTAACGGCTTCGATAGCGTCTATAGTGTATTTGTCGGCGCCAATCTTGTCCGCGAACGATTGTGAAATAGGTCCTCCGCCTATCATGACTTTATACTTGTCTCTTAGGCCCCTGTCCTCAAGTATCTCAACAACCCTTCTCATATTTCTCATAGTTGTCGTCATAAGTGTTGACATGCAGATGATTTCTGCGCCATGTTCTTCGGCTGCGTCAACAAATTTATTAACTTCAACGTCTCTACCTAGGTCTATAACTTCAAAACCTTGTGTTTGGAACATAGTTTTAACTAAGTTCTTGCCAATGTCGTGTGTATCCCCTTCAACAACACCTATAACTATAGTGTGATTGTGTTCTAGCTCGTTTCTTTCAAGGTGTGGTCTTAATACATCAAGTGCATTGTTCATCGCATCAGAACAAAGTAATAGGTCTGTTACGAAATATTCCTCTTCTTGAAAAGCGTCCCCCGCCCTTTTCATTCCGGGAACTAAACCATTAACAATAGCATCAAGTGCATCATAACCTTCATCAAGGTAATCTTGTGCGACCTTTGCAATCTTCTCGTCTTCATACTCGTAGACATAATCGTCTAGAATTTTGTAATACTCTTCTCTTGTCATATTTGCCTCCTATTTAAAATATGAGCAGTCGATAAAGACTTTTTGGTAGTTTTCATCATAACTTAGCTCCAAAAACTTTATCTTCTTGCTTAAACTTAAAAGATTTTCCCTCTTCTTCTTTGATAATACTACGCTGATCGCGCCATCAAGCGATGTATTTTTAAGATAAGAAATCTTTTCTTCAGCTATATTTGGTATAAAATACGTATCTACTAACATGTCCTTTGATAAGTGATAGCCAAATTGGCCCGCGATGTATAAGTCATCCACTTCCTCGGCCGTCATGCCAAGCTTGTTAAATAGTAAAACTATCCCTGACATAATCGCGCTCTTCGATAGCTGAATATTTCTTATATCCTTTTTAGTTATATATACTTCGCCTAAATCGATAACGGTCTTGCCATCAATATCCTTTAAGAATGGCCTTCGCTTGTCATCTTCAGCAAGGTCCTCTAGCTTTACTAGTCTTCCTCTATAGTCGATGAGGCCTATCTTTAAGGCTTCACGAATGACAGCCAAAACGCCCGAGCCGCAAATGGATTTTGCCTTTTCTTTACCAATTATGACGATGTTTTTAGTCCCATTATCAAGGTCAAAGAAAACATTTTCAATCGCGCCAAGCTCAGCTCTCGAGCCAAACTCTATGTTCATACCTTCAAGTGCTGGCCCAGCGGCGCAGCTACTAGCGTAGTACTTATCCTTATACTTAAGTACTAGCTCTGTGTTTGTGCCTATGTCTATAAACATGATGTTTTTATCAATCTTTTCTATATCGATATGATTAACGCCGCTAAGTATGTCAGCGCCTACATATGACGAGATCGATGGTATAGTAAAGGCTTTAGTGTATTTACCAAGCTTCATGCCTATCTCTTTTGCATCTATCTCAAAGTTAAAGTAGCTGACTATCTTGTATGGCGCTATGCCAAGGCTTGTCGGGTCGACGCCCATAAGTATATGCATCATAACTGAGTTAGCTGAGAAGATGATTTCATATAAGCTATCTATATCAAGCTTGTACTTTTTAAATATTTTTAATATGTTTTCTTCTATGGCCTTTGTGATTTGCTCTTGCATCTTATAAAGGTTTTCCTTTAGGTCGATGGCGGCGCTCATCCTTGATAAAACGTCAAGGCCGAAGCTTATTTGCGGATTGACAAAGGATGCTCTTTCAATGACTTTGCCATGAGTAATATCAAGAACTGATATGGCAACGCTTGTAGTGCCTATATCAACAGCTGCTGCATATATCTTATCATCATCTTTGCCGCGTATAGCTATCACTTCGTTGTTTAAGTATATAGCGTGCTTCTCACCCTTTGAAAAATTTGTATTTTTCAAAACATTGAAGGAGATCTGTCCAAAGACTTTCTCGTACTCGTCTTCCCATGAAGTATCGGTGCCTCTACTATCTTCAAAGACATGTGTCTTCATAGTAAGTACTGAATCACTCGCATCGAATGTATCTATATCCGATGTAAGAAGGTTCTCCGCCTTGCCCTCGTCGAAGAAGGCTAGGCTTATGTCCTTCTCTATCTTATACTCACACGAAAGAACTGTCTCTTCACTTGCTCCATCCATGATTTTGACTTTACACTTTTTACAAGTGCCCATGCCATTGCACGGTGCCTCAATAAAGTAGCCGTTCTCCCTTAATACATCTAAAAGGATTTCCCCCTCATTTGCTGTAATTATATTGTCATCACTTAATATGTGAATCTTAGGCATCTTCTACTCCCTTTAGTATTGCTTTTACATTGTCAAGCGGTGAGCCCATACCTAGTCCACAAGCTGGAGCTATGATGTCTACGCCGTCTTTGACTCTATTTTTAGCGACCTTTGAAATTTGTTCTGGTCTTTGATTTTCTATTAGATAAGTTGACACATTGCCCATGACAGGTTTGTGTATGTGTTTTTTAGCGTTCTTTAAGTTAACTATCGCATCGAATGAATAAGCATCTGCATGAATTTTTTCAACTATGTCGATAACGCTCTTCATATCACCACAGATATGAATAATTATTGGCACGTCCTTATGCGCCTTGATCTTGTCAATGATGTAGTTAACGTAATGAATTAGATACTCTTCAAAGTACTTTGGTCCAAGTATCTCAGCTGTACCGCTTGGGTCAGCGATTGCAATAAGGTCAGCACCTGCATCTACTTCTTTTATCGCTAAATCAGCTATCAGATCAGAAATATAATCCATAAAGGCTTCAAAAGCTTCTTTGTTCTTCTTAAGACCAACATATACTTCCTTTGCATCGACAACGCTTGTCGCAACTGAGAACGGTCCTGTGATATTGCCAATAACAGGTATTTCATCGTTCTTAAGTAATTTAATCGCGCCAAGTAAAGCTTCTTCCCTATCAAACTTAACTTTAACGCTTTTTAATTTATCTATATCGATCTTATCCATGGCATACTCAACGATGTGTGCTTCCTCTTCATTAGTGCCGTATACGCACTTTGCCCCTAACATTTCTGATTCAACACTCATGCAGAATGGCACAGCATAGTTCTCAAAGAGATTCTCTTCAACAACAAGTTTTGATAGCTTTGCCATCTCTTCTGCTTCTGAATTTGCTTTTGCAAAATCAATGCCATGCTTCTCTATAAGTTCAGTAACACATGGATTCATCATACCGCCTGGGCAAATAACAGCTGGTCTATCAGCCTTTTCGCCTTGAAGTATCTTTAAAAGTCTTTCTTTTTTATTCATAGTTCCCCCCTAATACTGTGATAAATTTCACATTGCCTTGAATCATATAACATCTATTCGTAAAGAGTCTGTAAGATGAATTTATCAGCGCTTCTTGATAGCTCATCTCATCTGTCTCTACTTTGATTTCATTAAATAGTCCTAGGTCCGACAAGGCAAAGCCTAATTTCGGACATATATGCACTTTAAAATTTGTAAACTCTAATATGTCATTGATAAGCGGGAAGTAAAAGTCGTTAACTAGTTCTTTAACAAGCTTCGGCCCAACTGTCTCAACGCTTAAGATGGGATCGGCTAGACTAATGAGCTTAACCTTATCCTCATCAAGCTTTAGTAATAGATCTAAAACGTTTCTTCTGTAGTAAGCATATATCTCTTCTTTATTAAGCTTCTTTCTAAAGGCTAATAAAAACTTTGATATATCAATAACTTGTGAAACAAATGACAAAAGACCGTTTAATTTAAAACAAATAGGAGCCTCTTCACCTGCAATAGCTTTCTCAAGGCAAATAAAGTGCTCCAAATTAAAATCAAAATCCTTTAAATTGTATAGTTCATCGATACTGTCTAGCTCCATGAATCTTCTAAGATTAGCGTTTTTGTCAAGCATCATGCCAGCTAATTCACCTTCCATAGTGCCTACAATTGGATAAAAAACTGTATAAAAACCAAGGCTCATTCTTTGAGCCACTTCTCTATATAGATCAGCATCAGTAAATAAGTCTTCTTCATTAATATTCAAATTTAAATCTGTATACTCTTTTTCATTACTCGCAGTGCATGAGTATACTCTTAAGTCTCCTATCTTTTTCACGCTATCACCAACATTCATTATATAATACTTGTGAGACTTAAGCAAATAGCCATGACTATGGGGTATTCATAGAATTTATAAATAAAAAATGTGCATATAGCTTAGCTACACGCACATTAATTAAAAAATATATTACTATTTCCGTAAGTCTATAAAAAAATATTATACTAATTAAACTTCGATGTATCTATAGGCATCTTGCCGTAGTATCTGCCCCACTTCATAAATGAATCGATATTTTCTATTGGGCTGTTCTTTGGAATTTGGCAACCAGTGCATAGGATGAAGCCCTTTGGTGAGTCCCACGCCTTTGACACGCATTTCTTTACTTCTTCTTTAATAATATCGTCATTACCTAAATAAATCGCATCAACTGGTGGCACATTACCTGTGATAGTGACCTTATCGCCCATGATTTCTTTTGCTTCAGCAAGGTCTTCACAGTTATCTATAGAGAAGTTGCCTACGCCTGCGCTAACAACATCTTCCCAGATGTCCTTGCTCTTGCCGCATATGTGTATAGTCGGAGCGCCGCCGCAGTATTTTTTAACGTCTTCAACGTTTCTCTTGAAGTATGGAAGTGAAAACTCTCTGTACTGAGCAGGTCTAATCATGGATGTCGATGATACTGGGTCGCAGAAACCTGTTCCGAAGCCAATCTTGCCAAGTGCTTTGATGTACTCAGTATTGTTCTTTGTAATGATGTCCATAAGTCTGTGGAATGCATCTTTCTTCTTAACCATCCACCTAAGCATATTCTCAGTGCCTAAGACTGATGCAGCTACTGTAAATGGCGCTGTCATCGATGCGCCTATGTCAGCTACATCGCCTATCTCATCTCTTATCTTTTGAAGCGCTTCAAGTAATACTGGTAAGTGTCCGTCCTTCCATGGATTGACTAAATCCAGTTTGTCAATATCCTCTTCTGTTTTTACGACTGGCTCCCTTAAATTAGTGATGTTATCATCAGGATAGTTCATTACTGAGCCCATCGCCTCAGCCATGCCCCTAAGTGTTGTTGATACACCAACGCTGTCATGATGAAAGCGATTGAACAAAGCTACTTCTGTCTCTGTTATTACATCTGCATCTGTGTAATAATCGTTTGTCTTCTTACCTATGTACCATGCCATAGTTACACCCATATCTGGCACTACAGGTAATCTGTCCATTGGCTCGCCCTTTGAAAAGGCAGTCATTCTTTCTTTTGGTGTCATTTCGTCTTCAAAATACATTTAACCATCTCCTATTTGTATATACTGTTAAAATCTTCTAAGCTTTGTAATAATTTATTTTTAATCTGATTGATTCTATCAACTTTGATGCTTCCGTCAAGAGCTTCTCTAACAGGAATTACGTTGTAATGATCCCTGCCGTTAGTCCTGTATTTGTCAACCCAAAGTGGATGTGCTTCAAATTTCTCTACAACCACGCCATTTGGCGTCTTTTGTAAGATGACCTCCATCATTAATTCGTTCTCGCTATAGCGATTTGGCATAAATTCACGTCTTTGATTTGAGACGAAATTGCCCATGGAGTAGCAGACATAAGTCTTCTTACCACCCGATTCAATCACATCGCACTTTTGTATAACGTGTGGATGCGAGCCTAAGATTATGTCTACGCCTAGTTCATTAAGCTTCTTCGCAGTATTTTCTTGTGCCTTGTTTGGCTTTAGCTGGTACTCAACGCCCCAGTGCATGTAAACAAGCTTCACATCAACATCATTTGCGTCCATGTACTCGACATCTTTTTTAATCTTGTCCATATCGATAAAGTTTACCGCATATGCTTTGTCAGTACCCTTCACGCGGCTATCAAAACCGTTGATGGAGTAAGTGTAGGCTGATATGCCAAACTTAATACCATTTACTTCCTTAATAAGCGGCATGTTATTTGCGTCTTTATATGTGCCGACATTGTCCATGCCATAGCTCTTGATTGTGTCTATGGTCTTGTCTATACCCTTGAAGCCCTTATCAAAGGCGTGGTTATTCGCAGTTGCAATCACATCGAAACCGCTGTTTTTAATTGCTTCAACAGACGATTCGGGCGAAGAAAATGTTGGGTAGCCAGTGTATTGACCGTTGTAGGAAACAGTAGTCTCATAATTAATCATAGCAAGATCTGCTTCTTTAAAGAACGGCAAATACTTAAAATATTCATCAAATTTGTATCCGTCGTTATACTTTGCTCCTTTTAATTGCGGTCCATGCGTCATAAAGTCGCCAGCAGCAAATATCCTAACCCTGCTTTTTCTAAGCTTTTCAAGCTCGGCTCTATACTTTTCGAGCGCGTCCTGTCTTGCTTCTAGCTCTATTTTATAAGTGAAAGTATTGATACTTTCCTTTAATATATTATTTACATCTATCTCCTTTGTCGGACCAAATAATAAATTTGCAATACAAAAAAGACCTAGTATTATATTTTTAAATATCATATCATGACCTCCTCTTCATTACGTCTTCCACAAGCATGAATAAACCAAGAGATAAAAATATATCGCCTATGCTAATAACAGTTTTAAAACTAATGAACTTACCTATAGGGATAGTGTCCGCCAGTGCATTGAAAGTCTTCCCGCTCACTAAAAGCGTATGCGTCATCGAAAGTGAATTCTCTAAAGCAGCCAGCTCATGAACTGAACCGTTATATACAAGCGCTTCCTTAACAACCGGCATAAAGCCAGCGTAATTAATCATCGCCATAAGGTTTAAAGCAAGACCTAGGGCAATGATGTTAAAGGCGAAGTACTTATTATTTGCAATAGAAAAGAATATCATCACAAAAAATGTAAATAGATTAAGATACGGATATATCATTATAAGCTCGCGTCTGTGAGCAAGATTAAATCTTGTGATATAGACAAGGACTGCTATATTTAATAGCGCTGTTATTACTAAGAACCATGTATATTTAAGGTTCATCTTAAATAAATTTTTTATGCGTCCGCCATTGATTAATGAGATAAGAACGGCAAATATAATTACAAATAAAGCCATACTAAACCTCAGCTTTCTCTTGGGCAATGAGCCTATTGATTTCAAAATTAAGTCTATCTCTTATGTATATGGCATAGAGCTTCTTCTCGTTTACTTTTGTGTAGTAAATGCTAAATAGCATAGCTATGACCACAGCACTTAAAGCGAAGGCGAAAAATGTTTTTAATGTAACGCCAAATATCTTTTCGATGTCAAAGTACTTTAGGGACTTCGCACTTAAGAAGAATGTTACAAACGATATCGCCACGGGCAATAGTATCCTCGATAGCGGTGCAACAAAGCTCCTAAAATCAACTGCTTTATACTTTGTCTCTAAGTAGACACTTATCTTAGCCGTACTTAGGTTTAGTGACTTAAGTAAATCATCGTCATATACGAAGACATCGTTTACTATCTCGTCAAGCGCCTCTTCTTTGACCTTGCCATAGATCTTTTTCTTCAAAGAGCCATCACTTTTCCAAAACAAAGATTTTATCTCTTCTTCAAATTCTTTTTTATATTTTTCAATGCAATCTTTTGTCTGCATATTTATCTCCTCACAATATCACTAATATTATATCATATAATTGAGCCTTTACTCTTAAAGATTAGTCTATACTAAGCCCCTTTACTATTGACATTATTTATATTATAGCATAAAAAAACTGAACTATCTACTAGCTCAGTCTTAATATGATATTTACTTATATAAATCTTCTCCACTTTTCACCAAGTATTTCGTTCGCGCTGCTTGTTACTACAAAGGCTGTTGGATCTACGTCGTTAACGAACTCCTTTAATCTAATGTACTCACGAGTCGAAACTGCTGTTTGAATCAAAACGTTATCCTTCTTTGAGTAAGCGCCCTTATACGGAATAAGGTTTGCTGATCTATCAAGGTCTTCTATGATAAACTTTGATACAAGGTCAACCTCTTTAGTATTGATGTAGCAAAGCTTACTTGTGTTAAGGCCGCTTATAGTGATGCTTACAACAGCGCCATTGATTATTACGCCCATAACTGAATATAAAAATATATTCATACCAAAAGCAGATCCAGCAAATATACTAACAACAAGGTCTGCAATAACACAGCCTATACCTAAATCAAGACCCAAGTACTTTTGCATAATCTTGGCGATGATATCTGTTCCGCCTGTCGATGTATATTGATTAAGCACCATGCCCACTCCTATGCCTTGAATAATCATGCCTAGAGTGATTATTAGAAATAAGTCATCTGATAATGGCTTTGGATTTGGAAATATTATTTCAAATAGCCATACTAAACCTGATAAAGCAAGTGTCACGACTATAGTCCTAGTACCAAAGTCCTTACCTATACATATAAAGCCCATAATAAATAGAATGATGTTTACTAAGATAAATAGTGGTCCAACGCCTAGTGGTATGTAGTGACTTAAGACGATGGCTATACCTGAGGCGCCTCCTGATGTTAAATTGGATGGAACCAAGAAGAAATGTATAGCACTGGCAACAAGCGTTATGCCGATTATGATAAGCGCTATCTCCTTCCAGTTGTACTTGTGTTTTATCTTATCCTTATTTAAATTTTGTACTTCATTAGTTATGTTCATAGTTTTCCCCTTTTCTATAAATATTTTCTATAATAAATTTACCAAATATGAAATCAATTATACCACAAGACCCGCTTTAGTTCAAGCATTTTTATGTCTATTTACTATAATATTTATATGTATTCAATCATAAGCTTTTCTTTACAAAATAATTTATTTGATATATAATATATTTACATAAAGTATCTAAATTAATTATATTGAAAGGAGAGGTATTATGAAATTAAAAGACGCAAGAACATCAAACAATCTTATGAAGGCTTTCATCAATGAATGCCAAGCATCAATGAGGTACTCTTACTATGCTAAACAAGCCAAAGAAGATGGTTATGTGCAAATACAAAAAATCTTTGAAGAAACATCTCAAAATGAGGCTGAGCATGCTAAGAGATTCTACAAATTCTTAAGGGATGAAATGCAAGGTGAAGAAATCAAAATCACTAATACATACCCTGTAGTTTTTGATAAAACATTAAAAAACTTAAAGGCAGCTGCTGAAGATGAAAACTATGAAGCAACAAAACTTTACCCAGACTTTTCTAAAGAAGCAGAAAAAGAAGGTTTTAAGGAAATAGCTAAAGTTTTCCAAGAAATATCAGAAGTTGAAATGGCTCATCACAATAGATACAAAAAACTTGTTGAAAATATTGAAGCAGGTAAAGTGTTTAAGAGAGATGAAGTTTATATTTGGAAATGTCTAAACTGTGGTTACCTACATGAAGGCAAAACACCACCAAAGAAATGTCCTGCATGTGATCACCCAATGGACTTCTTCGAAATATTCGTAGAAAATTATTAAAATTTACTTAAAAAAATATGATGTAGATCTACTTGGTCTACATCATATTTTTTATATGTTAAGTATTTATTTGCATTAATTTTTTATTTGCAATTCTATTCAGTTCTAGATTTTCTTCTCAACCCATTTACCTTGCTTAAATCTTGTACTCATAAAGATTAGTCTTGAGAATTGGTCTGAGAAAACGCCCAGCCATATACCCATAAGGCCAAGGTGAAATACATTAACTAAGACATAAGTAACTACTGTACGTATGATACTAACACTTACTATGGATGCGATAAGTGTGTACTTCACATCGCCTGCCGCTCTTAAGCAGCCGCCATAAATGATTTGCGAGATTTGGCAAATAACTATGACTGTTATGAAGCGGCCAATCATTACGCCGTAATTAATAACTGCTTCGTCTTGGAAGAAGGCACCGAAAATGTATTTGCCGAAGAATAATAATATCGCGGATAAAACTAGTGATATAACGAAGCCTACCTTTTGACAAGTCTTGCCGTAAGTCACTGCGTCGTCATACTTCTTCGCGCCAAGTGCCTCGCCTGATAGTGCAACAGCTGCAACCTGCATACCATCAGCAAAGGCAAAGCCTATGCTTAGTACGTTCATGCCGACATTGTGTGCCGCAAACTGATCCGTTCCTAAGGACGCCGCCATAAGCGCTGTCGATAGGAAGCCGATCCTCATCGCAAGGTTCTCAGCAAACATATTTAGTCCGAGCTTCATTATGCTTACAAAAGCATCAAAGCTTGGTTTGATTTTATATTTAATTATGAAAGGTATTCTTACATATGAATCCGCCTTGAATAAAGACCTAATACTCATAACGCTCGCAACAAAGGTACCAAGCACAGTCGCTATCGCCGCGCCTCTTACGCCCATAGCTGGAAAACCAAGTTTACCGTTGATAAGTATGTAGTTAAAAGTTATATTTACTATACTTGATACTAAATTTGTCGTGAAGGCAATCTTGGTGTTACCACTACCTCTTTGAGCCGCGTTTATAACTATGCTTATTATATTAAAAATACTAAAGCCCATGATGATGTCGAAGTACTCTATAGCATAATCATGTGTGTCTGGCTTACTTCCAGCTAGCTTAAGTATTGGATCTGAGAATGTCACCATAACTGTCGATATTATCACACATAAAATTATGGCAACGACAAAGGCAGTTACTAAGACTTCGTTCGCTGAACGTCTGTCCTCCTCGCCTTTTCTCCTCGCGACAAGGGCTGAAACAGCTATGCTTATCGAGAAGAATATAGCGAGGCCTATAAACTTAGGCTGCGTCGTTAAGCCAACAGCCGAAATCGCATAAGTACCTAGGTTTGATACCATGTAAGTGTCGATGATGCCTGCTAAGGCTATGAACACACTCTCGAGTACCGATGGCCACGCGACTTTAAAAACCCTTTTCAAAAATTCATTATCTAGCAATTAATCACTTCCATATCTCTTTCATATCTATATCTCTTGTAAAAAACATTTTAAATTATTATAACACATTTTTTACACTCATTCAAGGCAATGGGAATATATATTTTAATAAGCGAAATATTTCTTAATAATCTATAAGAATATTTAGTCCTAGATATATAATAAATATCCCCCGGCCTAGCCGGGGGTTTTTCTCATACGGCCCAAAGGGCCTGTATTACTAGCCACGCCTCAAGGACGTTGGTTAATCTGTC
>UQDI01000008.1 GCA_900539725.1 uncultured Eubacteriales bacterium | reverse complement strand
TCGTTCTTTTCACTTTTATTCAGTTTTGCTTGTCATATGGTTTTTCCAGATGACTTATCCATTCTACCATTTAAAAAGTTATTTGTCAAGGGTTTTTTTGAAGTTTTTTAAAAATTTTTTAAAAAATTTTTACAATTGTGTTAGTATCTTCTTACTACTACTATCCATAGTACTAGTAGTAATGAATTATTATCATTTTCATTCATATGTCTCTCATCAGATTTTTATACTTATATCTATATAAAAAACGCCCTCATTAACTTACTCGTCAATGAGGGTTCATCTCTTATTTATTCATCATATCTCTTTGTTCTTTCATCTTTTCCAAGTACTCTTTCGTGCTCGGCGTGTAGTCTTCTTTCTTTATCTGCTTTTCTAGTATAGCGATGGCGCTATCGAGGTTGCCACTGTTGTAGTTGGATATCGCAAGCTGATCCATGTATTGAGCGCTCTGCCTGTCCTTGCTCGCCTCTATCGCGTAGTCAAGTGCCTCTTTGAAGTTACCTGTCATGGTCATAACAACGCTTAAGTAGTAAAAGACTCTGTCATCCTTAGCATTGTCAATGTTTTCTATCAATATATCATAGGCTTCCTTAAACTTTTTCACGCCTATAAAGTACTCAGCGAGTTCAATTTTGTACTCTTCATAGTCAAGGCTCAAAACGCCCTGAACTTCTTCCTTTTTCTCGAGTTCGTCCTCAAGCTTCAGATATTTTTCAAAGTAAGCCTTGCTCCTGATGTAGTCCTTCTTATATCTATAGTAATATCCTAGCTTGTATAAAGCGTATTTTGCTTCTTTATTATCAAGATAGATCTTTTCAAAGATTTCTATTGCTTCGTCAATGGCCTTTTCTTTGTACTTTTCTTCTAGAAGTGAAACATATAAATACACATAATTTACATCGTCGTAATTTTCTTTTAGATAATAGGCGTAGACTAACCTTATATCTATGTCATTGCCTTCGTTTAAACTTTCATGCAATAAGAATTTATCAAAGTCCTTCACAGTTTTTATTGCATCTTCATAAGCATCCTTGTGCGTAAAATTATTATCGAGCGACAAAACTATGGGTATAGCTCTTAAAAATAGCTTTGCATCTATATCTTCTTTATTCTCTTTTACTATATTTCTCATGTCCTTGATAAGTACAGGATATTCAACGTTCTTTTTGAAGGCGCCATGCTCTTCTTTTAAGTCTATGAAAAATATTTCACTAAGTAAATATTTAAAGCTATCGATATTCATTAGTCCATTCTCCTTCTAAATGCTCTCATTCTCATGGATGAATTGTCAAGTATTTTAAATAGGTGGCCTCTATATATGAAGATGATTGGCATTAAGACGTAGCTAACTAGGTCTTTTAAAATGATGTCGCCTGCAAATATATCACTGTTAAGTGCAAGGACTAATAGTATTGCTGCGAATAACCATTGCAGGAAGTTATTAAAAAAGAATTTCGCTCCGTATGTGAAGATGGATATGCTATTGTTAGCTGTTTGGTAAAGTGTTTCAAACGATGCATTAAAAATGAATACAACGATAAAGTTTACTAGCATTTTGGCGTATAATAGGCTGTGGTCCACTTGATATGGATCTGTGAACGAGCCTGATCTAAAGGCCATATCCAAAACTAAGCCAAATAGATAAGTAATGAAGACGTAGTTAACTAGCTTCGTTAAGTAATACTTATAGCCCATAAATATGCTGTTTAAGCTAATCTTCTCTCCTTCTACCGCTCTTGATAATAGGCTTGCCACTAGTGAAAATTTCAAAAGCATAAGTATATACATAAAGAGACTTATAAGCATGATGGCAAAGCCGCCTCCAAGCGCCATTGCAAGTGCTCCAGCTAGCAAGTTTGTCACATAATCAAAGGCAAATAGACCTAGCATCATGACTATAAGCACTAAAAAGTTCTCTTTTATTGTTGTACCAAGCCTTTTAAACGCTTCTGTGTTTGTATAAATTATATCTTTGAACATAGTCATCACTAATCCTTTCTACGTCCTCGTCAACCAAATATGCTGCTCCATCCATAAGTATGATGGCGACCTTATTGACGATGTCTTTGTTCTTCTCTTCTATATATTTCCATAAATAAGTTTTTCTAAACTCTTCATCCCTTAAAATGCTGTGTAGCTTGTCACCCCTAAGCTTTGTAAATGGCATAAAGTCAAGCGGTGCCTGTGATTTGACGTTCACCGCATAGTCAAGACTAAGTGCTTTGACCAGCTCATCTGAAAGAATATTTTTTGCTTTTATAAATTCATATACTAGTCTATATAAATTTTCTTTTTTAATGGTCTTATCTACACCAAAGTTTTCATCGATAAAATTCGCTAGGTCTTCAAACATTGCAAATGGGCTTGTGTAGACCCTTTCAAATATCTCGAGTGTTCTTTTAAAGCTTCCCTCGTTATAAATCTTGTCAACGACGTAATCAATTTTCTTTAGCTCAATAATTTCATCAGTTGATAAGAATTCATTTTTCAAAACCTCATAAGGCGCATAATCAGTGTATTTATATCCAAAAGTTTCCTCTTGAGAGCGCACTAAGGAGCCCTTAAGCATTTTCAAAAAGCCGAGCTGAATTTTTTCTATTTTAAAAGCATAAAGATAGTTAAAAGACTCTTTAAAGCTTTCGAAGTCCTCATAAGGAAGTCCTGCGATTAGGTCTATGTGCTGATGAATAGTCCCCAGCTCCTTAATCATCTGCGAGTGCTCTTTGATTCTCTCTAGGTCGTTGTGCCTTTGAATCGCTTTGAGCGTTTGCGGGTTGATTGATTGAAGTCCTATCTCAAACTGCACCATATCCTTAGGAAGTTTCTTCAAAGTCTCGTAAAATCTGTCACTCATCCTATCAAGAGTGATTTCAAAGTGAAATTTGGTAATCGTTTTATTATTTTTTAATATGTGCTCTATAATTTCAATAGCAAAGTCTTCGTTTGAGTTAAATGTTCTGTCTATAAACTTAACTATAGACGGCTTCATAGCTATAAGCCTATCTAAATCCTTTTTCACTAAGTCAATAGGCTTGTACCTAAGGCCCTTTATTGCTGAAGATAAACAAAAAGAACACCTATATGGACAGCCTCTTTGTGCTTCATAATAGAGTGTTCTATGCTCCAAAGCCTCTTCATCTTCATAAGGAAAGCTAAGATCCTTCATGTCGATAAGGGGTGCTTCTTCAGTTTTAATGTATCTATTATCATTAATATAGGCTAGATTGTGAACCTCGTCAATACTTAGCTCGCCTTGCTTGTAAAGAATAAATTCCTTCATGGCCCTCTCGCCCTCGCCATAAATTATGTAGTCGCAGGCAGGGTTAGTCCTAAGAAAGCTTTCTTTTTCAAAGCTCACCTCAGGTCCGCCTAAGACTATGGTATAGCTTGGCTTAATCTTTTTAAGCGAAGTAATGACTTTTCTGACGTAATCGATATTCCAAATATAAGTTGAAAACATAAGTACATCGGCGTCTTTCTTGTGAAGTTCGTAAACAATCTTCTCCAAAGGCTCGTTTATGGTAAATTCCTCAAAGGAAGAATCTACCATATCTTTAAGCTCATTGTTTAAATATCTTATAGCAATATTTGTATGTGAAAACTTTGCGTTAATACCTACAAATACGACTTTCATTACATTCTATCTGGAGTTTGTACTCCTATTAGGTTCATGCCTACTTTTATTGCTTTTTGAGTTATGTCAACTATAGCAAGTCTTGAATTTGTAAGCTTTTCGTCGTCTGTAATTATTTGATTTGCAGCATAATACTTGTTGAATGCCTTTGCTATGTCTATGATGTTTCTTGTGATGTAGAAGGCTTCGTACTTTTCCATCGCCATAACTATAGTTCTTGGTAGGTCATAAACATATTTTAATATTTCATATGCTTCGTCTTTAACTAGATCAAAATCAACTTTGCTTGGATCAAAACCGCCGTTCTTGTCGATAAGTGACTTACATCTAGCGTATGTGTATTGAGCGTAAGGACCTGTTTCTCCTTCGAAGGAAAGTGTCTTGTCCCAATCAAATACATAGTCTTTGATTCTTTGGTTAAATAGCTCTTGGAAAACTATAGCCCCAGTACCAACCATCTTAGCTACTTCGTCTTTATTTTCAAGATTAGGATTTCTCTTTTCAATGATATCTCTAGTCTTTTCTATTGCCTTGTTTAAAACGTCTTCAAGTTTTAAAACTCTTCCTTGTCTAGTTGATAGAGCTCCGTCCTTAAGTGAGATTAAACCGAAGTTAACGTGGATGCAGTCATCTGCCCACTCATCTCCCATTAGCTTAAGAACTTGCTTCCATTGTTGGAAGTGAAGATTTTGTTCACTGGCAACTACGTAGATGTTTTTGTAGAAGTCATAAGTTTTCTTTCTATATCTAGCAGCAGCGATGTCTCTAGTCGCATAAGTTGTTGTTCCGTTGGACTTAACTATGATTAGCGGTGTTAAGTTATATGGCTTTAAGTCAACAATGTATGCGCCGTCGTCCATCTTACCGATATTCTTTTCTTTTATCTCTTCAATAACGGCTGGCATCTTGTCTGAGTAGAAGGCTTCGCCCTTGTATGAGTCATATTTAATTCCAAGCATATCATATACTTTTTCAAACTCAACTATTGACAATTGTTTCATCCAAGTCCAAATTTCAGTTGCTTCTTCATCGCCTTGTTCAAGCTTTTTAAACCAGTCTCTAGCAGTGTCTCTTGCAGCTGGGTCTAGCTCTTGAAGTTTGTTATATCTTACATATAAATCAAGAAGCTCATCTATAGGGTTCTTTTCGATAGCTTCTCTGTCGCCCCAAAGCTTGTAAGCAGCTATAAGCATACCAAATTGAGTACCATAGTCACCTAAGTGATTGATGGCGATGGTATTGTAACCAAGATGCTTAAATATATGATAAAGAGCGTTACCAATAACTGTTGATCTTATATGACCTATGTGCATTGGTTTTGCAATGTTAGGAGATGAGAACTCAACGATAACGTTTTTGCCCTTACCCATATCTGATGAACCATACATTTCACCTTTATCTTCTATATCTTTATAAACTGTTTCAAGAAGTTTTTCTTTGTTAACAAAGAAGTTTACATATGGTCCTGCATTTTCTATCTTTTCAAAATATTCGTTATCACCTAGTTTTTCTTTTATGTCTTCAGCTATGAGATTAGGTGCTTTCTTGTATGTCTTTGCAAGTCTAAATACTGGGAACGCGTAGTCGCCCATATCAAACGATGGCGGTGTTTCTACTAAATTATCTATCTCTTCTTTAGATAGTTCTTCAATAACTGCGCTTAAAGCGTCGCTTACTTTTTCCTTAAAATTTATCATAATTACCTCCTACTTAATAACAGCTACGGTAGCTCCTGAACCGCCCTCCGTATAGTCTGCCTCTCTATATTCTATAACATGTTTGCTATTTTGTAAATACTTTCTTACTGCATCCCTAAGTGTGCCCGTGCCTTTACCGTGAATTATCCTGACCTCTTTGAGCCTTGCAAGGTAGGCATCATCAAGGTATTTGTCGAGTAAAAGTATCGCTTCATCAACCGTTCTTCCGATTAAATTAATTTCTGAACTTATATTTTTTGACTTAGCCTTGTTAATGGATTTAGTCTTCTTCTCAACCTTTACTTCCTCTTTTGATTCACTTCGCTCTATATCATTAATATTGCTTCTAACACTCATGATGCCAACTTGAATATTTAAGTCTCCCTTATCATCAGGAAGCGTCTCTACTTCACCAAACTTGTCTATGCTAATGATTCTAACGCTTTCACCAAGCTTGATGTCCTTAGGAATTTCTTTTGTTCGCTTCTTATTGTCTTTGATCTTTAATCTGTTTTCATCTTCAAGCTCCCTTAGGTAGTCCTTTGCCTCTTGAAGCCTTCGTCTATCCTCTTTTTTAGATAAAGATGAGATGTCTTTTAGTTCATCGATGATAAATGCGCTCTCGCTCTTTGCCTTCTTAACTATCTCTCTTGCTTCTTCTTTTGCCTTGTTAATGATGGCTTCTTGCTTTTCTTCAAGCTTTTTATTTTTATTCTCAAGCTTTTCTCTAAGCCTTTCTATCTCTTCATTCTCTTCGTTTATCTTAATTCTTTTGTTTTCAATCTCAGTTCTATCTTCTTCTATGGCCTTAAGAACATCTTCAAAGCGAGTATCATTCTCATTTAAAAGTTCTTTTGCGCTATCAATAATCTTTTGATCAAGTCCAAGCCGCTTCGATATTTCAAAAGCATTTGACTTACCAGGTATGCCTATGATTAGCCTGTATGTTGGTGACAGTGTATCGACGTTAAACTCCATCGATGCATTCTTCACGCCCTCACTCGTAAGCGCATAAAACTTGATTTGTGAGTAATGTGTCGTCGCCATGGTCCTAATTCTTCTCTCTCTAAAGAGCTTTAATATGGATATGGCAAGAGCCGCACCCTCAGTTGGGTCAGTACCTGCACCTAGTTCGTCGAATAAAACTAAGTCGTTATACTCAGCATTTTCAACTATATGAACAATGTTTTTCATGTGCGAAGAAAATGTTGATAGCGATTGCTCTATCGATTGTTCATCACCTATATCGGCGTAGACTTTATCAAAGACAGCCACTGATGAATTGTTATCGCATGGTATATTTAAACCAGACTTTGCCATCAGCGTAATAAGTCCAACTGTCTTTAAACTAACTGTCTTACCTCCGGTATTTGGCCCCGTGATTATAAGCGATGTGTACTCATCTCCGAGCTCAACTGTTGTTGGCACTACCTTATCTTTTGGTATTAATGGGTGCCTTGCGTTTTTTAGATTGACATAGCCTTTATCGTTTAAAACTGGCTCTGTCGCCCTCATCTCTCTAGCGAGTCTTGCTCTTGCAAATATAAATGAGATGCTTTTTAAAGCTTCTTCATTCGTTTCAAGATAGGCCTTGTACTCAGATACTTCGCTTGATAGCTCATAAAGTATCCTTTCTATCTCTTTTTTCTCTTCGTTTTCAAGCTCCCTTAGCTCGTTATTTAGTTTAACGACTGCCATTGGCTCGATAAAAACTGTTGAACCCTTTTGAGATATATCGTGTATCATGCCCTCAACACTTGATCGGTACTCGTTTTTAACGGGTATTACATACCTTCCTTCACGCATAGTAACTATAGCATCTTGTAAATATTTTTTAGTTTTTTCGCTAGTTATATATGAATTTAATTTATCTTCTATTGCTTGATTCTTAAGCTTTTTGCTTCGCCTTATGCTTCTTAAAGTGCTTGAGGCATTGTCCGCTATCTCGTCTCTCGATACTATAGTCGTGCTAAGCTTTTTCTTGAGATCATCAAGTGAGGCTAAGCTGTCGTTTAGCCTTCTTAAGTGTTTTAGCCTTAAGTTTTCATCGTCTATACCAGTCTTTAAATATCTCTTAATTGAGCTCACTAAAAAGATGTTTTGCATTATATCGTATAAATCTTCTATAAAGAGCATGGACCCAAGACTCGCCTTTGACACAAGATGCTTTATATGCGTTGCAGCTGTGTAATCAATGTCTCCGTACCTCACCAAAACCCTGTAGGCTTCAGAGGTTTCCTCTTGCATGCGCCTTATCTCATCTATGTCATTTGACGGCTCAAGCTTTTCTACCAAGTCTCTTGCAAGCTCGCCTTGAGTCAAGTCTAGTAGCATATCTATTATTTTGTCATATTCTAAAACTTTGAGTGCTTTGTCCATTTATTCACCTATAAAACTTTTTTGTAGTAATGCGCTCTAGTAAAACTTTCTATCGCGTCTATTCCATCTCCATTATTAATCTTTTCAATATATTCATTAATTTTTTTCTTATCGCTTTCATTATCAAGGTCAATGATAATGCTTGTAGCTCCTAATTTTTTGATGTCGTCCATCTTGTCAAGCATAAAAATCTTTTGCGAGTTATAAATCTTCGTATAATTATTTTCACGAGCGAAGATAAAATGCTCCTTATCCTCATAAACAAGCTCATTTGCCTTGTTTATAGGGCAGACCTCGCATCGTTGGTCACAGTCATCTCTAATATTTGCTAATGGGCATGCCTTGCTCATCATGACGACTGGGTAGCCATAGGCCCATAGCCTTGTTTCGAGACCGTAGTTCATGATTTTTTCCATCTGTGCTAAAGTCATCTCAAGTGAGTACGTAAAGCCTGAAAAATGGCTTTCGCTCATGTATTTAGCAGCTTCTGAGTTAAAGACGTTCATCATGTATGAAGCATAAATCTTTTTATCAAAGCTCTTTAGCTTTTGATAAGCGCCTAGCTCACTTATTTCAATTGAGTCGATAGCTTCACCATATTCATTAAGTAAGTCATAGTACTCATCCAGGTCTTCGTCAGTCGCCGCGTTTGATGTATATACTTCTTTATTTATATTAATTTTACTTAAGTAAGTAAGATTGTCTTTGTTTAGATATAGGCTAAGTGTGTCAGCCTTGTCTATGTCAATACCTTCAAGGTCTTTATATGATGAGGCTCTAAGAATGATTTTTGGCTGTAAAGCTTTTTTATTTTCATAAGGAGTCAAGATATCTTTTTTCTTTTTATCGATGTTAACGCCCTTAAAATCTTTTTTAAGAAGCTCATCTATAAGCTCTCTTCTTAAGGACTTAAGCTCCTTAACTGGTATAAAGGCCTCTTTGTCCACATCGAGCCCTACTTCTTTAACATTTAAAAAGTCTTTTCCAGTCTTCATAATAGGGTCAATAATTTTTTCTTTATCAAGTGAAGCTGTCTTTGCTTTTTGCACTATGTATTCAGACTCTTTAGTGTATTCTTTTTCCATATAATGAAGCGTTAAAATTATTTTTTCGCCAATTTTTGCTTTTAAATCAAAACTTATATCTTTTTTTGCAAATGAAAAATCTTCTAGCTCAAAACCGCCTTCAAAATGTTTTTTCTCTTTGACTAGCATCTTGTCCATGCCGTCTTTTAAGATATGTCCCTTAGTAAAGCCTCTATTAAAGACTTCATCAGGTCTATGAGTATTCTCTACGCCTAAAATTTTATCCTTATATAGCTTAGTTATTAAGTATACATAAGAAGGATTTTTCATGCGGCCCTCTATCTTTAAGCTATCAACAGATCCCACAAGTTTATCAATTGAGTCCAAAGTGTTTAAATCGTACTCAGATATAGCATAAATTTTTTCGCTTAATAATTTTCCTTCGCTGTAAACATCATACATCTTACGGCATGGCTGTGCGCATGTCCCGCGGTTACCAGACCTTTCACCTATAAGTGAGCTCATTAGGCATTGACCTGAAACTGCATAACAAAGCGCACCATGAACAAAGGCTTCGAGCTCTATATCCTTTACTGCCGCCTTTTCTAAAAATCTGTAGTCCTTTTCGCGCGCTATTACCGCTCTTTGAAAACCATTTTCTATAGCCCAGTCAATGCTAGATAGATTCGCGATGTTTAACTGTGTTGACGCATGTACCTCAACGCCTGGCAAATATTTTTTTACAAGCGATATTAAACCCAAATCAGTAATTATGAAGGCGTCGACACCCATATTTCTATACTGCTCTATCAAAAATAATGCGTCGACTACTTCTTTATCATCCAAGATGATATTTACAGTCATACAAAGTTTGATACCATATAGCTTTGCTAACTCTATCATCGATTTTATCTCATCATCTGTAATGCCCTTTGCAAAGCGCCTTGCGTTGAATTTTTCACTGCCAAAATAAACCTCGTCAGCACCTGCTTTAAGCGCTGCAATGAACGCTTCGTAGGTGCCGACAGGGCTTAGTACTTTTGTCTTTTTATTTAACATTATTGTTTTGATTGTTATTGTGATTGTTTTTAATATTGCTCTTATTTGTAGTTTTTGCTCCAACGTCTTGACTTGTTCCTTCTTTGATGCGGCTAAGCTGTTGATAAAGGTCCTCTGTGTTTAGCTTAGTCTTAACAAGTTCGTCCGCCTTGTTATTAAGCTCTTCTTGAAGCTTCTCAATTTTTTTAAGAGCTTCTTGATAAGCTTCATTGAGGTCCATGTACTCCGCTGACTTGTTTATAGGAGTGTTCTCATACTCACTAAGTTTCTTTTGCGCCTTAAATAATTCATCGGTAACGTTGACAGTCGCAAGGGTTGTTGCCATAAGCGAGTCAAGTCTTGGATTATTAGCTAAAAGATCCTTTATTAACTTATTAACATAGTATGCAATATCTGAAACATACTTTTCATCATACTCCGAACGAATATTGAAATCTCTGCCGTTGATATGAACGGTTACTCTCTCTGGCATTTCCTACCTCCTTACTTCCTTAAGATGGCAGCGAATTTTTCTTCAAGTGAAGCTAAAATTTCGCTCTCAACTTTTTGTATATCTTTATCTTTAAGAGTCTTTTCGCCTTGATACTTAATCTTGAAGGCTAGTGACTTCTTATCAGAACCAAGCTTATCTGACTTATATACGTCAAAGATTTGTACGTCCTTAACGATGTCAAAGCCATGTGATAAAATTTCATTCTTAACGTCACCAAATGGAACAGCGTCATCTAAAACTATGGCGTAGTCCCTCTTAATAGCTGGGAATTTGTTTATCTTTACATATTTTCTCTCTAGATTAACTAGTGGATATATCTTTTCTAAGTCAAGCTCCATCACATAAACATCTGTTTTTATGGAGAACTTATCGCAAACAGCGTAGTCAATTTGACCAAGGCTTGCAAATTTTTCGCCATTGATATAAAAGTCAGCGCTTCTACCCTTGTGGAAGATGCTTGTCTCAGTACTTCTCTTCACTTCATATCCTTCTATAGCAAGTCCCTCTAGTATTTTAACTAAGATGTCCTTAATCATATAGAAGTCACCATAACCGTAGAAACCTACGGACATAGTCTTGTTCTCGATATACTTACTACCTTCTTTTTCAAATGTGTTTCCAAATTCAAAGAAAGCGCCTTTTTCGTTCATATTATTGATGTTTAGCGATAAAACTTTTAGCATGTTTGCGATAAGTGTTGTTCTCATCGCTCTAAAGTCTTCGCCAAGTGGATTGATTAATTCGATATATTTTCTAAACTCATGATCCTCTTTTAAATTTAGTGCATCATAATTCTTTGGACTGATAAATGAATAAGTTAGTATCTCATCCATGCCTTGTCCTATGAGTAAAGTCTTGATGTGCTTATCGATTTGTCTCTTGTAATCAAGCATACCAACTGATGTCTCTGACTTGATAGGTTTTGCTTCGATATTGTGGAAGCCATAGATACGTCCGACTTCTTCAGCTATATCTTCTTCTATAGCAAGATCAGTTCTGTAATATGGTGACTTAGAAATTAAAAGTCCGTCTTCATATTTTGTTTCTATACCAAGTCTTGATAGATTATCAAGCATTGTATCAACGCTTAAATCGCTACCAAGTAAAGTATTGATTCTAGCTGGATCAGACTTAATCACTTCGTCCTTTTCTTCGTAGTTAACAATGTCATAGTAACCATCAACTACAGTACCTACGCCTAATAGCTCGATTAGATAAGCTGCTCTATCAACTGCCTTCTTCGCCATTAAAGGAGAGATGCCTTTTTCAAATCTATTTGAAGCTTCTGTTCTTAGTCCAAGTCTCTTCGATGTGTATCTGATTTGAGATCTGTTAAAGCTAGCTCCTTCAAGCATGATAGTCTCAGTACTATCTGTAATAGATGAGTCAAGTCCACCCATGATGCCGCCTAGAGCAAGATTGTCACTTCCGTCTGTTATAACAATGTCTTCAGGTTTTAAATCTCTTTCAATTTCATCAAGCGTAGTGAATTTTTCTTCTTTAGCATTTTTTATATGAATTTCTTTTGTCTTAATAGTATTTACGTCAAAAGCATGAAGCGGCTCGCCTAGTTCGAGCATAACATAGTTTGTAATGTCGACTATATTGTTAATAGGTCTAACGCCTGACTCCATAAGTCTTTGTTGCATCCAAAGTGGAGAAAGACCTACTTTTACATCTTTTACGACTCTTGCGTAATATCTTAAACAGTCCTTTGTTTCAATGGAGATGTCTTTGATATAATTTTTTATATCATCTGAATCTTTTGCCTCTTTATACTCAGGTTCTTTTAGTTCTTTATCAAACGTTGCCTTTGCTTCCCTTGCCATACCTAAAACGCTTAGGCAGTCAGGTCTGTTTGGTGTAATCTCTATATCAAGAACTTTTTCATCTAAAGCTAGTACTTCTCTTATATCTTTGCCTATAGGGGTGTCTTCGTCAAGAACTAAAACTCCTTCAGCAACTTTTTTGTTGATTACGTTTGCATCGTAGCCAAGCTCAGCTAATGAGCAGAACATACCATATGAAACTACTCCTCTAAAGTCATGCTCTTCGATTTTGTTTCCGCCAGCAATTATTGCTCCAACTGTAGCAAGTGGCACTATGTCGCCTTCTTCTACGTTTGGCGCAGCAGTAACTATGACAATCTCGCTCTTGCCATCGTCCACATAGCATACTCTTAATCTATCAGCATCTGGATGCTTTTCTATACGTTTAATCTTAACAGTGATAACTCCCTCAAGTCTTTTAAATGAGTCAACTATGCCATCTACATGAGAACCTGTTAAAGTGATGTCTTCAGCTAGTTTTTTATTGTCGCAATCAATATTTACATAATCTTTTAGCCATCTAATTGGTAATAACATATCGTCCTCCTAAAACTCATCTAAAAATCTTTGATCGTTTTCGTAAAGCAATCTTATATCGTTGATGCCGTACGAAACCATAGTGATTCTGTCAACGCCGAAACCAAAGGCAAAGCCAGAGTACTTCTTTGGATCTATGCCGCAGTTCCTAAGCACATTCGGGTGTACCATGCCGCAGCCAAGTAATTCCATCGACCAGCCAGTTCCTCCGCAAAATTCACAGCCTTCGCCGCCGCACTTGTGACAAGTTACGTCGACTTCCATACTAGGCTCTGTGAATGGGAAGTGATGCGGTCTATATCTTGTTTGTATCTTTTCGCCTAAAAGCTCTCTAACAAATTGATCTATAGTAAATTTTAAATTAGCTAGAGAAATGTTTTCGCCAACCACAAGTCCTTCCATTTGATAAAACATCGGTGAGTGAGTGTTATCAACGTCATCAAACCTAAATGTTCTTCCGCATGAAACCATCTTTAGTGGTGCTCCGTACTTCTTCATGGCTCTTATTTGTACTGGCGATGTTTGTGTTCTAAGTAAATTTTCTTTATCGATATAAAAAGTATCAGACATATCTCTTGATGGGTGGTCTTGTGGCGCGTTAAGTAAGTCAAAGTTATTTTCTACAGTTTCAATCTCAGGTCCTTCTATAACCTTAAAGCCCATCCTCATGAATAAGTCTTCAAGTTTTTCCTTAACCTTGATTAGTGGATGCTCATGTCCTAATGAAACTAGATCTTTGTCAATACTTATGTCCAAAGTCTCTTCATCTAATCTTTTTTCTCTTTCAAGAGCGTTTAAGTCGTCAAATTTATTCTTAAGAAGAGCCTCAATGTCTTCTCTTACTTCGTTAGCAAGTTGGCCCATAACAGGTCTTTCTTCAGCTGATAGTGAACCCATCATCTTAAGTATGGCTGTTAAGTCGCCTTTCTTGCCTAAAAATTTAACTCTTAAATCTTCTAAACTCTTTAAGTCTTCAGCTTTTTCAATCAAAGCTTTGGCTTCGTCTTTAATTTTTAATAGTTCTTCTTTCATATGCTTCCTCCGATACCTATATTATACCATATATTCTTACTATTGCATTAAATATCTTTCATATATAATAATCGAGCTCGCTACAGCAAGATTAAGCGATTCAAGTTTACCAGTATTGGCTATGGTGATGGTCTCGTCACTCATCTTAAATGCTTCCTCTGTTAAGCCATTGCCTTCATTGCCCATGAGTATAAAGGCCTTTTCATCTGTATAGCGCGTGGCCTTGCCTCGTGGCGATGTCGAGTAAACTTTGTATCCCTTCTCTTTGAATGTATTTATTATACTTAGATCTTCATAATGAACATCTACTAGAAAGATGGCTCCCATCGACGCGCGTAAAACCTTTTCATTGTACACATCGCAGGAGTTTTTTGATAGTATAAGAGTCTTTACTCCAAATGACGCCGCACTTCTAATTATCGTACCTAAATTGCCCGGGTCCTGTATATCTTCTAAGTATAAAACTGTTTTTTCATCAAAGTCATACGCTTCATTTAAACTCTCTTTACAAACTGCTATTATGCCCTGAGATGTAACAGTATCTTGTAAATTTTTAAATAAATTATTTTCGATTTTAATAATATCATAAGGCTTATCAGATATATATTCATCGTCAAAGTCTTCGTTAATAACTATGTACACTATAGACGCAGAGCGTTCTATAGCCTCATAAACCAATCTTTTGCCCTCTAGAATAAACATAGAATTTTTCTTTCTATATTTTGGCTTCTTTAAGGAATTGATTAGCTTATAAATTTTGTTGTCCTTGGATGTAATAAGGCTACTGCTCATTTTGAGAGTCCTTTTCCAAGGCACTTATATCGTCAACTTGACCAAGAAGTACTAAAACGTCTCCTTGCTCAAGACCCTTATCTGGTTTTGGTGACACATCAATCTTGTCATCGTTCTTAATAGCAATAACGTTAACGCCGTAAATGTTTCTTAGCTTAAGATCAAGTAAGGACTTACCTACCCATGACTTAAGTATCTTTACTTCGGCGATGGAGTAGTCGCTAGAAAGTTCGATGTAATCAATGATGTTTTTGAATGTTAAGTTGTGTGCAAGCCTTGTACCCATATCTCTTTCTGGGAAGATAATCTTGTTTGCACCTATCTTCGATAGCACTTTACCGTGTGACTCACTAGTAGCCTTGGCAATGATTGTCTTAATGCCAAGCTCTTTACAAGTAAGTGTAGCTATGATGCTTGCTTCAAGGTCAGAGCCTATGCTTATAACGGCAACATCAAAGTTAGATAAACCTATCTCCTTAAGTGCCATCTCATTTTTTGCGTCAGCTTCAACAGCATGAGTAACATAGTCAGCTACTTCACTTATTAAGGCTGGGTCATAGTCTATAGCTAAGACCTCGTGGCCTATCCTTGAAAGCTCCTTTGAAAGTGCCATACCAAATCTTCCAAGTCCAATTATTACAAATGATTTCATATATCCTCCTATCCAACCATTAGGTTGCCTGGTGCGTTTCTAAAGTCTCTCTTCCTGTTTCTCTTAGCAAAAGCGTATGCCATAGTAAGTGGTCCAACCCTACCTATATACATAGTTAGAGTGATGACAAGCCTACCAAGAGTGCTAAGCTTATCAGTTATGCCCGTAGTCAAGCCAACAGTGCCAAAGGCCGATGTTGATTCAAAAAGCAGATTGATAAACTTGAAAGAGCTATCAGTAATAGTTAGTATAATTGCTGTTGAAAAAACTATAGCTAAGCCTATTAAAAATATCGATACAGCTCTCTTTATCGTTTCGAACGGTAATCTTCTCTTTAAGCAGTTAACATCTTCCTCGCCCTTTACTACTGATATGGTTGTCAGTACTAGACAAGCAAATGTCGTCGTCTTAACACCACCAGCTGTTGATCCTGGCGATCCACCTATAAACATAAGCATAATCATTGAGAATATAGTAGTCTCCCTGATACTAGACATATCTACTGAGTAGAAGCCTGCTGTTCTTGGTGAAACGCTTTGGAAAATTGAGTTCGCTAGCTTTGTAGGGAAGTTCATTGTGCCTAAAGTGCCAGGATTTGTTCTTTCAAATAGCAAAAAGCTCAGTGTGCCTATAGCTAAAAGTGATCCAGTCATGATAAGCACTACTTTAGAGTGAAGCGTTAACTTTCTTAGCTTATCCTTTGCTAGTAAGTCCGCATATACAGTGAAGCCTAGTCCGCCTAGTATAATTAATAGCGATAGTATAAACAAAACGTAGTAATCATTTTGAAAGATAATTAATGAATCTCCAAATATATCAAAGCCTGCGTTGCAATAAGCACTTATCGAGTGAAATATACTAAAGGCCAAGCCCTTTTCTAGTCCAAACATTGGTACAAAGCGAAGCGCTAATAGGAAGGAGCCCATAAGCTCAAGAAATAATGTATAGCCAATAACTTTCTTCATTAGTTTTACTATACCTTGTATTGATTCAGTATTTAGTTGCTCCTTAATCATAAGTCTTTCCTTGAATGATATCTTCTTACCCATGATTATGTAGCCGACTGTTGCTAGTGTCATTATGCCGAGGCCGCCAAATTGTATAAGTGTAATGATAACTGCTTGGCCAAATGGCGTGAAGTCCTTAGCAGTATTAAGTACTGTAAGGCCAGTTACGCACACAGCAGATGCTGAAGTGAACAAACTGTTTACGTAACCAATAGGGCTACCGCTAGTCGAGGCTATAGGCAAGTTTAGAAGTACGCTACCTATGAGTATTAAGGATAAAAAACCCAGCGCCAAAACTTGTGGCGGGTTTAGTTTGTCTTTAAAAAGTTTTTTTCTTATTTCCATATATCTATTTTACTACAAATCAAGAATTTTTGCCATATAGAAAAGAAAAAGTTCCCAAAATTGAGAACTTTAAGCATTCTTTGCCATATCAACTAAATTCTTAAAGCTTTCTTTATCATGAATAGCCATTTCGGAAAGCATTTTTCTGTTTATGTCAATATTTAATTTCTTTAAACCACCGATAAATTTGCTATAGCTCATATCGTTTACTCTGCATTCAGCGTTGATTCTAGCTATCCAAAGTTTTCTGAAGTCTCTCTTTCTGTTCTTTCTACCAATATATGCATAGCTTAATGACTTCATAACTGCTTCGTTAGCAGTTCTATATAGCTTGCTCTTTGCGCCAAAATATCCTTTAGCTTGTTTTAAAACTTTTTTATGATTCTTTTTAGAATTTACTGCTCTTTTTACTCTAGCCATTTTGTCCTCCTACTACATTACCATAGAGTCAATTCTCTTTTGATCGCCCTTTGATACTAATGATCCTTTTCTTAAGTTTCTTACTCTCTTAGCAGATTTCTTACCTGTTAAGTGTCCTTTGTATGCTTTGCATCTTTTTAATTTACCAGAAGCTGTTCTTTTAAATCTCTTTGCAGACGCTCTGTGTGTTTTCATCTTTGCCATTTCTATTCCTCCTAATTTTTATTATTTTGAATAACAGTCATCGACATGTTTCTACCTTCTAACTTTGGTGCTTTTTCAACCATAGCCTCAGGACCTAATAGTTCTAGAAATTGATCAAGAACTTCTCTTCCAAGCTCAGTGTGTCCCATCTCTCTACCTCTAAAGCGAACGGATACCTTAACCTTGTCTCCATTTTGAATAAATTTTTTTGTAGTTCTAACTTTAACGTTTAAGTCATGTTCTTCAATATTTGGAGTCATTCTGATCTCTTTGATATTGATAACTTTTTGCTTCTTCTTAGCTTCCTTGTTCTTCTTTTGTTGCTCGTATCTGTACTTACCGTAGTCCATTACCTTACAAACAACAGGGTCAGCGTTTGGAGAAACCATTACAAGGTCTAGTTTAGCAGCTTCTGCTATCTCTAAAGCCTTATTGTTATCGACGATACCATATTGTGTTCCATCTTCCCCTATAAGTCTTATCTTTTGATTTCTAATCTCTTCGTTGATTAGTAGCTCTTTAATTGTTTACACCTCCATTAAAAAAACGGGCATGAAAAAATGCCCGTACAATTACAATTAATTAACCTTATGAACAACCGGTTATAAGGTGAGAAAGCATTTTCTTCTTGATAATTATTCTTTACTCATATAGTATATACTCATGCAGAGCATTTGTCAAGTGCTTTTTTTGATTTTGCAAAAATATTTTACTATGACAATGGTGTTAGAGTCATACTACTAATTTATATTAACATTAATAAATCCACTTGTCAAGTCATCGTGACTGATGATGAAGCATATCCTGTCCTCTCTAGTCTTGTCTAGGTAATCGTATATCTCTTTTGTCGATTCCTTGTCAATGTTTGAGCATATCTCATCCAAAACAAGTACGTCTGGATTTTTTAGTAAGGACCTTGCAAATGATATCTTTTGCTTTTCGCCTCCAGATAGGTTTGAGCCGCCCATAAGTATATCATCGTCAAGTGATTTCTTCTCAAGTATGGATCTGATGAATTGATTTTCTTCTAAGTCGATGTGGCTGCCATCATCAAAGTCAAGTAGAAGGTTCTTTCTTAGTGAGCCGTTGACTATAGGTGCGTTTTGAACGACATATTCAATACGATCTCTTATGTCTTCGTTTTTGCACTTGTCAATATCTATGCCATTTACTTTAATTATCTTAACGTCTCTAAATTTAACTAGTCCCTTAGCAAAAGTGCTCTTGCCACTACCATTGGCTCCGTTAATTCTAACTATGTCACCCTTCTTTAGCTTTGACTTTGCATTAAAGTCAAGCTTCATGTCTTTAATATTAATGCCATTGACATCAAGTTCTATATCGTTAATCGTATCAATTGCTTCACTGCCATCTGCCTCTTTATTGGCGATGAGTTCTTTTTCAAAATCTTTTGCTATATCAAAATTTCTCTTCTTAATATTTGAATTAGTTATGGTAGAAACATTGGCAAAGTAAAGTGGGAAGATTAAAGTAACAAGTATTATTGAGTAAATGCTGCTGCTATGTGCCATATAGTCGTAAACAACTATAAGTAATAAAAGCGTTTTTATAATCTCGTTAATGCCTTCTAAGACTACCGTCATTGATTGAGCGTACTCGTTGACGCTCGCCATGCTACCATAAACTTTTTCAGTCGCTGGCTTTAGCTTATTGTAAATCACAGACTTATCAGAAAGCTGTTTTACATAGTCGACCTCTTGTACATAAGAAAGTATCTCTTGAAAGCCCATGCCAGTCATCTTTTGCATCTCTTCAGACTTTTTCTTTAGCTTCTTATTTAATAATTTATATCCAAAATAGTTTATAGGCAGCGCCAAAAACATTATCAAAGCTAAATACAAATTTACATTTGCAATCAAAATCAAACATACTAAGGCGACTAAAAGTGAGGAGAATATCTGTATATAGCCATTCATCATAAATGAGTAGATGCTATTAACAGAGATTGATGCTCTCTCTAGTAAGTTCATAGCTCCCTTTTCGATTATACTGTCGTAATTCATATTAAAAATGTTTTTTATGTATGAAATGAAATTGCCTTTGTTATACTCCTTCGCAAACTTTTCTCTAAATATTGTAAATAGTATAGTAAGCAGTTTTGAGGCAAGTATAAGTAAGACTATGAATACTATCTTCTTCGTATCAAGCGGTGTGCCATTTGCCTTCCACAGCTGTATAAATATCGGTGCAAGTAGTGCTGATATTGATGAACATAGTATCAGGATAAACATGATTATAAAAAATTTTTTGTACTTCATAAGATCCTCCCTTGTAATGATTTAGCAAAATAAATTCTTATTAACTATATTATACCACCCCCCCCCCTAAAATTTTACAAGCATTATTTTATATTAATAAATTTTATACTTCCTTCATTAATTATAAGCCTTTCTTATATATAGGCAAAAGAAAACTGAGTAATCTCTTACTCAGCTCCCTCATATTAATTATTCTTCATTACAAAATCTAGACTAATCGCGTTATTAAGTATCTCTATATACTCTTTATCGCTTACTAGCTCAAGTCTTAATTGCTGTTTGCCTTCAGTTGTTACGTTTGATGCATCCGCTGTAAGCATAAATGTTTCTTCGTCTATCTTGTCTAAGATTGACTTATATCCTTTCAATGTCAAAGTGATATATTCTTCATTTGCATCGCTTAGCTCTATATCATCTCTTAGATTATTAAGCTCAAGATTAGCTAGTGGCACTTTAATTTCTCTTTCAGCTTCTTCTTCTATCTCATAAGTTACAGATATATTTACGTTCTCATCAAGAAGTGAAACTCCTTGTGGAAGTATTGGCTTAACAATAATTTCGCCTTCCTTAGGCTCAACCGCATCATTAACCTCTATCTTCTCTGTCTTAATTGAGCTGATGGCGTCTAGACCATCTTGTCCTTTAATAACTATCTTTTGTGGACTAGTCTTGATATTAACTATCTTGTAATTGCTTGGCAGATGGCTTACGAAGTCTGTCTCTATATTAACCGACTTTGTCTTATCTATCTGTGCATTGATATTAACCACTTGTGGATATAGGCTCACTTGGTCTATCTGATTGTCTTTTATGTCGACTGCATATAGCTTACTTGATATTGTAAATGGCCTATCCTTATTTGTTAAATCGATTTCGGCTATGACCTTATCAACTTTTGCTAAATAGCTTTCTGGTCCAGTTAGCTTAACGTTTTCAACATCCATCGATAGCTCTGACAAAGCGTGATTTTCTTTTATCTCGCCCTTTTGTCTTATCTCTATAGGCTTTTTATATGATTCAACGCTGTCAAGGTTAAATAGCACCTCATTTGGTCCAACTGATGTGACTTGAAGCGTATTGTATTGACCAATGATTTCGGCTTTGACTGGTATCCTAACTTGGCCTGCATCGTAGCCTCTAAAGTCGATGGCTGCCTTGATATTGTTTTCGTTAATATTATCAAGTTCGCTCTTCTTACCCTTTACTTGAACTGTAACTTTTGCCTCATTTGGTCCGAGGTTGACAAGCTTGGTGTTATTAAGGTATTCAACATTTTTAAATGCTACGTTTATATTTCTATATGTTCTTGTTTCTTCTGGATTGACAAGTCCCATAACGTAGTACCAAAGGAAGATGGCAACGATGACCGAGACTATCTTAGCAATGATATTACTCTTGTTCTTGATCTTGAACTTCTTCATCTTGATCTTCATCTTTTGCCCTCCATTTAAATAATGCTTTGTCCTCGCTACTTTCTGGTAAATAAACGCTAAGTAGTTTCTCTCTAAGCGTGTTCTCGTCTAGATATCTTGAGATAACGCCTTCTTCTGCTGTAGATATAGCTCCTGTTTCTTCTGATACTATAACTGCAAGTGCATCACTCATCTCAGTTACACCAAGCGCTGCTCTATGTCTTGTACCTAATTCTCTTGGAACGCTTTGATTATCTGTTAGCGGCAAGAAGCATGCAGCAGCTCTTACCTTATCGCTCTTAATAACGACCGCCCCATCGTGAAGAGGTGTGTTCGGTATGAAGATATTTATAAGTAAGTCGCTTGATACAAGACCATCTATATCAGTTCCTGTATCAACTATCTCGTTAAGACCAGTTTTTCTCTCGATGACGATAAGCGCTCCTATCTTTTGTCTCGATAGTGATAGGCATGCGTCAACTATCTCATTAACTGTTCTTGAAAAGTTTTCCTTTTTAAAATCGGAAATGGATTTAGAAAAGAACTTCATCCTTCCTATATACTCAAGTCCACGCCTCAACTCTGGCTGAAATACAACAACTAAAGCGATAAGACCTACATTGAATAGGTTTTCGATAAGCCACCTAAGTGTATATAGGTGGAGTACTTCACTTAGCTTGGTAACTATAAGCAAGGCCAAGAAGCCTTTGGTTAGCTGCTCAGCTCTAGTTTGCTTAACAAGCTTGTATAGTTGATATATTATTAGCGCAATTATTGTGATGTCGACAAGGTAGCTTAGTTTAAAGTTTACTAATAAATCGCTAATTTGCTCGAACATAGTTCCTCCTACATAAGTTCTTCAAACTTATCCATGAACTCGTTAAATGTATCTAAACTGTTTAGTATTGGGTCCTTAGTAGTCATATCTACGCCAGCTTCTTTAAGTATATCGATTGGGTACTCGCTTGAGCCCTTTGACAAGAAGCCAAGATATTTTTCTACTGCTCCTTCTTCTTTAGAAAGCACTTTTCTTGCAAATTCAGTTGCGCAGCTAATACCTGTTGAGTATTGGAATACGTAGAAGTTGTAGTAGAAGTGAGGTATTCTAGCCCATTCGTACTTGATTTTCTCGTCAACAACCACATCGTCACCATAGTAGAACTTATTTAAATCGTAGTAAGTCTTGTTTAAGAAATCCGCGTTTATAGTGCCGCCTTCTTGAGCGTATTTGTGAATTATATTTTCAAATTCAGCAAACATCGCTTGTCTATATAATGTAGTTCTGAATGATTCAAGATAATTGTCTATGAAGTATAATTTTTCTTCCTTAGTCTTAGCGTTGTCAATCATGTAGTGAGTTAATAGCGTTTCATTCATAGTTGAAGCTATTTCTGCTAAGAATATGCTGTAGTTAGCGTATTGGATCGGTTGAGTAGTGTTTGTTAAGTATGAGTGCATTGAGTGGCCCATTTCATGACAGCATGTAAATAGTGAGTCAACTGATTTATTATGGTTTAATAAGATGTATGGGTAAGTGCCCTTAACACCTGATGAGAAGGCTCCGCCTCTCTTGCCCTTTGTTTCATATACGTCAACCCATCTTGAATGATATCCCTTGTAAGCAATTTCTTGATATTCACTGCCAAGTGGAGCGATTGCTTCTTTGATGATATCAGTTGCTTCTGGATAATCAATTTCAAATTTTAAGCTGCTAAGCATTGGCATATAAATGTCATACATGTGTTGCTCTTTAAGGCCCATATATTTCTTTCTAAGCTTCATATATCTATGAAGGTAATGAATCTTGTCGTGAACTGACTCGATAAGATTGTCATAGATCTTTTCATCAACAGCATTGGCAAATAATGCAGCTTCTCTAGCGCTCTTGAAATTTCTTACTTCAGCTCTGAAGATGTTTTTCTTAACAGCTGCCTTTAATGTAGCCGCAAGCATATTGATATGATCAGCGTAATTGTCATAGTATGTGTTGAATGTATTTTTTCTTAACACTTCATCATCTGAAGCCAATAGCTTAGTGAACACGCCTGGGCTTAGTGGATGCATCTTGCCATCTTTATCTGCTACTGAATCAAATTTCAAATCAGCATATGAGAACATTTGGTAGATGTCATCTGGTGCGCTATATAAGTCGCCTGCTTTAGATAGAAGTGCTTCTTCTTTTTCGCTTAAAGTGTGTGCTTCGTATCTAAGAATGTCTTCAAAAGTCTTTCTATACTCTTCAAGGCCTTTTTCTTCAGCTATAAAGTCTTCAATCTTCTTTCTTCCTATTTTTAATATTTCTGGTGATTCAAAGGCTAAGCTTGTTGAGAACTTGATTTCAGCAGTTTGTGCTTTATCAATAAGCTCTTGACTCTTAGTATCTGTAGTGTCTTGCGAAAACTTTAAGCTTGCATAAACATAAATTAATTCAAGTCTGTGAATTAAATCGTATTTCAATTTAGTGAATTCAAAGAAAGTCTTTGCGCTTTCACCAAGTCTTCCTTCATAATCACTTAGCTTTGTAAAGTCTTTGCAGAAGCCGTCATACTCTTCAGCCCACTTTTCATCACTTTCAAAGATTTTTGTCAAATCCCACTTAAATCGTTCGTCAATTTGATCTCTTGTTTTTAATTCGTCCATATTAACATCCCTTTCTATTTATTATAATTTTTTATTAGATAATCATTTATCATCTTAGTAATGCCTTGCATTTGGTAGCCCATCTTCCTTTGGTCTTCACTCACAACGCAAATGCTGTAATCAAGCTTATCAGACTGAATAAAGCTTACGAGCCAAGCGTTGTACTTGCCCTTGCCGAGCTCAGCCGTACCAGTTTTGGCACCTATTGTAAAGCCTTTTCTTTGTAAGGAGCTTGCTGTTCCAGTCCTTGCAGTCTCTATCATCGCCGCTTTAACCTTATCAGCGTCCTCTTTACTGCCGATAGTCTTATATACTTCACTCTTAGTTGATTCAAGTAAAGTGCCTTTATTGTCCTTGACCATCTTGACGATATAAGGCTTCATCATAACCCCTTCTTTAGCAATGGCACTCGTCGCCATAAGCATATTGAGTGGACTAACGAGTATCGAGCCTTGGCCAATGGCATCAGATGCAATCTCAGTTTTGCCACCGTCTCTATTGAGCTTTGACTTAGCAAAAACCAAATCAAAATCAAAGTCCTTATCGATGTAAAACTCTTCAATCGTATCAAAAAATTCATCCTTATCCATATTCATAACTTTATTAATAAAATATGTGTTAATGGATTTGCTCATGGCAGTGTTTAGATTAACCTCGCCATATTTATTGCCGCCAGAGTTTTTGAATATATAAGAGTCGACCGTCTCCTTACCTGTATCTGTGTAGCTTAGGTCCTGCTTTGACTTAAGTATCGCCATAGCACTAACGAGTTTAAATGTCGATCCCGGTTGATATAGGCCTTGTGTTGCTCTATTTAGGAGCTCGCCATTATTTGAGTTAACAAAGTCGTCCCAGTTTTGATCAATTGTGGATGGATTAAAACCAGGGTTTGAGTGCATTGCAAGTATCTCTCCAGTTCTGTTGTCCATGACGATGACGGCGCCTTTTTCTCTAGCAAAATTTTTCTCAATAAGCGCTTCTAAATTGTTATCTATAGATAAAACTAGTGACTTACCAGCTCTGTCGTTAAATATCTTTCTGATGTCCTTGAAATAATCGTCCTTGTCAGTGCCTGTCAAAACATCATTGAAGGTGCTTTCAAGACCCTGCTTACCATACTTTTTACTAGTGTAACCAATGACGTGCGAGTACCTTTGTCCAAATGGATATACCCTAGACTTTTCTTCGCCCTTTACCTTTGTTTCGGCAAGAACCACGCCGTTCCTATCGTAAATATTTCCTCTAATAACATTCTCTTCATCGACCCTATTCCTTCTATTGTAAGGATTGTTTTTAATGTCCTTAGCTAAGAATAATTGGAAATATGTCAAGTAGACTATAATCCCAAAGAAGGCCGTTAAGAATATTAGTAGTGAAATAATAATTCTCTTATTCGTCCTATCCATCGACTTCACCTTCTATGCTTGAAAACTGCACCATGGCTAGTACTATGAAGGACGCGAGTATCGACGTGCCTCCATAGGCAACGAAGGGTAAGGTAACCCCTGTCAGTGGTATTAGCTTAAGTACGCCGCCTAAAATCAGTAGCGACTGTATTGAGAATAATACCGCGCAATTGAAGCTCAGCGCCTTGTAGAATGTGTCGTTCGACTTGAGTGATATCTTAAACATTCTCGATATTAGCATAATGAATAGCATTATGATTGCGATGCCAACTAGTGTACCCATCTCCTCGCATATAGCTGCGAAGATAAAGTCGCTTGTCGCAACGGGTATAGTCTTTGGCAGTCCTAGGCCGATGCCTGTTCCGACGAAGCCGCCTGAACTGATGGCGAAGAGCGACTGTGTTATCTGTAGGCCAATGCCGTCCATGTAGTCCCATGGATTGATAAAGCTCAAGACCCTTATTCTTACGTGGCTAAATAGCTTGTAGCTCACAACGCTCATCACGACTGCTAAAGCTAGATTCACATACTTTATATACTTTTTCTTCTCAAAGACAAACTCGCTAAACATCATCATACCGTAGATGATAACTGCCGAGCCAAGGTCCTTTTGCAAGAAGAAAAACATTATGAAGCTATATGAGATAAGCGTGAATATCTCTGGTCCAAATTTGATTGAGGCGTACCTCTTATAATTTTTGTAGTAAATCGCCTGCAAGAATATATAGAGTATCTTGATGAACTCACCTGGTTGAAACCTGATCTTGCCTATCCTAATCCAGTTTCTCGCCCCATACTTCGTCTTGCCAAAGACAAGCGTTATTATAAAAAGTATGTAGATGAGCGCCAAGACTAAGAAAAACATCTTGTCAAATTTATTTTTCATAGCCGTCATTATGAAGATGGCTAGATAAAAAATAACTATGCCTAAGCTTATCCATATGATTTGCCTAAAGCCGCTCGCCTCATCAAGCCTTAGTATTTCGAAGGCCCCTATTGAAAATAGCATCGAGACTATAAGGTTTAAGTAGCGGTCTGCCTTTGGTGATATCTTTATCAATAAGATATTTAGTAAATAGATAAGTACAAGTACGCCACTCGTATAATATATAAAATTTTTAGTTGGTTTCATGTCTTTGTAAAAGAAGAATAAACTTAGTTCAAGTATTACAAACATGAAGACCAATAGTAAAGGCCTTGATATGTTTACTTTCTTTTTCATTTATATCTCCCTATTAACAAAAACAAATCTAATGTCATTAAGCTCAATGATGTCGCCGTCTTCTAAGATAACTTCGTCCTCAATCTTAGTGCCATTGACATAAGTGCCGTTCTTACTACCAAGATCAGATAAGTAATACTCTCCCTCGTCCTCTTCGATAATGAAGTGGTTCTTCGATACAAACTTGTAGTCAAGCCTTATGTCCGAGTACCTATCACGGCCAACGCTTAAGCTCTCTCTGATTGGATATATCTTGTCCTTCTCCTCGTCATCGATGAGCATTAAGTAAGCGCCCTTCCTCGAGACTTGAGTAGACTTAATGTCTTGAAAAATCATCTTCGCTATTTGAAAAACGAAGGCATATATAATTATGATGAATATATATTTTAATATCATAGACAGTATTGAAAAAAAGTCCACAGCTTTCACCTCACCTTTATTTTATCACAAATCAATAGTTTTTGCTATGGATATTGAAAAATATTTACTAATCTGTTAGAATTATTTATAGAGGTGTATCATGAACGAGAAAGCTTATAACTATGCAATTAAATATTTGAAGAACATTAAGACGAAGAAGGATGTCTACGATTACTTGATCAGAAAAGGCTTTAGTGATGAAGAAACAAGTGAGGTCTGTGACTACATAGAAGAAGTTGGCCTTGTCGATGATGATTTATATGTAAAGTTTTTTGTGGAAGATAGTTTTCGTATCAAGAACAAAGGCGCGAGAAAGATAGTCTACGAGTTAAAACAAAGAGGCGTCGATGACGATAAGATTGAAGAAGCGATAGAAGAAGCAAGTGATATGGAGTATGAAGCGCTTAAAGAGGCTTACGAGAGAAAGCTCGAGGCGACTAAGAGCGAGACTGATCCATACAAGAGAAAGAACAAGATCATTCGCTTTTTAATAAGCAGAGGCTTTGACTACTCCGACATCAAGGACATAGTCGATCTATAATGAATAAGCTTTATTATATCTACATGCTTAGGTGCAACGACGGCTCCATCTACACTGGCTACACTGATAATATTTATAAGCGCATAGAAAAACATAGGAGCGGCAAGGGCGCGAAGTACACAAGAGGCCGCGGCCCCTTTGAGCTAGTTCACTACGAGAGCTTCCTTACTAAGGAAGAAGCGATGCAAAGAGAGGCAGCGATTAAAAAACTTACGAAAGAAGCTAAATTAAACTTAATAGAGGAAGACGCAAAAAAAGAGTAGGCAAATCAAATCTGTCTACTCTTGTATTTTTATATGATCTACTCTATTTACTTGTTTCTTCACTCTTAGCTTTTGTACTTACTCTTGTCTTCCTTGACTTTCTCCTCTTCGCCATCGACCCCATCGCTATAGCTACAAAGAGTGATGTAAATGCCGCCGTTAAGGAAATGATGGCAAGTTTCATATCAACGATTGACGCTTGCAATATACTTCTCTTATTGCCCTTTAATAAAACTACTGCAGCAAATATTATTAAGCCTATAGTCGGTATATACTTAACAAACTTATACTTCATAAAGGCTATGTGCAAAAATAAAACTAAAACAGCAAAGACAAGTGCAACTATGAATAGAAGCGATGTCTCTGTCATATATGGTTTTACTTCTGTAAGTATTTTTTCTAAAATTGATTTTATAGTACCCATTACTTCACCTTCGCTATGATTACTAATTATACTACATATGAGCCCTATTTGCAAGCCTAATTATTTTATCTTCTTCGCACCAAGCGAGATAAATTTTTCTTTCCACATATCGCCGTATTGTCCGAGTGCCCACTCATTCATTATGATCTTTGAGTTTAAGTCAATGGAGAAGATCTCGTCCATAATCTCGTCTCTATATACACTGTAGGCAGCGAGCGTCTTGTCCTTATATATCATGACCATGGACTTGTTTGGCGCACTAAAGGCGTCCTTAAGCTTAGGAAACTTCTCTTTCAAAGTCTCATAATTGAAGTAGAGCTCGTCGAAGCGCACAAGATTTTTATTTGGCTTCTTCATGACGTAGCTGTCCTTATATAGACCCGGATACTTCATGTCATAGTCCCTCTGCTTAAGTATCCAGTAGCCGTTGTTCCTTACTACCGTTAAGTTTCTCGCATCGTTTAAGCTGTTTTTAAACTCATCCATCTTATAAGTCTTTGTATTATCTGTTTCGCTTTCATCTATTAGTTCACGGAGAGCGGCTTTATTGTTTTGGCTGTAATTATCTAAGAAATATATGCCTATGTCGCCGTTGTCCCTAAGCTTAGATACTATCTCATATGAGAAATAATCATTGCCAACGAAGAGTATCTTTCTCATCCTATCAAGCGCTTTTTCGTTTTGCCCATCATAAAGCACAAGCGATTCAAAAGTATTGACATGGTCATTAATAACTAAGAAATCTTCTTGATATATGCCGTCTTTTTCAATTTTGGCGCACTCGATCCTCGCAAAACCATCGCGCCTTGGGACTAGTAGGTAATCAAGCTCATAAGCCTCGCCCTTGTATGGCTGCATGTATATGGTCTTGTAAGTCGATACACCGTCTTTGTCCTCTCTAAGGCCTAGTAAAAAGCCGATATTTTCATCTACGGCTTCACTAGCATCTGCTTCTGTGCCCTCAACAAGAGCAACTAGCTCCTTCATATGCACTTCATCAAGTGCCTTGTCAGTCTTAGTAAGCGTGTAGAGGTACTTACCTAGCTTAATCATCATCTTATCCTCACTTATGATGAGGTCATATCTAAAGCTATCATCTTCGTATATGGAGTAAACATCAGCATCAAGGCCACCCGTATCATTAAGCTCTATCTTATAATTAAAGAATAGATAGTCCTTCAATGATACTTTTCTATATTTAGTCTTGGCGTCTTTGATGACGTCGTTACCTATGATGTAGTCATCATCACTGATGTAGATGTAGTCGTCTACCCTAAGCGCCGCGTCGACTTCTTTTTGCTTTTCCTCTACGTCCTTTATCTCTTTTACTTGCCAAACGCCATATAGGTCTGGATTTGATATTGTATTTTTTGGCGCACATGAAGTGAGTAAGAATGATAATATTACTAGGCTTATCAAGCTAAGAATCTTTTTCATCTTTAATCTCCTTAGTTAGCCTTACAATAAACTTAGTACCTTCGCCTGGCTTTGACTCAACGCCCACGCTTCCTTTATGAAGCTCCACTATCTCCTTGACTATGGCAAGGCCAACGCCCGTATGTGACTTAGATTTTTTGCCTGCATAAAACTTTTCGAAAATATATTTAATCTCGTCATCATCTATACCGACGCCTTCATCTATGACCTCGATAAAGAAATTATCCTTATCTTGATATAGATTTATGGTGATAAGACCATGCTCTTTATTGAACTTAACTGCATTATCAAGAAGATTGATCATGACCTGCTTAATTCTATTTTCATCGCCATAATAAATGTAGGAGGCGTCAGATACATTAAGTTCGATCCTTTCCTTGTTCTTCTCAAGCTTTGGAAATACTTGCTTAGTAATGTTCTCAACACAGATTTTTAAATCGAAATAATCTTTATTAAGTGAGATCTTTCCTGAGATAAGTCTTGAAAAATCAAGTAACTCTTCTAGTAATGAGCTAAGTCTTTCGCTCTCGCTAATCAAAATATCATGAGCAAGCTCAGTAGTCTCTTCATCGAGGTCACCGTCTTTAAGCGTATATGCCCAGCCGGTTAATGATGTAAGCGGCGTTCTTAGCTCATGAGAGATATTTGCGATGAACTCATTTTTTAGCTCGTCATGCTTGATAATCTCGTCTGATAGCGTGTTCATTGCGTTTGATAGCTCACCTATTTCATTTTTTAGATCAAGCTTGGACTTTTCCTTGTAATTGCCCTTAGACATGCGCCTAGCTATCCTTGTTAAATACTTAATTGGATTAACGATAGAATCACTTATAAAATTAGAAATAATAATACATAAAAACAAGACTAAAAGGCTTATTGCCGCTATGATGATAGATAGTTTACTAGTAAAATCATCAACTTGCCCTAAGCCGAAAAATAATCTTAAATAATATATAGGCTCCTCATTATGCTTGACAGCCGTACTGACAGTTAGAACCCTCTCGCCGCTAGCTGAGTCACGTCCTATCCATGTCGCACTGCCATTGTTAATAATAGAATCAATCTCTGGAACGGCAGTGTATTTATAACCCTCTGAGTCAAATAGTACCGTGCCATCTGTATCCAAGATCTCGAGCCTTTGATCGATGTTGTTGTAGAAGAGGTTTGGATGCTGGTTAATCGCTTCCTTTATCTTCTCATTGCTTGTAAAGCCATAAAACTTCTTGTCGTAGTCCACATACATATCCAAAGTGTCCTTCGCATTCTTTATGGTTTGCTTATAGTAAAATCTCTTGAACATATATGACGAGAATATATTTATCAGCACAAGCGAGATAAAGACAAGCAAGATGAAGTTTTGCATCAAGCTCTTCTTCAAGCTATTCTTTGTACTCAAACGTAAATCCCTCTCCCCAAATAGTTTTTAAATGTTCAGGATTTGATGGATCCTTCTCTATCTTCTTTCTAAGTCTAGATATATTGACGTCGACAAGCTTAGTATCCATTAGGTAGTCGTAGCCCCAAACTGTTTTGACTATGTCCTTTCTCTTCACAAGCGTATTTGCATTTTCAATCAGATACTTAATTATGCCGAACTCAGTTGGTGTTAGCTCAATTAAATTGCCATCAAGATAAAAATCTTTTAAGTTAAGATCAATTCTAAACTTGCCAAGAACGATTTCATTCTCTTCCCTCTTATTGTCTGTGATAAGTCTTCTGCTAATGGACTTGATCCTTAAA
Organism: uncultured Eubacteriales bacterium; assembly: GCA_900539725.1. Classification (GTDB taxonomy): domain Bacteria; phylum Bacillota; class Clostridia; order Tissierellales; family Peptoniphilaceae; genus Fenollaria. The sequence continues at coordinate 33,886 of UQDI01000008.1, read as the reverse complement.
ATAAGTTCTTTCGGGTTGAATGGCTTTGACAAGTAATCATCGGCGCCCGATTCAAAGGCGTTTATCTTGTCAATGTCCTCGCTCTTTGCAGTCAGCATGATGATGGCCATGTGTGGATAAACTTCCCTAAGTATCTTAAGTAGCGTGACTCCATCCATCTTCTCAAGCATTATATCAAGGACTGCTATCTCAAAGCTTTGAGTTTTGCACGCCTCAAGTGCCGCCTCAGCGCTCGGAAAATCACTGACAAGGTAGCCCTCCTTCTCTAAATTTATCTTAACAAACTTTCTTATAGCCGCTTCGTCTTCGACTAAAAGTACTCTGTAACTCATATAATCTACTCCATATCGATTAATTTATCTCTTGATAGAAGGAATAACTTCGCCCTCGCCTCTTTTTTGAATATCGTCCTCGCGGCCTCCATATACATGGCCATCTGTGTAGCGTATATACTCTTGGCACTTGTCTCGTCAAGGCTAGTAACTTTGTAGTCGATTATTAGGGCGTGGTCATCGTATACATCCACTCTATCAATAACTCCTGTGTATATTATATCATCTTTAGTATAATAATACTCGAATTCTTTATATGTTTTGGCATTTGTAACTGTTTTGTAAAACTTTTCATAGTTTTTCGCGCATATCATTAAGACTTCCCTTTGCTTTTCGCTAAGCTTATAGCACTGTGCCGTCTCTCTTAAGACTTCGCCAAAGTCCTTGCCCTCATACGCCTCACAAAATCTGTGAGCCGCGGAGCCAAGATTTTTATTATCACTACTAGCTCCTTCGATAATGTCGCGCTCATCGTCATATACCTTGAATGTGTTTGCCCCGAAGTCATATGCGTAGGCAGCACTCGATGGCAGCGGCGCATATGGGCTCTTCCACTTAATCTCTTCCCTCGTAATAAGGTCCTCATCACTCACAGAAATTTCTTCTTCATCTATATCTAATTCTCTTTCATTAAAGTCAGGCTCTTCACTTATCGCATCGAGCTTATCTATATATGGAATAAAACCGCTCTTGCCGCCAGTCTTATAAACGATGAGCTGCTCTTTCGCTCTCGTTAGCATTACATATAGGTTTCTTATCTTTTCTTCTTCATATAGGTCCTTGTCATTCTCCTGTGCCTCTTTGAAATTCGAGTTAAGCTCTTTAAATCTTAAGAAGATTTTATCATCAGCAAGTCTTGCAAAACTAGGATCAGCAGATCTTTTAAAAGCCATTTGCGCGCAGATAACGACCTTCGCTTCAAGTCCCTTTGCCTTGTGTATGGTCATGATCCTTACTATATCATCTCTTTCGCTGATGTATGACGGCTCTGCTGCGCCTTTCTCGCGTAGTAGAAGAAGCTTATCTGCTAGAGTTTCAAAATTCGTTTCGCCCATCTCATAGTAAGCGCTTATCCTATCTAAAAAGCTGCGGACATTGGTGTAGCTTTGCGCACCTCTCTTCCTTATAAGCAGCTTCTCAATATAATGAGTTTCATCGAAGAAGGCTTTTAATACCTCATCAAGCCTTTGCTCGTCCTTCATCTTAATATATTTATCTAGCTCTTCCTTGTAATATTTAAAGCCATCCCTATCCTTCGCTAAAAATATTTCGTCGTCATCGATAGCATAAAAGTTTGATCTAAGCAGGCCAATTAATGATAGTTCGTCCTCATATCTAAGATAATGAATAAAGTTATATATGTCTTCCATTTCGTCTCGCTCGTTCAGTGCCTTGTTCGCCGTGTTATATACAGGCACCTTCGACCTCTTTATCGCCTTTTCTATGGCAGCCGAGTCTCTATTGGCGCGCACCAAGATAACTATGTCGCCAAAGTTAGTGCCTTGCGCATGCAAATCCATAATTTTATTGGCAATGGCAGCCCCCTCTAAATCTCTATCGTTTTTCTCAATGTATTTGATGCTTATTACTTCACTATTATTAATATCGCCCTTAAAAATTAAATCTTCGTAGTCATGTATCTCGTCCGCAAAAAGTTTATTCACGCTTGAAATAATTTTTTCGCCAGTCCTATAATTTTCGTTCATGCTTATGGCAGTGGACCTAGTATCATTTAAAAAGTCTTCCTTAACTGACCGATATAGACTTACGTCCGCGCCTCTAAATGCGTAGATTGACTGCTTGAAGTCACCAACGACGAAGAGCCTGTCTCCGCCAAGCGCCTCGTTAAGCAGATAATAAATTTCCTTTTGTATTGGCGATGTATCTTGAAACTCATCGACCATGATGTAGCTAAGCTTATTTTGAAGCGTCTCGCGTACTTCATCGCGCTTAAGAAGGTCCCTAAAAAGAATCTCTAAATCGTTAAAGTCAAGTGCCGCCTCCTTCTCTTTAAAGCTCTTGTACTTATTGTGAGCGCTTTCTAATAGAGTGAAGAAGTCTTCGTAGCGGCTAAGCATAGTGACTTCAAGCGCTTTAAGTACATAAGAAGCACTTTCTATGATGGCGTCGTAATAATCTTTCTTTTTTGCGTTTACTCCGATATTATAAGCAAAGTCATTAAGCAGATTTAAATCAAGCTGCTCTATAGGCATTGCGCTTAAGCTATCTATAGCGTCTTTATGTTTATCGATAACGCCATATAGCTTTGAATTTTCTTTTAAATCATCGCTCACTTCATTAATGGCATCACACATCTTACTAAGAGCAGTTCTTATACTATCTTCGTCATATATAGAGCCTACATAATTCAAAGTGTTTGAGCGCAGCTCAGCAATGTCCATGCCCCTAGTCTTATTAATTATGCTCTTAAAGCTATTAAGAAAATTATCGTCGTAGTTCTTATCAAGTGCCTTGAATAGCTCTTCGTAATTTTTTTCATCAAGCGCCTCTCTCACTGCTCTATCAAGTAGCTCATCCGCTTCGTCCTCTTCAATGACTTTCGCGCGCGGATCGATATTTGCAAGTAAAGGAAAAGCTTTCAGCATCTTGAAGGCAAATTGATGAACGGTCGAAACATTTGCGACAGGCATATTATTGTAGTAGCTCTTGAAGCTCTCATCAGTCTTTGCCCTCTCGTAGATAAGCTTTGCTACCCTCTCCTTAAGCTCGTTACTTGCCTTCTTTGTAAATGTAATGGCAACTATCGACGAAAGCACTTCGTCAGGCCTTATGCGTGAAAAGTCACCCTTGTCCAAGATATTTACAAATCTATTGACAAGGACAGTGGTCTTACCAGTGCCGGCCGAGGCGTCGAGCAAAACGTTTTTATCTATTGTATCGACTGCTAATTGCTGCTTTTCATTTAAGTTCATTACTCTCTCCCCTTCTTGCACATGCATCTATAATCACAAAAGGCTAGGCATTTTTCTTTACTTGCCTCGTCAATGATATTAAAGCTATAAGTCTTAAGCTTTTCTATTAAAGACCTTATATCCTCTTCACATGCATCGGCATCAGTCTTTTTAATATCAAGCTTGCCATTAAGCTTAGTCATAGTAATGAAGGCAGCGTCAATGTCTACGCCGCTATGTTTATAGTAGAGGGCATAGGCCGATAGCTGAAGACTATCTTTGTTGATGTAATTGCTCTTTTTGTAGTCAAGGACAAGGAGCTTGCCAGACAAAGTATCCTCATCGACCCTATCAATCTTGCCCTTAATCTTATGACCGTCCACGTCAATAGTGATCATCTTTTCTACTTCTTTTACGATGTAATTTGAATTTTTCATTCGCTCTTCATCAAAGACGATAAAGTCCTTGATATAGCTCTCGATATTTTCAAGTTCAAAGCCATAAACATCGGCGTATTCATTAGTTTTCTTAATCATATCCATGGTCCTCACTAAAAGAGCCTCGTCATAGATGACCTTTTTCCCGATAAAGTTTCTGTAGTAAAGCTCCAAAACCTTATGCATGTAAGTCCCGATGTTTCTCGCCTTCATATCGACTTCAGCAGGCTCTATGCCATAGATATAGCCAAGGAGCGCCGCATATGGACAGGTCTTGAAAGTCTCTAAAAACGATACAGTTAATTTGTTTTTCACAAAATCATCCACCACGCTCATGGCTGAGTAGCTCTCGAGCTTGCCATTATACTTCGAGATAACGCCCCCTGCCCTTAGCTTATTGATTTCGTCGTAGTTAACAAACTTCGCTGGGCCAATATTTTTGTAAGCGCTAATGAATTTCTTTTGTTCATCGCTCGTCGCAAGTGAGGCGCTCTTCTCGATAGCTCCAAGGCTCTTCACACTTATCCACTCGTCAATATGAAACTCATTAAAGAAGGATGAGGCACCTTGATCCGCGTCCGAACTTGTTCTTGCCGAGTAAGTCATAGTGATTTTTTCTTCAGCTGCCTTAAAAAGTTTTTTCATCAAGTTCTTCGATAGCCTCGACATTTTTTCTTTCTTGTCAAAGCCAGTCTCTGCGTAAATATTATCAAGCAAAAAGTTTTCGCTCATGCTCTTAGGAAAGCTATCCATGTTCATGCCGATTATGTAGATTAATTTGTATCGCCTTAGCGTATCAAAGTCAGCTGAGTATATGGATACGCCAAAAGGAAGTCTATCCTTTTCTCTATAAACTTCATATTTGAAGGCTAATTTGAGTAGCTCGATCCACTTCTCTTTGCTAATGGCCTTGCCATAGATATCTTCGATTGCGGTGATTATTGTTTCAAACTTATCTAAGAGCATTTCATCACTCGTATAAGTATTAATCAGTTCAAAAATCGATTCGCCCGTCATATAGCTTTCGCTCGGCATATGGCATTCGCTCGCAGCTATATCAGACAATAATTTATCTTGCCAAACTAGGTCCCTTAAGTGAAATACACTGTTCTTGTTCACGGGTATCTCGTAGGCGCCTAGCATATCCATTAAAGCCCTCTCCTCTGATTTATCCATAATGTAGATAAGAACATCAGCATAAGCGTAGCCGTCCTTGAGTACCTTTTCCTTAATATCAGTCAAGGCATAGTCAAGCTCGGCCTCTATTGAGTCCGCTCGTACAAAATTTATTCCAGCTGTATTGGTAATCTCTTCACTAAATAAATTTTTCGAAATTTTTCCAAAATGACTGTCACCTTCATCATCAAGATGAACTTCATTTGCATTTTCTTTTAAGTAAGTCACTAGCTCGTCTGAAGCAAAATCCTCTTCGATAAAAATTTTTACATTTTTATCAAAGCTCTTTGCCATCTCAATTAAGTGGACTAACTTTTTATTCATCTCGTTAAAGCCGATAAAATATATTGCATCCGCTTCTTTTATTTTTAAGTCATCAAGCTCAACGCCTTCATTCATGCCAAGGTAGCCGCCCTTCTTAAGAAGCACTTCGTAGTCCTCGTAAATCTTCTTGTACTCGCCGCCCTTTTCTAATAAGTCAATATCATTAGCGTTTGCGTCCTTAATTGCTTCAAAGATCAAATCCATATACGATGGATAATTTAAAAACGGCATCTCGCCTTTGTTCATCTCAATCACTTGCTTAATGATAAGGCGCATACTAAGCTCAGATAGAAATTTGTAATTGCCCTTTGCCTCTCTTAAATAAAAGTCATCTATACTTAAAACACTTGTGTTTACAAGCGCGCCAAGGCTCTTTAGTCCCTCTTGCACTATGAAGTCCTTGTACTCAGTATTTTTAGTTATAATAATAGTTTTGCCGCCCTCATCCATTGCTATCGCGCTAAATAAATTTTTTGCGTCTTTCTTCGTTTCATAAACACTTATCATTTGAACAAGACCTCCTTAACCTTATCATAAGCACTCCAGCTATTAGCATAGAAATCTTTATTAGATAAATAGCTAAAGAAACCATCTAGCTCTGGAAAAGCGATTTTGTATGAGTACAAAAGCTGATTGTTAATTATATGCGCGAGCCTTGCATTAAGCGCCGCATCGCCATACTTCCTGTCACCTACAATCGGGTGCTTAAGCGTTTTTAGATGGAAACGTATTTGATGAGTCTTGCCAGTTAGCAAAAGCACCTCAAGCTCAGTAAAATTATTTTTCATCGCTATGGTCTTAAAGTGCGTGATCATCTCAGCGCCATCATCAGAGAGCTTCATCATATTCTTCTTCTCGTTCTTTTCGTAATTCACTTCAAAAGTTTCGTCAACATCAAATTTTCCTTTGACTATTGTTTTGTAATACTTATTAATCTTTCTATCTTTGATAAGCTTAGTCATCTCTTTAAGTGCTTCGTAGTTTTTGCAGCCAATCAAAAGACCCTTAGTGTTCCTGTCAAGCCTATTGGCAAGGGCGGGTCTAAAAGTATTTTCATTACGAGGAGAGAATTCTTTTTTGTCGATGAGATACTTTATAAAGCTATCGACAACGTTTTTCTCAAAGCCATCCTTAGTCGCGTGACTTAATACACCCTCATCTTTATCGATGATGGCGATGTTTTCATCTTCATAAACTATATTCAAGTCAATGATGTTTGGGTTAAACTTCTTTGGCGCCTCGGTAAATTTCTCGAAAGTCTCGTCTGAGAAAAATACTTTTATCACGTCACCTGTCATGACCCTCTCGTCACCACTCGCCTTTTTGCCATTCAAAACTATATTTTTCTTTCTAAGCATCTTCATGAGGAAGGACTTCGTCGCGTTTGGAAAAAATTTCACAAGGAAGCGATCTAGTCTTTGATCATTATCATTTTCATTAATTTTTATCTCTTTCATCATTTTCACCTTTTATTTTGCTATAATATATGATATAATTATAATACAAAGTATAAAAAAAAGAAAGTTTCAAAATAAGAGGTGTAATAATGAATTTTTGGGAAAAATTTAAAGACTTTTTGTATAACTCGATTGATTACATAATTATGCTCATAGTAATCATAGCTGTTGTATGTATAATCAGCTGGAGACTTGACATCTTGTTCGTGAACAACGGTGCTAACTCTACTCTAACAAAGAACATTGAGAATAATAATGACGACAAAAAGGTCGTTGAAAATATAGACGGTGATCAAAACAATGAAGCGAGCAACGAAGACAATGGCGAAAAGCTTCCAGAAACTGCAGGAAATTCTGAAACATCAGATGAAGAAGCACCTGTAGAGACAGCAGGAGATGCAAATGCATCTGAAGAAGCGCCTACAGAGACTGCAGGAGACACAAACGAAGAAAAGCCAGCCGAAGAAAAACCAGCTGAAGAAAAACCAGCTGAAACAGGTGGAACTATCGAAGTTAATATACCTGCTAAGTCACTACCAGGCGAGATAGGTAAGATACTTGAGCAACAAGGCGTTGTATCAAGTGCAACAGACTTCGTTAACAAGTGCGTTGAGCTAAAGCTTGACACAAAACTTAAATCAGGTAAGTTCACTTTTAATAAGGGAGCAAGCCTTGACGATATCGTTAAGATTATCGCACAAGTTAAGAAATAAGATAAAAGCCAGAGTTTAGTCTCTGGCTTTCTTAGTGTATTACTTTTTGAGTGACTCGCGTATCTTTTGCCGAGTCATATTTTTTATCTCTGTGCTAATGGCCTCGCTCAATAAAAATTCATCTACTTTAGCTTTGTCGGTGAAGTATAGCTCACAAAGTAGCCACGCCGCAGCCATATTGACATAGTAAGCGTCCAGGCTTATGGCCTTAAGCGCATCAAGAATTTTTTCTATGTGAGCCTCGTCATTATATTTTTTATTCATTATTACTAGACCAAGGCGAATAGTGTATTCATCAGAGCTATGCACATAGCTTAGCACCTTTTGAAAAGCCTCTTCTCTATGCCTCTCATCAATAATTATTTCACCTGCTATTAAGTCCGTTACTTCCCAGCTATCGATGTACGGAAGAAACTCATCAAGCGCGTTCATAGCCGCGTCAAAGCTCTCGCTCATCTTAAAGATGCAAAGAGCGTATAAAAGCTTTTCCTCTCTATAATAAAATTTCGCTCCATTAAATATATCAAGACTTGCTTCTTTTTTTATTTCACGAGCTAAGCGTCTTAAGTCGCCCATACGCACGCCGATGATAGTATCTTTCTCGATAGTCGGAACAAGTTTAGCTATAAAGTCCTTGTACTTTTCATCTGCATTTGCATTTAGCTCACGAACTACGTCTTTATAAGTCATCGTTTTACGCCTTTGCCTTGCAAGTTAAGTCTTTCACGCAAATTTTAAAAACGCGTGTCCTAGGTATAGCGGCCCTTGCATAAACAAATTTTTCGCTCGGTATATGATACTTTTGCACTAAAACTTCAAGTGCAGCCTCTTTTTCATCATAATCATGAAGTTCATAAACCTCGCCCCTACCTATGATTGATTCGTAATTCATAGTGCAGTAGCCGCGCTCCTTGTCCATGATAAGCTTGTGATTAGTGCTCATTTGGAAGCTCACAGCCGCCCCGTCCTTAAGATAATCATACTTCTTTCCTTCAGTCGCGCCATGAATGTATAAAGTGATCTCGCCGCCATTTTCACTTACACCAAAGTTCACAGCCAAGATGTATGGGTAGCTTTCATCATTAAATGCAAGCACTACATCGTCGCAGTCCTTCATTATCCTAAGTATTTCATTTATATCGTTTACTTCTCTATCTTTTCTTCTCATATGTCCTCCTTAAGCTATATCAATGGCTAGAACAGCCTCAGCGCCCGATGGAACTTCTTTAATAATTTCACCGTCACAAAAATGACACGCGCCGCCCTTTGATATATATGGCTCGTCAAAATCGTAGCAGACCGAGTTCACATACAAGACAGGCGCCTTCAGTTTAGCCGCCTGTTTTGCGTACTCAAACTTTTCTTCTTCGTTCCAAACGTGCGGCTCGAAGTCCGTGTAAACCGGCCAAAGCACTAGATCTTTCTCAATGGCTCCCGCCTTTTCTATAAGCTCTTCGTGCCAAAAGTCGCCGCATATGCCAACTAGAATTTTCTTTCCTTCAAAAGTAAATGTGTGAATGCCTTCGCCCTCCTTGTAGTGAGCGTCCGCTATTGGCTCCTTCCAGCCATCCGAGGCGCGTCTAAAGACATCTATGACCTCGCCAGTCTTATCAATGGTGATTTGCGATGAGTAAAGAGCTTCATCCGCTTTTTCAATCATGCCAAAGCTCACCGCAATAGAATTTTCCCTCGCAGCCATTTTTATTTCCTTAATAATATCACCATCTAGACCTATGCCGATGGCGTTGTCCTTTTCGTAGTCCCAAGACAGAGCCTCAAAGCCATGTAGGAACGATTCACCAAAGACAAGTAGGTCCGCCTTTTGAGCGTATTCGCGCATTGATTTTATAATTGTTTTTTTGTTATGTTCAGTGTCCCTAGTCTTAAAAGCTAAAGACATGAGATTGATCTTCATACTATGACCCCCTTTTATTAATTATATCATAAATTGCATAAAAAAATTCGTGAGACTTGCCCACGAATCTTTTTCACATTAAATTCCTACGAATATATTAACTATAGCATCAATCTTAGCAAGTACTTCGCCCTTTTTCTTCTCTCTTAGTCCGCCGCGTCTTGATGTTGGAGGTAGTATACTGTCAAGCTCATCGCCAGCGTAATCAACATATCCTTTGGCGATGGACTTTTCTATAAAGCGTTTTGCATCATTATTTAGTCTCTCTTCACTAATTAGTTCATCAACGTTCTTTGCCTTTTCTTTTCTAGCAAATTCATAGAAGCTTTCGACTATATCGTCATTAGTCTTTAGCTCAGAAAGCCTAGTCGAATTAATATAGCTCATGATAAGTTCTTCCTTAGCTCTAGTACCAAGACTTGATCTAATAGCTCTTTTAACCTCAGCTTTAATGACTTCTATATCATCGTGCTCTTTGTACTTTTCAAGTATAAGCTTAAGAATGTAATCAAGATTGATCTCATCAGTCTTTAGTAAATCGATTTGAAACTCAACGTCAGAGAAGTCAATATCGGTTTTTTGTGCATCATCATAATTTCTTCTCTTAGTAATATTCTCTCTAATATCAACATAGACGCTCTTCATGTCCTGCATAAGTCTTTCGGATATAATCTTGTCAACATTTTGAAACTCATCGAAGTTTCTCAAGATGTTCTCAGACTTAAGTAGCTCTCCAAACAATTGAACAAATTCTTTTTTATCTGCGTCAAGCTCTATCTCAGTTGGTTCAGGGAATTTTTGAACAAGCTCATTAGATATTTCGATGTAGCCTTTAATCACCTTACCACTATCTTTATCTTTAAATCCATTCATATAGTCCTCAAAACTATTTTCTAAGATAATGTTTACACTGTTCTCATCGCCAAAAGTTTTGATTGCATCCTCAGTCGCTTTCTCTAAATCCCTAAAGCAAACGATGTTGCCAAAGGCTTTTACCTTATTTAATATACGGTTAGTCCTTGAGAATGCTTGAATAAGTCCGTGATACCTAAGATTTTTATCAACAAAAAGTGTATTAAGTGTAGGTGCGTCAAAACCTGTTAAGAACATGCCGACAACTATAAGCAAATCGACTTCCTTCTCCTTAACCCTTCTTGACAAATCTTTATAATAGTTTTGGAACTCGCCCGCTTCAGTTGAGTAATTAGTTCCGAAGCTTTTGTTATAGTCAGCAATTATCCTGTCCAAAAACTCTTTTGCACTCGAGTTCATCGCACTTGGATTGAAATTTTCATCAGCTATTTCCCCGATGGATGCTTGCTCTTCATTAGCTTGAAAGCTAAATATACTAGCGACCTTTAATTTTTTATCCTCAGGCAAATCCATTTGCTGCTTTTCAAACTCTTCGTAATATAATTTCGCTGCTTCAACGCTTTGTACCGCAAACATCGCATTAAAACCATTGAGCCTTTTCTCTTTTCTTTCGTAACAAACGTTTCTGTGAGTTTTTGTGTCATATATATCCAAAATATATTTAGTGATTTCTGATATTCTCTCAGGATGAAGAAGCATTTTATTTTCATACTTCTTAAGTTCCTTCTCGTCACTTTCTTTTTCAGCCTCTTTGAACTTGCTCTTAATATTGTTGTAGTCAACCTTAAATTTCAGAACTTTTCCGTCACGAATCGCGTCAGTAATTACATACGAGTGCAGCTGAGCACCAAATATAGACGATGTTGTCTCGCCTGTTAATGAGTTTTCAGCAAATATTGGCGTACCAGTAAATCCGAATTGGTAGTACTTTTTAAAACTTCTTCTAATATTTTTTTGCGCATCGCCAAATTGTGAGCGGTGGCACTCGTCATATATAAGTACACACTCTTTGTCATAAATCTCATGTTCAGGATATTTTTTAACAAATTCATTAAGCTTTTGAATGGTAGTAACTACTATCCTGTTATCATCCTTCTCGATGGACTTCTTTAACTCTTTAGTATCTTTGCTACCATTGACAGAGTCCTCTTGAAATTTTTTATATTCATTCATAGTTTGGTAGTCCAAATCTTTTCTATCAACAACGAAGAAAACTTTATCGATGAAGTCCAAGTCAGTCGCAAGTCTAGCCGTTTTAAATGAAGTTAGCGTTTTACCAGAACCAGTCGTGTGCCAGATAAAGCCACCAGCCGCAGCTGAGCCATAGCTTTTACTTTCATGAGATGACTTAATCTTCCAAAGAATCCTCTCAGTCGCCGCGATTTGATATGGCCTCATAATCATAAGAGTGTTTTGCGAGTTAAATACACAGTACTTAGTTAATACCTCTAAGATAACCCTCTTCTCGAAAAAAGTCTTAGTGAAGTCAACAAGGTCGTGGATGGCCTTGTTCTTGGCGTCAGCCCACTCACAAGTGAACTCGTAATTATTTTTATTTCTCTCAAGAGTGTTCGCAAAATACCTCGTTAATGTACCGTTAGATATAACAAAAATTTGTACAAACTTATATAAAGAATTGTTAATGTTGAAGCTCTCTTTAGAATATTTATGAATTTGATCAAAAGCTTCATGCATGCTCACGCCACGCTTTTTAAGCTCGATATGAACTAGAGGTAAACCATTGACAAGTATAGTAACGTCATACCTGTTCTTATGCCTACCATCAACACTAAATTGATTCATCACTTGCATATAATTATTATGAATATTTTTCTTGTCAATGATTTTAATGTTTTTTAAATCACCGTTATCAAACTTAAAGTCGTAGATGTAGTTCTCTTGAATTTTTCTAGTTTTTTCGACAATACCATCATTAGGTGCATCAAGATACTCAGTGAGAAAGCGTCTCCACTCATCATCAGTAAATAAAACCTTATTTAATTTTTCAATCTTGTCTCTCAAATTCCTGTAAAGGTCTTCATTCGAGCTTGCCTTGAATCTTTCATAGCCTTGAGAAATTAAATTTTCAATCAGCTCCCTCTCAAGATCTGCCTCGCTTTGGTATGCCTTGTCATGAGCCGAACTTTCTTTTTCATACTTAGCTAGTATGATGCCGCCCGTCATCTCGGCAATGGCAGACGAGCCATAGTTTTTTAATTCTTCGCTCATAAAATCACCTCATTTATTTTTCAAATGTCAATAGTTTTTCCCTGTAGTACTCATATTGTTTTTCGCGTAATTCAATCTCGTGCCTTAAGCCCTCAGTAGTTGATTGGCTTATTGCCTCAAATTTATCAAGCATGGATACAATATATTCTTGAATTGGTAATGGTGGGATTAATATTTTAAACTTTCTAATATTTTCCATAGTTAAATTTTTCATTGATGATGCTTCTAGCCATTTGTTTATTTGTTTATGCTTAAATGAGTTAGTTTGAAATAAATAAATCAAATATTTTGAAATAATATCATATTCTGTTATCCTTATCATAGCTACATTTGGTGCTAAATAATATTTATCGTTTAGATCAACTAAACCCACTTCGCCAATAGTGCCCACGTAAGTAAACAAAATATCATCTTTCATTAATTTACTTCTAGTAAGTTTAGATAAATCGCTTCCATCAATGTATTTTACGTCATTTAAAACAATTTTTCCTTTTTTTACATTTAAACCTCTTAGCGCAATTATGTTTCCGTCTTCTTTATAATTCACATATTTAGTAAATTCATAACCAGCAAGTTTAGTCACTTTAGCAATTTCACCAAGAGATTTTTCTTCTAATTCAAAAATATTTACTCCGACTAAAGCTCCTGCTTGGGTCAATAGACTTATATAGTCACTACTTAATACTTGGTACCCCCCCCTAGTACGTTCAGTGTCGAATGTTAGGAGTTTATCACGATAGTATTCATATTGCTTTTCTCTTTTTTCAATTTCATCGGGAAGTGATCCACTTATATCTTGAGTAATGGCTTGAAATTTATCAAGAATTTCTGCAATTTTTGCTTGTAAATTTTTATCTATTAATGGAATAGGAAGAGACTTAATAATATCAGAGTTTAAATTGCTAACAGACGAAGTATTCATCTTTTTTAGCCAATAGTTTTGTACTTTATTTGAATTTAAATAATGATATAAAAAATCAGAATTTAAATTTTCTTCATATTCACTAATTGATGCCCAACCGTCATGTATACATCCTTCTATAGCGAGTATATAAGGTCTTCCGTAACTCATTGAATTAGAAATTATAAAATCGCCTTTTTTTAGTAATCTAGATTTTTTTGCACCTTCTCTAGTTATTCTTTGTATTGTTTGGTTTATATATTTTGAATTTAATCCAGCATCAGATATTTTTATCCATGGTACGCCATCTTCTGAATTAGTTATGAAATTTGAAATAGGTCTTGGTGATGCTCCTCTGTTTACTTGTGCTAAATCACCTAAAGTTGTTTCTCTTAATTCATATTTATACAAATCATAATTATTTAACACTTTACTTAAGTACTCTTCACTCAATAATTTATCTCTATAATACTCATACTGTTTATTTCTTGACTGTAATTCTGACTGTAATTCTGACTGTAATTCTGTAACATAATTTGTGAATTTGTCAAGTGTTTTTGCAATTTTTTCTTGAGTTTTTAATGAGGGAATCGCTATCATCAGCCTTGCCATATCTTCGCCATATACGTGAGGTATTCCGCTGCCTTTTTTTAAGTCATATATTTTATCTTGCATATTTAATAGATAATAGTATAAATATTTTTTGTTTAATAAATCACATGTCTCTATTGAAAAGGCATCGCTTAAAAAAATTGGTTCTTCCCAAAATCCTAAAAATCCTGCATAAGCTCCACTTCCAGCTACTGTTATAGTTTGACCTGACCTATTAAATTCACTATGATAATAAGCTGGTTTCTGTCCTCCTGCGATAACTGGAATATTTCCTTCCTTAACATTTTTCTTAGTTATTGACTTTCCTCTCTTAAATTCACAAACTTTCCCAAGCTTTTTCCATTCAACTTTTTCATTTTTTAGCATTTCATCTATTTTACTCATAGTTTTGCTCCTTTAAAATTGAATTAGCTTCAGCAGCTGTTCGAAATTTCCGAACAACTGTATTTTCGTTTAACACTAAATTGTTTTGAGCTATAAAATTATAGTTAAATCTTAAAAGATTTATATTATTCATCACTTAACTCCTTTAAAGCTGAATTTTTTAAAATATTTTTGTCAAAATCAGATATAATTTTTTGATACTTATTAAATTCATCATATTCATTTTTAGCTTTTTGATCAGCATCATATTTGCTTACTTTTCCTTTATCATTCAATATCTTATATTTTCTAAATTCTAAAAACTCATTAACACTATTTGCAAACTCTTCCATTGTAAAGGTGTTCTTATTATCTATTAAATCTTCTATATAATCAAAAAAACCGCTTACTAGTCTTTCTAATTTTTTTATTTGTTTTTCACTTAAATAATTCTTTGCTACAGTTACATCAGATTTTAATATCCTTCCATTTGGTGCATTTTTCCATGTCATAAGACCCATATTATTTTTAGTATAATCTGCTGAAGTATCTATTATCTCTGCTGCAGTTTTCCCAGTTATGGCATAGTGAAACTTATTTTGTACCATAGAGTAAAAATCTTTTGTAATCTGAGAATTTTTATTGTAGTCGATGCTACACTCTGCGAATATATCTGTAATTTGTTGCCAAATTCTTCTCTCGCTAGCTCTTATTGAGCGAACTCTTTCTAAAAGCTCTTTAAAGTAGTCTTCTTTAAAAATTCTTTCTCCTTGCTTAAGTCTCTCGTCATCAAGAACGAATCCCTTTTGCATATATTCTTTAAGAACTGATGTCGCCCATATTCTAAATTTTGTTGCTTTATTAGAATTAACTCTATATCCAACAGAAATTATAGCATCTAAATTATAGTACTTGGATGTTTGAACTTGTGTTTTTCCTTGAATTGCACCATGTTCAGTGGTATGTGCAAAATTTGCACATACCATATCTTCTTCTAATTCTCCTTCAGAAAATATGTTTTTTAAGTGTCTGCTTATACCAGTTCTATCTATACCAAAAAGTTCAGACATAGTTTTTTGAGTTACCCATATGTCTTCATCTTTTATAAATACGTCTATATTTATATTCTCATCTGGTAAATTATAAACTAAAAAATTGTTATTTTCTATTTTACTCATCTTCAAGCTCCTTAACTATTGCATCTATCGAAGCTCTTAGCTCATCAATCTTTTTAACGGTCTCTTCTAGCTCTTTATTAAGTACTTTTATATCGATTTTCTCTCTAGTGTCTTCTTTTTCAACGTAAGTAGAAACTGACAGGTTATAGTCGTTATCTTCCACTTCCTTAACATCGACGTATCTCGAGAAGTATTCTACTTCTTTTCTATCGACAAACTCGTTTAAAATATTGTCAATGTTTTTATCTTCTAATATATTGTTATTTGTTTCTTTTTTAAATTCTTTTGAAGCATCTATGAATAAAATTTTGTTCTCTGTCTTATTCTTCGCCATAACTAAAACGCAAGTGGCGATGGATGTGCCAAAGAAAAGGTTTTCTGGCAGCTGTATAACGCAGTCTATGAAATTATTGTCAACTAAATACTTACGGATTGTTTTTTCGGCGCCTTTACGATAAAAAATACCCGGGAAGCAGACTATGGCTGCTCTGCCCTTGCTTGAAAGGTAGCTAAGTGCGTGCATAATAAAGGCGTAGTCAGCGTATGACTTAGGAGCGAGCTTGCCTGCTGGTGCGAAACGCACGTCATTAATCAGTGTCGGATCCTTGTCACCAACCCACTTGATTGAGTATGGCGGATTTGAAACTATGGCATCGAATGGTTTTTCATCATTATGAAGCGGATTTAATAAAGTGTCTCCTCTTTTGATAGAAAAGTTATTGTAATTAACATTGTGCAAAAACATATTCATACGGCAAAGGTTAAAATTTGTCATGTTTATCTCTTGACCAAAGAAGCCTTCGTCTATGATATGTGCATCAAACTGCTTTTTCATTTGTAAAAGTAGACTCCCACTGCCACATGTAGGATCATACACCTTGTTTATGGCTGTCTTGCCTTGCATAACAAGTCTTGCGAGTAATTTTGAAACTGTTTGTGGCGTAAAAAATTCTCCGCCTGACTTTCCTGCGTTACTTGCGTAGTTCGAGATTAAATAAAGGTAGGCATCACCAAAGGCATCTATATCGTTATCTTCGAAGCGACCAAAGTTTATGCTGGCTATACCATTTAAAATATCTCTAAGCCTTTTATTCTTTTCGGCAACTGTTGCGCCAAGTTTATTACTAGTAGTGTCAACATCTTCAAAAAGTCCTTTTATGTCATCTTCAGACCTAAAACCGATGGCACTTGCTTCTATGGCTTTAAAAATATTAGCAAGGTCTGTGTTCAGGTCTTCATTAGTGCCCGCATCTTTAACGACATTTTCAAATAATTGACTTGGCAATATAAAGAAGCCTTTGTCTTCAACTGTATTTGGTCTAAAATACTTTTCTGCCTCTTCGTCACTTATCTGAGCGTAGTCAAAGTCTGGGTCGCCTGCTTCGTGCTCTGCCACGTTAAAAAATTCTGTGATATTCTCTGATATAAAGCGATAAAAAAGTATGCCTAGTATGTATTGTTTAAAGTCCCAGCCATCGACAGCGCCGCGCACATCGTCTGCGATGGACCAGATCTTCCTATATAGCTCAGCTCTTTGAGCCGTCTCGTTATTCTCTCTAATCTCTGCCATAATACTCTCCTTAAAAATTGATATATACATTAATTATATCACATATAGAATATTTTTACATCAAAAAACGAACCTTAGAATATTTCCTTGGTCTTAATTGTCAAGACATATGTTACACTTAGAAAAATATTCTTTTACAATTTGGTTTGGCGTTTTAAAGTTTAATGATATTTTAGCTGTATTGTTATATCTATTTTGATGCTTATTTATTTGCTTAATTAGATCTTTTTCTCTTGTAAATGTTTTTCTGTTATACACTATTTTACTATCTTCTCTATGGCTTCTTTCTACTTTCCCATTTTGCCATGGTGAGTATGGTCTTGTCCTTTTAATCTTCATTCCTAGTTTTTGTGCAACTTTTTCAAATGCGCTTGTTTTGTCTGTCTTGTCGCCATCGTTTACAAATTCATATCCGTTGTCTACTTGTATTGTGTTTATTTTAAATCCTAATTTGTTTTCTAGTTCTATTAAAAATTTACTTGTTTCGTATGTGCTTTTTTCTTTAACTATTTTTAGTATTCTTTTTCTGCTAAATTCGTCTATTGCTGTTATTTGATAGTATTTATATCCATATGCTGGAAACTTTATACACTCTTGTGGAACGTGTTTTATATCGACTTGCACTTTATCTCCTGGATATTTGCCGTCTAGTTTTATATACTTTGTATAGCTTTTACGGCGCTTTTCCACGTTTTTGTATCCTTTTACACGTATTTGTCTACACATGCTCCAAAAGCTTCTTGTATAGCCTTTTGCTAAGCATCTAACGTATACTTCTGCTAGTCCATAGATACCATTTCTTCTATACATATCTTTTATTAGTTTAAGTTCTTCTTCTGTGTGTGCATTTGGGCTATTGTGTGGTCTTCTTGACTTAAGCGCTAGGCTTCTTACTGTTCCATCGTATTTTGCTAATTGTCTGTAAACGAATTGGCGGTTTGTATGGTAGCGTCTTGCGGCTTTTGTTACTCCATATTTTAAGGCATAATCGCATAATCTCTTGCGAAAACGCATTTCTTCTGTTATAATTGTCATGAGAGAGGCTCCTTTCTGGTTTTTTTGTTGTCAAACCTATTATATCAGAATACCTCTCTTTTTTTATTTGTTTTTGTAACATATGTTATACCACATAACAAAACGAACCTTAGAATATTTCCTTGGTTCGTTTAATTGAGAACATTGTCTCCTTATTTTCTTTTGTATCTTCTATACTCAAATTTCATATCTTGATAAGCATATTCTTCGCTTGTTTGAACTAGCTCAAATGCCTCATCTTCATCCAAGTTCCTCATAACTGTGTCATAAGGCTCGAAGTCTTTCTTAATAAAAGTAATCTCTGCCTCGTCCACCTCATCTATGAGCTGATCTATAAGGCTCGCGCCGCCAACTAAGAAGATTTTCTTATCTGAGAATTTTTCTTTTATCATCTCTCTTAAATCGTCAAGGCTGTGAGCAATGTGAGCTCCCTGCATCTCCTTAAGTGAGCGTGATACGATGATTGTTTCTCTGCCAGGAAGTGCGCCTGTCGCGTCGAAGGTTTTTCGTCCCATGACTAAGACGCCGCCCATAGTCATCTCTTTAAAGTGTTTGAGGTCCTCGGGTATCCTTGTTAGCATATCACCTTTGTAGCCAATCGCCCATTTGGCGTCGACTGCCATTACGAGTATCATTAAAATGTTTGTTTTGCTGTGATTAAAGCAAGTTTGTAAACGTCGTCTGAGTTACATCCTCTTGATAAATCGTTAACTGGGCTGTTTAAGCCTTGAAGTATAGGTCCTATAGCGTCGTAGCCGCCAAGTCTTTGTGCGATTTTGTATCCGATGTTACCTGCTTCTAGTGATGGGAATATGAATACATTCGCATGGCCTGCTATGTCTGAGCCCTTTGCCTTCTTTTCAGCAACTGTTGGTACGAAGGCTGCGTCGAATTGAAGCTCACCATCTACGGCGATGGATGCGTCTTTTTCCTTAACTATTTCAAGTGCCTTAATAACTTTTTCTGTTTCGTCTGACTTAGCGCTGCCCTTTGTAGAGAAGCTTAATAGAGCGATCTTTGGATCAACTCCGAAGTTCTTTGCTGTTATATTTGATAGTATAGCTGTTTCTGCTATGTCATTTGAGTCAGGTGCGATGTTTATGGCGCAGTCAGCGAAGATATATCTTTCGTCGCCCTTAACCATAACGAAAACGCCTGAAGTTTTTTTGTAGCCTTCCTTCATCTTAATGATTTGAAGTGCTGGTCTAACTGTATCGCTTGTTGCATGTGCAGCTCCTGATACAAGGCCATCTGCCTTATTCATATATACTAAGATAGTTCCGAAGTAGTTAACGTCCTTAAGAAGTAGCGCCTTTGCGTCTTCTAGAGTGATCTTACCCTTTCTTCTTTCAAAGAACTTTTGAGCCATCTCATCTATGTCCTTAGCTTCAGCTGGATCGATGAAATTGATATTAGCAAGGTCCTTGCCTATAGCCTTTGCAGTTTCCTCTACCTCGCTTCTCTTGCCTAGAACTATTGGTTCTAAGATATTTTCTTCTTTTAATCTGAAAGCAGCCTTTAAAACTCTTTCATCTTCACCTTCTGGAAAAACAATCGATGGATGTTTTTCTTTTACTTCAACTTTTAATTCTTCAAATAAATCCATAATAACCTCCTATTTCTATTTATTAATAAATTTATCTTTGCTTAAGGCAATCACAACGCCGCCAATAATGACGAAGATGGGATTGACATCTAAAAACACTACTATTAAAAAAGCTATGATGCTTATTGCGTACTCGAATTTGTTTAGGTGGGCCTTTTCAACTAAGCCTACAAGTGCTGCAAATACTAGTGCGCACACAACTGGTCTAACACCTTTGAAGGCTGCTTGCACATATGGACTGTCTTGCACGCCCATAAAGAAGTGCGATATAACTAGTATGATCATAAAGCTTGGCAGTACCGCGCCAAAAAATGCAGCGACTGCACCCCAAAAACCATATATCCTGTAGCCAACTAGTATCGAGATGTTTGCTGCGATAGGCCCTGGTGCTGTTTGCGCAAGGCTTATCGAGTCTATGTACTCTTCGTCTGACATCAGCTTTTTCTTTGTAACTATCTCACGCTCAATTATTGGTAGCATGGGAAAGCCGCCTCCCAATGTGAAGGCACCTATCTTAAAGAATGTAAAAAATAAATCAAGTATCTTCATATCATCACCTGTAAAGCACTATGCCGACTAAAAAGCCCACAGCCATAAGAAGTATGGGGTTAAGCTTTTTGACTCTAACTAAGACAAAGGCAACGATGGCTATGATTATAGACTTGTAGTCGATGATGGCGCCCTTGCCAATGGTAACAACTGCCGCTAAGACAAGCGCTAAAACAACTGGTCTTATGCCTCTAATCGATACTTTGATTGCATTTGAGTCTCTAAACTTGTTTATGGTCAAAAATATTATGCTCATGATGATAAAGCTCGGTAGCGTCACTCCAAGTGTTGCGACAACGCTGCCCCAAAAGCCTGCTAGCTTGTTGCCGATGAAGGTAGCCGAGTTAACCGCGAAAGGTCCGGGCGTTGTTTGTGCTATGGCAACTATGTCTATAAAGTCAGAATAGCTTATCCAATGAAGTCCATTGATAATCTCCTTTTCAAAAAGCGGCATCATAGCATAGCCACCGCCGAAGCTAAAGAGGCCTATCTTGAAAAACACTAAAAATATTTCGACTAATAAATTCATATACTCACCAAAGATTATTATAACACAAAGAAAAATATTTTTCTAGACTAGCAATGTAAATTTTAAGTAATATATTCATGCTCTTTGTGATATAATTCATATAAGGGGTGATGGTATGAGCTTAAAAGCTATTGATATGAAGGAGTTAAAATTTAATCCGATGACGCTAATCGGCAAAGAATGGATGCTTGTTAGCGCTGGTAATGAGAAGTCATTTAACACGATGACTGCGCAATGGGGCCACTTGGGCGCTATATGGAACGGCGATATGCCTACATCGGTCATCTACTTAAGACCGCAAAGGTATACGAGGACCTTCGTTGATAAGAATGATTATTACACGCTAAGCTTTTTTGATGCGGCGTACAAAAAGGACTTAATGTATCTCGGCACTCACAGCGGCCGCGATGAAGATAAGCTTGCAAAGACGTCTTTGACGCCTGTCTTTAGTGATGGCAGTGTTTACTTTAAAGAAGCGAAGATGGTTTTCGTCTGCAGAAAAGTTTATACAGGCGTTTTGCACGAGGAAGGCTTTATCGATCAAGACATACTTAAGAAGAATTATCCAGAGCATGACTTTCACCACGTTTACTTTGGTGAGATAGTGAAGGCTTATGTCAATGAAGACTAGATTCTAATCAATATAAATTAAAAGAGCTATGCGTATCAAGTGATATACATAGCTCTAATTTGTTTTTGCTTTGTTTAATTTTTAGCTTTCTTTACTTATTTTGCCTTCTTTATCTTTTTTGCCAAGTTTGCATTTTTGCTTTGTTTAGCATTTTTACTTTCTCTATTTGTTTTGACTATTTTAATTTTTTTTGCTTAACTAATAGTTTTACTTAGCTTACTCTTTTAAGCTATTTTTCTTTTTTAACTATGCGGTCCTTGCCAAAGTACTTTTGTAGTGCCTTTGGTATAGTGATCGACCCATCTTTATTTTGATAGTTTTCTACAAGTGCCGCAAATGTTCTTCCTACTGCAAGACCTGAGCCGTTAAGTGTGTGAACGAAGTTTAATTTGCCATCTTCATTTCTATATCTAATGTTGGCTCTTCTCGCTTGGAAGTCCTCAAAGTTCGAGCAGCTTGATATTTCAACGTATCTACCATAGCTTGGCATCCAAACTTCGATGTCATATGTCATTGCAGATGAAAACCCAAGGTCCCCTGTCGATAGTTGAACGACTCTGTAAGGTATTTCAAGCTTTTGAAGCACTGCTTCTGCATCTCCTAATAGCTTTTGTAATTCGTCGTAGCTTGTTTCTGGCTCTACAAACTTAACAAGTTCAACCTTATCGAATTGATGATTACGAATAAGACCTCTGTTGTCTCTACCTGCAGCGCCCGCTTCTTGTCTGAAGCATGGTGTGTACTCAGTTATGTTTATAGGCAATTCGCTCACGTCAACAATTTCGTCTCTAAGCATATTTGTTAGAGGTACTTCAGCTGTTGGCACAAGGAAAAAGTCCTTTGATGGCAAGTAGAACATATCGTCTTCAAACTTTGGCAATTGTCCTGTACCTAGCATCGATGCTCTATTGACCATAAACGGTGTACTCATCTCAGTGTAATCTTGTTCAAGCGTATGAAGATCAAGCATGAATTGAATTAAGCTTCTTTCAAGTCTTGCTCCATCACCTTTGAATATAGAAAATCTTGATCCAGCTATCTTACCAGCTCTGTCAAAGTCAAGTATATCAAGGTCAGTTCCTAAGTCCCAGTGAGCTTTTGGCTCGAAGTCAAACTCAGTTGGCGTGCCATACTTCTTTACTTCGACGTTATCGCTATCATCCTTACCAAAGACAACATCCTTGTTAGGAACGTTTGGTATGCTTAGTAGATAGTCAGCTATCTTCTCGTCAATCTCCTTAACTTTTGCATCATAATCTTTGATTTCATTTGAAAGCTCTTTCATCTCTTCAAAGATTTTGCTAACATCTTCGCCAGCCTTCTTAAGCTTAGGCACTTCCTTCGAAATCGCATTTTGCTTTTGCTTCATAGTCTCAACAACTGTTAGAAGCTCTCTTCTCTTCTTGTCTTCTTCAAGAAGCTCTTCGATAGGGAAGCTTCCGTGTCTCTTTTTCAAAGCTTCTAAAACTTCTTCAGGATTTTTTCTGATTCTTTTTATATCTAGCATAAAATCACTCCTTATCTTAATCTTAAATCGCGTCCTTTAAAGCGATATATATAGTAATTCGATAGTATCCTTGACGATAGTCTCTCGCCGTACTTTTCTTTTATAGCGTCAACATTTAAGTTGCTTGTGATAAGCGTCTTTAGGTTTTTACCTAGCCTATAGTTAATCAAATCAAGTATGGATTTTGAGCTAATCTGTGTGTCTATCTCGGTTCCAAGGTCATCAATGATTAAAAAGTCCGTGTTGTAAAAGAGATCTCTCTTCGTTATTGCATCGCCATCTGCCTTAAATATAGCCTCATTTATGGTTTGGCACATCTCATAAGAGCCGATGTATGTAACATTGACAAGCTTCTCTATAAGCCTCTTTGCAAGTGAAACCGCCATAAAAGATTTGCCCGTACCCACATCACCAAAAAAGAAGATGGATTTGTGTTCATAAGTGAAATTGTCTGCATAATCCTCAAGACTCTTCTTTATCTCAAGCATTTCATCTCTTACATCGTCTGTAAATATATTGGCATCGAAATTTTCAAAGCTCTTCTCTCTCATCTCAGTATTGAGTTCATTCGTCTCAAGCATTTTTTCCTTAAGCATCTCGTCAATGCAGGAGCATCTCTTCGACTGATAAATGCCAGTGTCCTTACATTTTTCGCAGTCGTAGTGCACCTTGAAAGCATCTGCAAGACCATAATCATCTATAAGCTTTTGCTTTTTCGCCTCTATATTTAGTATCTTTTTATTAATATCTTCATAATTTGTAAAATTCATAGATGCAAAATCATTAAGAACGGCATTCTTTTCATGCTCAAGGCTTAAAAGATCTGGGTAGTTCTTGTATATAGATTGGACCCTTTCGCTTCTCTCCCTCTCTCTAATGTTCTTAATATTTGCTTTTTGTCTATAAACATCATCTAACAAAGTCATGCTACTTCCTCCAATTGCCTTCATAGGTATCGCTTAGGTAGTCGTCTGGGTATTCTCTCTCATCAAAGTCCTTTGCCCTCGCCTTTGGCTTCTTAGTATTATTAGTCTTTCTGTCTGATCTATATAACTCATTCGTTCTCTCAGCGTCTTCAACAGTCTTTATGCCTTCTTTGTGCCACGCCTCAAGTATTGCGTCGAGGTAGGCTATAGAAGGTTTTGATGTATATATAAAGTTCTCGGCAGCCTTTAAGATGATGTCATTACCATAATCAAAGTCATCGTACCACTTATCTATGATCTTCTTTTCAAAATCAGATACATTTTTAAATGGCATTGCTAGTGACTGCATAAGCTTATTGTAATTTCTTTGGCTGTCGTTCATCACGTTAAAATCGCTCATCACTTGAGAAAGGTTAGTGTAGCCCTTGTCGTACCAGTTCATGATGATGGTCTCAACATAAGCTGGTGACTTCTTCTTAAGTATATCATAAGCGTATGAGTAAGCGTGTGATATCATCTCGCAGCTGATGTTGTAGTCACGAAGCCACTTGATAATCTTGATCTTCTCTTGAGTGTTAAGCGGCCTTCTAACGATGTGAGCGACGTCTTGAAACATCTTTTTAACGCCTTCATCCTTATTTACTTCTATAATTAATTTAGTGTCGCTGCTTAAATCATCTTCATCAATATCAATCTCGTCATCAAAAGTATTTTGACTCACGCTGCTTGCGCTCTTATCTGAAGAAGCACCTCCAAGGTATAGCGCTTTTAAGTCTTTAAAGATGACATCAAAGTTGTAGCTAAGGCCATCGTCCTCGAAGTCAACTATGCCAACCGATTTCCAAAATCTCCACGCATTGGCGACATCTATAACAGGAATTTTTAAAACTTCGGCTATCTTTTCATTGCTCGCCTCTATGTCATCGTCTTGAGCAAATCTTAAAGCAAGGAGATATACCTTGACAAAGGTACCATCCGCTTGCGGCATAAACTCGCTTATGAATATGTTATTAACTCTTGTATCTAATAAATTTGAATTAATTTTCTCTAGCGTGAAGCTCAAAAAACTCACCTCTCTTTATCTCGTAAGTGTAGACAAATGACAAAAGCTCCTTGCCATCTTCTCTAAACTCATCTTGATGTTCTATGTATTCTTCTCTAGTCTTATCAATGTCTTGAATGTTGTATGTATCTAAGTAGTAGGCCTTCTTTGTAAAGCCTAGCTTTTTATATAAGTGTATGGCCTTCTCATTAAAGGCGTTTACGTCCAGCCATATACTCCTCATCTTTAAATCAGTGAAAGCATAAGTCAAAAATTCTTCTAATATAGCATAGCCATGACCATGGTTTTGGTAGCGGACATCCATAACTATGGATAGTTCTGCGCTTCTTAATATGTAATTTATCTTTTTTAAACCGATGTAGGCAATGGCCTTGTCATCATAATAAATGGCGAAGTAGCGTTTAAAGAAGCCCTTCTTAGTCTTGAGCCACGCTTTTACTTCCCAGTCCTCTTCATAGATGAAGTCGTAATCGTTTAAGAGGTAATAGTTACCTCGCTCCCAGCCTCTAAACCTGTAGGCGTCTTCGAGCTCGAGTGGCTTTATCCTATAGTCATTATCCTTCATAAGCCTTGTTCGAAACGTCAAAGAACCTTGTGTACTCATCCTTCCAGATTAAGTTAACCACGCCAATAGGACCGTTTCTGTGCTTCGAAACGATCACTTCTGCTAGATTTGGATTTTCTGTCTCTTTATTATAAACGTAGTCTCTGTAAAGGAACATAACTATGTCGGCATCTTGCTCTATGGCACCTGACTCTCTAAGGTCAGATAGCTTTGGCCTCTTGTCTGGTCTTTGCTCCAAGGCTCTCGATAGCTGTGAAAGTGCTAAGACTGGTACATCCAGCTCCTTCGCTATGACCTTAAGGCCCCTCGATATTTGTGAAATTTCTTGAACTCTATTCTCGATCCTTTCGCCAGTCGTCATAAGTTGTAAGTAGTCGACAATAACTAAGTCTAGGCCCTCTTCCATCTTAAGTCTTCTTAGCTTTGCCTTAAGCTCTATTAGTGAAATGGCTGCCGTGTCATCGATATGAAGACTGTACTTTGATAGTTCATTCGATGCAGTAATCAGATTGACAAGATCTTGCCCTTCAAGCTCGCCCTTAAATAGACTCGATAAGTTCATTTGCGCGAACGAGGCTAATATTCTTTGGCCGATTTGCGTCTTACTCATTTCAAGTGAAAACATAGCGACTTTCTTGCCCGCTTTGGCTGCGTTTACAGCAAGGTTAACCGCAAGAGCTGTCTTACCCATAGATGGTCTCGCCGCTAATAGTACTAGGTCTGACTTTTGGAAGCCACCTAATAAGGAGTTAAGATCAGTAAAGCCTGTAGTTACACCGCTTAACTCGCCTCTGTTTTGAACCCTCTTCATAATTGTTTGAACTGTATCGCTCATAATTACATCAAGAGCAGTTAATGAGTTTCTTAGTCCTCCTTGAGAGATTTCAAAAAGTCCTTTCTCTGCCTTTTCAAGAACGTTCTTAGCAGGCGATTTATCTTCAAGCGACAAAGCCTTGATCTCGTCTGAAAATTCTGCAAGGCTCCTAAGTATAGACTTTTCCTTAAGTATATCTATATAAGTATCTTGGTTTGAGCTAAGTCCTTCGTTATTTGCATAGATGCTCGCAATGTACTTTATGGTCTCAGCATCAACATTCTCACTAGTTTCAAGTGTCTCTGTTACTGTCAATAGGTCTATGGGCTTGTTTAAAGAGAATAAAGTCCTAATCGCATTGAATATCTTTCTATGAAGATCATTATAAAAATCCCCTTCATTAAGTCCTTCAATGGCCTTGACAGCAGCAGTCTTATTTTGCATAGCATTAGCTAAAACTTCCTGCTCAACTATTAAGTTGTTAGGTAATTCTCTTAAAACTTCCATAGTACTCCCCTATATACTTATATTAACTCTTAAATTAGCTGTGATTTGTGGATATAGTCTTAGAACGACAGTATATACACCTGCTTGTTTGATATTTTCCTTCATCTCTATCTTTCTTTTGTCGATATCTAGGCCAAATTTTTCAAGTAAAGCCTTTTGTATGTCTTGTGAAGTAACTGCGCCAAATAATTTGCCAGTCGCTCCGCCTTCAGCCTTCATCTTTAAGACTTTCTTTTCTATATCTGCTTTGATTGCATTTGCTTCTTTAGTCTCTTGTTCAATCTTGGCCTTTAGTTCGGCTTGCTCTTCCTTCCATTGTTTAACGTTCTCATCTGTTGCTTCTAGAGCAAGTTTCTTTGGAAATAAGAAGTTTCTCGCATAACCATCCTTGCTATTAACCATTTCACCTTTTTTGCCAAGGCCTTTAACGTCTTCTATAAGTATAACTTTCATTATTTAACACCTTCTTCTTTCTTAGATTCATTTTCTTCGTCTTTATATTCTTTTATTTTTCTCTTTAGTTCTTCAACAGCCAAATCAACTGACAAGTCTATCCTAGTTGCGGCTTGATTCAAGTGTCCGCCGCCACCAAGCTTTTCCATAATCAATTGTACGCTTATCTCGCCAAGTGATCTTGCTGACACATGCGTTTCGTTATTTGAGATCTTAACCGCAACAAAAGATGCCTTCATGCCATTGATGCTTAGCATCTCATCAGCCGCTTGTGCCGCTATAAGTATTGAGTTATCAACCTTATCTTCAAGTATACCTATGATGGTATCGTCCATAAATATTTCAGACTGTCTAACTATGTCAGCCCTATTCTTAATAACTAAGTAATCTTCTTTAAAGTACTTCTTAACTACTTCTGGGTCAGCTCCGAACCTTCTAAGCATAGATGCCGCTTCGAATGTCCTTACGCCAGTTTGAACAGTAAAGTTCTTTGTATCAACAGTGATGCCCGCAAGTAGTGCCTCTGCCTCGAATTTACTTAAAACTACATTGTCAGTCATATATGTGAATAGCTCTGTAACAAGCTCAGCCGTACTCGATGCATATGGCTCTAAGAATACAAGTTCAGTCGATTCAATAAACTCGCCACTTCTTCTATGGTGGTCAATTACTACTCTGTCCTTTATTTGATCGACTAAATCTGGCGCCTCGGAGATGGACTTCTTGTGATGATCGACAACTATTAGTAAAGTCTTTTCATCGACTAAGCCAATAAGTTCCCCCTCAGGCTTTACAACACCCTTTAGGCTTTCTTCTTCATTTATCCTTGCCATGATATTTCTAATACTCATATTGACTGAGTTAAGTGCGATATAAGGAGTTTTGCCTCTCATTCTAACAAGCTTCACTACGCCGATGGCTGAGCCAATCGCGTCCATGTCCGCATTTTTGTGAGGCATGATAATTACGTTTGATGCATCATCAATAAGTGATCTAAGCGCGCCCCCAACGACTCTTGCCTTAACCTTAGTAGTTTTTTCAACAGCCTTCGACTTTCCGCCAAAGTACTCATAATTGTGCCCTCTTCTAAGAACAGCTTGGTCACCGCCTCTACCTAAAGCTATGTCCATAGTATTTCTAGCGATTTCGTATTGCTCAAGAGGCGTCTCTCCATCAGTAGTCGTCGCAATTGAAAGAGTTAGTGGTATTATGCTTTGTACCTTTAAATCACGAACCTTGTCAAGTATATCAAACTTCTTTTGTATAATCTTTTGAAGATTTTCGTTATTTGCAATTATTAAATATCTGTCGTCATCATATTTTCTAACAGTCGCATCATAGCCATTGAAGTAGTTAATAATTTCAGTCTCAACATTGCCAGTGATAGTCGCTCTAAGGCTGTCTTCAACACTGCTTTTAACTTCATCAAGGTTATCGATGTAAAGAAGTATAGTCGCTATCTTTTCCTTGTCAATAGTGTCCTTCGCTTCTTTAAGATCAGTTCTATTAATCCAGTAAAGAAGAAGCATTTCCCTGTCTTTGCTATCCTTCGATTTTACCTTATTTACATAAACTTGATAATAATTATCTCTGTATAATATCTTTAATGGTTCATCGCCTGCTCCTAATATCTCATTAAGATTTAGTGAGGATATAGCGTCAAGTATATTGTTCTCAGGCTCATCTTCAATTTCTAGCATCTTTATAAATTTACTGTTATACCAGTTAATTTCACCGTCTTGCTTAATTATAACCATAGGGAATGGCATCTTGAATACCGCTTGCTTTGTTAATGAGTCGATGGTCTCTTCGATATTTTCAAAGTTCTTTTGTCTAAGTGTAGTTTGGTCTTCAAAGTTTTGTAAAAACCTAATGTGCAGTGAGACAAATATGACAAGTGCGATAAAGCCGATGATGATGTTTAGTATCATGAGCATTATGACAAGAACTAGCTCAAAAATTACCTCTATTAAATTTTCTTTAACGTATGCTTCGATTTTTTTGAACATTTTACGCACCCCTTATACTTGTAGTTCCATCAATAAAGCCGAATATAATATTCATGAAAAACATAATTCCTACAAAAAATATTGAAAATGCAAAGTAAAAATTTGCCGCCGTCTTCTTTTTGTAGCGTATCTTTAATAAGAACATTACAAAGGATAGACCCTGTATAGCAAAACTCATGAATATCATCAAGGATATATTGTCAACTATAAGCTGATTTATACCTAAGTTTGTTAGCATAAATATAATTAAGATTGTTAGCATTAAGTAAAATGCTGATTTCTTTAGCTTCAAAGCCTCTAAGAATGGCTCTGTTATATTGACGTCGCCTCTTTTTCTGATTATATAATGAGGCAGTTTTAAAGCTATGAAGGCCGATACAAAAGCTAGTAAAAACACAGTGCTTGCTAAGTATTTCTTAAACTCTTGATACGCCATCATGACCATGTCCTTGTCAAAGACCAATTCACCCTCGTATGAGTTAACGAGCGCCATCTGCTTATCGAGCCTTGCATTGAACTTTTCGATGAGATTTATATCGAAATACTCTCTTAAAACTATTATATATGCTATGCTCGAGACAACCAAAGTTAGTGTCATGGCTATAAGCAGCTTGTCGCCCCTCATATTATTTTTAATCAGCTTAACCGCAATTATTAAGAATGGCAGTCCAAGTATGGCCTTTTCAAATATGAAGACCGGCTCTAAAAATATTGCCAAAACGCCAAGTGAAGCCATGTATAAGTATATTGAGCTGTAGTCCTTGTTCGCGATTGAGTTCATTAGGTAAGCGCCAAGTACAAGTGGCATCGCAAAAGCACCTAAGTACCTGGTCAATAGCATAGTCAAAGTTAGAATTACAAATGTTATAGCCGTCTCAAGATTTTTATTCTCTATCTGCATTATCTTTCCTTATAAGTATCAAGATGCTTCATGATCTTTGCGTACATCTCTTCATCTATATATACTTTGCCATCTATCTCTTTATTTCTTAAGTAATCAGCGATGAACTTTATATCAAGTATCGAATAAACTTTAACGCCATAGTCGTCTTCAAGCTCGTGAATAGCTGACTTATCGCCAGTACCTCTCTCCATCCTATTAACAGAGATGATTAGCGCCTTAACTTTTGCGTCATAATGTTTAAGTATGTCGATGGACTCTCTAACAGCAGTTCCCGCAGTGATTACGTCCTCGATAATGACTACATCAGAGTCAGCACTTGGAGTCTCTCCAACAAATATACCTTTTTCACCGTGGTCCTTTGCTTCTTTTCTGTTAAATGAGTAGCCGATTTCAAGGCCATAGTTCTTGTAAAGACTTACAGCGCAAGAAACTACTAGCGGTATGCCCTTATATGCTGGGCCAAATAACAAAGGCTTATCTAATTTAATATTGTCCATATAAGCTTTGGCATAAAAGTCGCCAAGCTTAGCTATCTCTTCAGAATTGTTAAAAAATCCAGTGTTAATGAAGTATGGGCTCATCCTTCCAGACTTAGTCTTGAAGTCGCCAAACTTTAAAACGTCCGATTTAAGCATTAAATGTATAAAATCTTCTTTGTATGACATTATCCTATGTTCACATCCTTAATTAAAATATATTTTGGTCCATAGTAATTATCTATATGCATCATCTCTTTAGAAAAATACATATCTAAGCCTTTTTCCATGATGTTAGCAGAAAAAGCGCCGTTGTTGATGATCTTTGTCTCTTTGCCGTCAAAGTACTTAGCTAGTCTAAACTCACCGCCAAATATACCTATAGAAGCATCTGCTTGAAAGCTTGAGAAACTCTTTATCTCAAGGTGTCTAGTCTTTCTCATATCATCGATTGACATAGAGCCAGGAGCTACTTTGATATTTACTAAATTACCTGTAGCTTCAATGCCCATGTATGAGGCGAATCTTTGTCCAGCAGCTACATTTATCATCTTGCCGTCCTTAAATATTTGCGTTTCTTTTAGCTTAACGCCGTCACTATCGTATTTGCTATTGTGAACGGAGCCTTCAATTTCAGGCT
Source organism: uncultured Eubacteriales bacterium (assembly GCA_900539725.1). Taxonomy (GTDB): domain Bacteria; phylum Bacillota; class Clostridia; order Tissierellales; family Peptoniphilaceae; genus Fenollaria. The sequence goes on along the minus strand of UQDI01000008.1, from coordinate 2,680 downwards.
TTAGAGTGATATTTACAAGATCTCCCTTAGCACCTTTATGCGCCTCTTCATTTAATTTTAGCTTATTTAGCTTCATATAGTGAGTAGAGCCGCTTGCTTGATAATTATAAAAGTTAAAGAAGGCTGGAACATCTAGACCAGTGACGATTACATCAACTGCTTCGATTGGCTCAGCTGGCTTAGACATAGCTCTGTCCTCTGCCTCTTTAAGCTCTTCGTAAATATTTTCTTCAAATTCTTTTTCATTTAGCTTAGAAAAAGTAAACATTCTGTAAACTTCAATCGAACCTGCTTCACCACACGCATCAGCAATTGATTCAACAATTATCTCGCTCTTTTTAGACTTGCAGTCGCAGCCCCTTGAGTTCACAAGATTTTCTTCTATATTATTAACAAAGATTTCGCATGAGTTTATCTTAGATTTAGTTCCATAGTCTTTGTAAACTATGTCCTTCACCTTTTTTATAGTCTCAAGCTCATCTATATAAGCCTTTTCATCTACTAATTCAGTACCTTCAGCTAAAGGAAAGTGCTTGTTCTTAATAAATTTTGCTCTCTCATAAGCAAGAGCAACTTTTCTTGCAATTTCTTCGTCTGAATCCGATGGAGCAGTGTTAAATGAAGAGTCTCCTCTAAATTTTTTGTCATCTTCTTCAGTATCAGCATATATAGTCACACTCACGTCATCAGTCTCAACGCTTCTGTCCATATCTATAGCATCTCTTATTAAGAAAAGCTCCTTGCTAGATGTTTTCTTCCTAATTAACTTAAAATCAGAGATCTCTTTATTTTCTTTTATTATATCGATAATATTTTTAATTCTATCCATTAGCTTAATCTCCCTTTAAACTTTAAGTAGCTGCCACCAGTTGAAGTCTTAACCCATTCCTTATAGCCTTTGCCGCAGTAACCAGAGCCATTCATTTCGATTTCTCCAGAAACCATGGATATAGACTCAAGCACATCAGGTACATAGCCTGTTAATGTCGCTGGGCTAAATACTTTTCCAGTTAATTTACCGTCCTTTATCTCTATCGCCTTCATGGCAGTACATTGAATTCCCCAGTTCTTAGGGTCTTCCATACCATTGTTCATGCCGTCAAGCAAAAATCCGTAGTCAATGGACTTGATCATATCATCAACGCTGTCCTTGCCGCCTTCAAAGAAAGTATTTGTCATTCTTGTATAAGCCTTTCTTCTGAAAGATTCTCTCTTGCCATTGCCAGTTGGCTTGACGCCCAAAGACATTGCAGATAGCTTATCAGCCATACCTCTTCTAAGTATGCCATTTTCAATAATAACAGTGTCAGACGCTAAAGTTCCTTCGTCATCAAAGCTGTAGCTCGAGCATTCGCCAATAGCTGTGGCGCCGTCATGCATTGTAGTTATGTCACTTGCCACTCTTTTATTGACATAATCCTTTGCCAAAGCTCTGTCCTTAACAAACATATCCATCTCTACTCCGTGGCCAAAAGCCTCATGAGCAAGTAAACCTGTGATGTCTGGCGCACTAATTAAATCATAGTAGCCAGGTTTAACAAGTTCTGATCCAAGAAGTTCAATCGCATTATGAACCACTTCTTTATAGATATTGTCAAGCTCCTTAAGTACTTCCAAACCACCTAATCTGCTTACGCTCTTGTAATCATATCTAAAGTCGTCGTCCTTTTGAACGTCAGCCTCAGCCATAACGCTAGTAAAAGTATATGCTTGATTTAAGCACATCTTTTTAGAAACAAAAAGCTTTCTCACTTCAGTTTCTATGTACATAGATCTCGCAGAAACAACAAGATCAGACTCTTTAAGCATCTTATCCTTTATATCAGTTAAGTAATCTATCTTCTCTTGAACGCTCATCTCATCAAGAGAAATTTCTAAATCAGATGAAAAATCCTTAATAAATTCTTCCTCATCGATTAAAGAATATTTTCTCATAGAGAAATTGTTCTCTTTATAAAATTTATAATTTTCAGTAATTTCTTTTTTTATCATCTTGGAGAGCTCTTCTGGGCTTTGAAGCTTATCAAAAGATACTTCACCATAATAATCATTATTATATACACGTGCTACAAAGCCTCTCTCGCTATCCATGCCTTCACCAACACGTGTTATGCTCTTTGATACCATATAATTAGTAGAGTCAGTATCAGTAGCAAGTATCGATACATAGTCAAAGTCCTTGCTAAGCATGTCAACTGTCTTTACAAGGCATTCATTTGCGTCCAATAAGAACTGTGATAATTTATTTTTCATCAATCTTCTTCTCCTTTCTCTCAGGCTTACTTGTGCATAAACCAACAATTAAAAGAAGGTCAACAATAAGTAATGCTGGAACAGTATACGCAGCTATGGGTTTGTATACTACATTAGCTATAGTGAATGCTAATAAAATAATAAATGCTGTTTTAATTAAATATTTTCCGTTCATACTTCCACCTCTTAAGACATTATATCACATATGAAAGTTATTTATCAATAATAATTATATTTAAATCAATTTACTTTTCTTAATTGTCAAGACATATCTTACACTTAGAAAAATATTCTTTTACAACTTGGTTTTTCGTTTTAAAATAATATTTTAAAACGCTTTTGACATAAAAAAAGAACATCTAATCATGTTCTCAGACTGAAGACAAACCCAGGAATTTTTTCCTGGGTTTGCTTATTTCTATTAAAT